>DASUGR010000277.1:0-17910 GCA_036273915.1 Planctomycetota bacterium | reverse complement strand
GACTGCGCGAACCGCTGCGGGCGCAAGGGGAAGCGCTCCCTCTCGACCGAGGCGCACATCCGCATGATGGCGGCGGCGCAGCCGTTCATCTCGGGCGCCATCTCGAAGACCATCAACATGCCGAACGACGCCACGGTCGAGCACGTGAAGGAAGCCTACCTCCTCTCGTGGAAGCTCGGGACCAAGGCGAACGCGCTCTACCGCGACGGCAGCAAGCTCTCCCAGCCGCTCAATTCGACGGCCGACGACTCCGTCGCGCTCTTCGCCGCCGGCGAGGAGAAGACCCGCGCGGAGAAGATCGTCGAGAAGATCGTCTATCGCTACCTCGCCAAGCGGCGCCGCATGCCGCAGCGGCGCAAGGGCTACACGCAGAAGGCCGTCGTCGGCGGCCACAAGGTCTACCTGCGCACGGGCGAATACACGGACGGAACGCTCGGCGAGATCTTCATCGACATGCACAAGGAGGGCGCGGCCTTCCGGAGCCTGATGAACTGCTTCGCGATCTCGATCTCGCTCGGGCTCCAGTACGGCGTCCCGCTCGAGGAGTACATCGACGCCTTCGTCTTCAGCCGGTTCGAGCCGAGCGGGCCGGTCGTCGGCAACGACCGCATCAAGCTCGCGACCTCGATCATCGACTACATCTTCCGCGAGCTCGCGATCACCTACCTCGGCCGCGACGACCTCGGCCAGGTCACGCCCGAGGACCTGCGGCCGGAGGCGCTCGGCACCGCCGAGGCCCCCGACTTCGTCTCCGAGGAGACGGTCGAGGGCGGGCAGATCCCCGCGCGCACCACCGGGAGCGGCAACGGCAACGGGAACGGCAACGGCAACGGGCACGGCCATGACGAGGCCTCCGCGCCCGCCGCGGCGTCGCCGGAGCCGGGGGGTTTCTCGATCCCACTGCGCTCGCCCGCCGTCCGTCAGGTCTCCGTGCTCGAGGCGGCGCAGGCGCAGGCGGCACAGCCCACGGTGTTCCAGCAGGTCCGCCGCGCGCGTCTCCTGGGCTACGAAGGGGATCCGTGCTCGGAGTGCGGCCAGTTCACGCTGGTGCGCAACGGCACGTGCCTCAAGTGCCTGACCTGCGGCGCCACGAGCGGCTGTTCGTAGGCGAAGGCGGAGGGGGTCCGGGGGCCGCCCCCCGGCCCCCCAAGACCCTGCCCCTGCGGAGCGGCTACGCGTACTCCTGGGCCCAGCGCTCCCGGGTCGCGCGCTCCACCTTCGCGACGTGGTGCACGGCTTCCTCCGGCCCGGAGACCTCGACCCCGTGGAGGACCGCGAAGCACTCCGTGCCCGTGATCGATCGCTCCAGCCAGGCGTAGCACCGGCGCGACGGGTGCTCCCTGAGCCCGAAGACCGCCACGACCCGGCGCGCCCGGCCCGGGACCTCCGGAAGCGTCACGAAGCGCTCGAACTCCGATGCGCAGCCGTGGAGCCGCCGGATCTCGCGCTTGAGATCCAGAAGCGTCGACGCCTCGTGTGTCTCCCCGATCATCTCCTCGTCCCCCCCGCTCTTCGGAAAATGGCCCGGTCCGCTTGAGCCGCCGGAAACCGGTTGACTTTCCGAGGGTGATTTTCCCCAATAGGCCGCTCATGGCCGGCCGGACCCTCCTCCTCCTCCTCGCGGTCGCCGCCTTCGCGGCCGCGGAGGACGACGGGGCGCGCATGGACGCGCTCGAGAAGGAGAACGCGGAGCTCCGCCAGCGCGTCGACAACCTCGAGGGCGCGCAGCAGCAGACCTCGAAGGACGTCGAGGCGGCGATCGAGGGGCTCGGCTTGAACCTCGTCGTCAAGCGCGGCAACGTCTGGGGCATCTTCCAGCTCTTCGGCGACACCGGCCTCAACTACGCGAGCCCCTCGCTCCCGAACCGCGGCGAGGCCTTCTTCTTCGACGGCGGGATTGACCTCTTCTTCACGGCCCGCGTCGGCGACCACTTCCAGGTCCTCTCGGAGACGGTCTTCCTCTCGACCGTCGGGACGACGACGGACGCGTCGAAGTTCGACCAGGAGCGCCTCTGGGGGGCGTGGAAGTTCTCGGACCTCCTCCAGCTCAAGCTGGGGCTCGAGCACGGCCCCATCTCCCGCTGGAACAATCTCTACCACCACGGCAAGTGGCTCGAGCTCACGATCACGCGGCCGTTCATCGCGCGTTTCGAGGGCGACGGGGGCATCATCCCCATGCACGAGGCGGGCGTCGAGGCGCGCGGCGCCGTGCCGTTCGCGAAGGGCCGGCTTACGTACGTGTTCTTCCTCTCGAACGGCCGCGGCCCGCAGGTGACCGACGTCGAGGAGTTCTCCGACCACAACGACCAGAAGGCCATCACCGCGGGGCTCGGGTTCGAGCCGATGGGGACCCACCCGCTCTGGATCGGGCTCTTCGTGCGCTGGGACGAGATCCCGCCGAACGAGGTCGACCCCGCGCGGATCCACTCGATCGGCCAGGTCATCACGTCGATCCAGGTCGACTACCGCGGGGAGCGGATCCAGATCCTCTCCGAGTTCGCCTTCATCACCGACGACGACCGCACGAGCGACCAGGACTACGACCACTACACCGGGTACTTCCAGATCGGCTACAGCCTGAACGACGAGTGGACCCCCTATTTCCGGTTCGACATCCGGGACATGGACGCCGGGGATGCGTACTATTCCCCGGTCAACCGGGACCTCGACGTCTGGGAGATCGTGACGGGCGTCCGGTTCGACTTCCTCGAGAACGCCGCGATCAAGATCGAAATCGGCTTCGGGGAGCGCGAACAGCGGGATGCGGCCCTTGTCGTCAGCGACAAGGGTTACATTAGGGTCGGCTTCCAGCTGTCCTTCGTGTTCTGAGATGGCCTACCGCGCGCTTCTCCTCCTCTGCTGCACGGCGCTCGCGGCCGCGCGCCCGGAGGAGGCCCCGAAGAAGGAGCCGCTCGAGCTGGCCGTGATCGTCCACCCGAAGAACCCGGTCACGAAGGTGACGCTCGCGGAGCTGCGGGCCTACCTGAAGGTCGAGCGCGAGTACTGGCCGGACAAGAAGCGCTGCGACGTCTACCTGCCGCAGAGCAACACCGACGAGTACGACGTCCTCCTGCAGAAGGTCTACCGCATGAGCCACAAGAAGCTCCAGAAGTACTGGGTGCGGCGGCTCTTCAGCGGCGAGATCTCGGCGAAGCCCTCCTACGTGCCGTCGGCGAAGGCCGCGGGCGAGCAGGTGGCGAGGGGCGAGGGCGCGATCTCGGTCGTTGCCGCGAAGGATGTCCCGAAGGGCGTGAGCGTCCTCATGATCGACGGCAAGAAGCCGGGCGAGGCGGGCTATCCGCTGGTGGGCACGCCGGGCGAGGCCGAGCAGGAGCCGTAGGCAAATAGAGGGGGCTCCGGGGGCAGCGCGTTGCGCCCCCCTCTCCCCCGCGCGCCCTCACCCTCCCTTGGGAGACGCGCGCCAGAGCTTCGCGGTCGCGTCGAACGAGCAGGTGGCCACGCGCGTGCCGTCCGCGGTCATCGCCACGCCCGTCACCCAGTTGTCGTGGGCGAGGACCCGGAGCAGCTGGTCGCCCGTCGCCGTGTCCCACACGCGGAGCGTCTTGTCGTGGCCGCCCGACAGCAGCCGGTCGCCGGAGAACGCGAGCGCGCTCACCGCGCCCGCGTGGCCCGCGAGCACCGGCCCGGGCTCGCCGGTCGCCGCATCCCAGAAGCGGATCATGTGGTCTTCGCCGCCGGTGGCGATGCGGTCCCGCCGGGGATCGTACGCGGCGCACAGGACCGGCCCCCCGTGCCCCGCGATCGGCACGGCCACCTTGCCCGCCTCGACGTCCCAGATCGCCGCGCTCCCGTCGTGGTAGCCGGCGAGGAGGCGCTTGCCGTCCGGGCTGAACACGACGACGTTCACGCGCTCGGGCGCCGCGAGCACCGCGAGCGACGCGCCCGTCTCGGCATCCCAGATGCGGATCGTGCGGTCGGCGGATCCCGTCGCCGCGCGCCTGCCGTCCGGCGAGAAGGCGACCGCCTTCACCGACGACGCGTGCCCCTCGAGCCGCCGGAGCAGCGCGCCCGTCTTCGCGTCGTGGATGCGGCCCGTGGCGTCCTCGTCGCCGCCCGCGAGGATGCGCGCGCCGTCCGGGCTGAACGCGAGCGACGAGAGCCCCCCGCCCTCCTCGATGGAGCGGAGCGGCGCGCCCGTCCGGGCGTCCCAGAGACGGATCTCGCCCTGGCCCGCCGACGTCGCGGCGAGGACGTCGCCTTGGGGGTCGAAGGCGACCGCGGAGAGGAAGTCCCCGGTCCCGCGGAGCGTGACCACGGCGCCGCCGGTGCGCGGCGCCCAGAGCCGGATCGTGCCGTCGGCCGCGCCCGAGACGACGAGGCCGTCGACGCACCCGACCGTCAGGACCGACTCGTCGTGGCCCTGGAAGACCGCAAGCTGCTCGCCGTCCGCGCCCCACACCCGCACGGTCTTGTCGTAGGAGGCCGTCACCAGCCGCTTCCCGTCGGGCATGAACGCGAGCGCGCCGACCGGGTCCTCGTGGCCGCGGAGCACCTCGATCGTGCCCGTCGCGGGGTCGATGAGCGCGACCGTGCTGTCGTTCGACCCGGCCGCGACCCGCGTCGGCGACGCGGCCACGGAGGTCGCCCCCTCCGGGAGCTCGACGCCCCGGACCTTCCCGAGCGTCGCCGGGTCCCAGATCGCGACCCCCTCGTCGGTCGCGGCGGCGAAATAGGAGCCGTCGGGCGCGAAGGCGACGCCGTGCACGGGCACGCCCTTGCCCGCCTCGCCGATCCGCCGGAACGCGCGCGCGTCCCACACGTGGGCGCCATCGTCCGTCCCGGTCGCGATGAGGTCGCCGGCAGGCCCGAAGGCGAGGCAGGCGACGACCGAGTCGTGCGTCATCGTGCCGAGGAGCCGGCCCGCGTCCACGTCCCAGATGCGCACGAGCCCGTCCTTGGCCGCGGCCGCGAGACGGCCGTCGGGGGCGAAGGCCAGCGCGGTCACCGGGGTGTCGGGCGCGCCGGGCAGCGCGAGCAGGAACCGCCCGTCGGCCGCGTCCCAGACCTTCACGGTCCGGTCCTCGCCGCCCGACGCGACGCGCGCCCCGTCCGCCGTGATGGCGACGGCCGTGACCTTGCCGCGGTGCGCGTCGAGCACGCGGAGCGCGGTGTCGGCGCTGAGCTCGAGATGGCGCCACTCCCACCCGCGGAGCGCCTCCGGCGAGGCGGCGAGGAGCTGCTTCGCCTCGCGCGTCTCGTGCATGCGGAGCGAGGCGTGCGCCGCGGCGAGGTTCGCGAGGTAGCTCTGCCGCTCCGCGCGCTTCGCGTTGACGCGCGCGGTCTCCGCGTTCGCGAGCGCCTCGTTCGCATGGAGCTCGGCGAGCGCACGCGCGTCCTTCTCGAGCGCCTCCGCCCGGCTGACCTCGTCCACCTTCCTGCGCTGCTGCCACGCGACGAAGATGCTGCCGCCCAGCGCGACGAGGAGCAGCGCGGCGACGGCGGCGGCGGTCGCCTTGTTGCGCACGACCCACTTCTGGAACTCCGCCATGGCGCCCGTGCGGTGGGCCCGGACGACGCGCCCCTCGACGTAGGCGCGGATGTCCTCCGCCATCCCGACCATGTTCTCGTAGCGCTCCTCCCTCCGGCGCGCCATCGCCTTCTCGCAGATCGCGACGAGCTCCGGCGGGGCCGTGCGGTCGATCGTGTGCACCTGCTCCGGCGGCCCCGCGAGCAGGCGCACGATCACGTCGGCCGCGGCCGCCCTCCCGTTCGGGTCCACGTAGGGCATGCGGCCGGTGAGCAGCGTGTAGAGGAGCGCGCCGACGCTGTACACGTCCGAGCGCGGGTCGAGCGCGTCGATCCGCCCCTCCGCCTGCTCCGGCGGCATGTAGGGCGGCGTGCCGACGATCGTTCCCTCGAGCGTCAGGTAGGGGCTGTTCGGGGTTCGCGAGATGTCCTCCGCCCGGTCGGTCCGCACCTGCGTGCGCAGGAGCGCCACGCTCTCGTTCAGGCGCGAGCCGTGCACGTCGGGGCGGCCGATCACCTTCGCGAGGCCCCAGTCCATCACGTAGACCTCGCCGAACTTCCCGACCATCACGTTCGACGGCTTGATGTCCCGGTGGATCACGCCCTTGCTGTGGGCGTAGGCCATCGCCTCGCAGACGCGCACCATCACGTCGAGCGCGCGCGCCCGGTTCCAGCCCTCCTTGTCCGCCCGGGCGAGCCGGATCACCTCGTCGAGCGTCTGCCCGCGGACGAGGCGCATCGTGAAGAAGATGCGCCCCTCCTCGTCGAGGCCCAGCTCGTGCACCGGGACGATGCCCGGGTGGTCGAGCTGCCCCGTGATCTGCGCTTCCTCGAGAAAGCGGGTCACCTGCGGGAGCGAGGTCGGGTCCTTCGGGTCGGGCATGCCCGAGAAGGCGGCCTTCATCGCGAGCGTGCGCCGCAGGTCCTTGTCCCAGACCTTCAGGATCACGCCCATGCCGCCGCGGGCGATCTCGTCGCGCAGCTCGTACCGGTCGGAGCGGGCGGCGAGGTGGCTCAACCGGTCGCGGACGCCCGAGCTCGGGACGTCCTTCGGCGCCTCGGGATCCAGCTCGACGGCCGGGCGGCGGTTCATGAACGCGCGCAGCGACAGGCGCTCCCCCGACCGCGAGGGGGGCCGCTGGGCCTGCCACGCCGCGTGGATCTCGCGGAGGGGGACGGCGATCGACGGCCGCTCGCCGCAAAAGCTCTCGAAGTCGACCTGCTCCCCCTTGCCCATCCGGGCGAGGTAGAGGGCGAAGGCCGCTTCCGCCGCCTCCCGGTGGTCCTCCGAGCCTCCCTGCACCCGCGCGATTCTATCCGGCCCCCCAGGAGGCCGCTCCCCGGAGCCCCTACTCGTCCCAGACGGACGGCGCCGGCTTCGCGAGGCGGCGCTTGACCGCGTCCTTCAGCCGCAGGAGCGAGAGGTACGCGCGGCTCCTCCACCCGCCGGCCACGAGGAGCGTGTAGGTGCGGCGGCTGGTCGACGTGAACTTCTTCTTGTAGCCCTCGTCGCCGCGGAGGAAGTCGAAGGTCTTGCAGCCGTCGGCGATCGCCCCGGCGATGGCCTTGGACATCAGCGCGAACGACGGGCTCAGGCGCGCGTGCGGCGAGGCGGGGTCCCAGCCGCCCTGGTAGTAGACGACCGTGTCGCCGAATCGGAAGAAGAGGAGCCCGGCGATCGCCTGGTCCTTCTCGTAGAGCGCCCACACGAACGGCTCGACGCTCGCGGGCGCCCGGGCGACGAACTCGCCCAGGAACTCCTTGAAGCCGGGACGGATGAACGTCCCGGTCTCTCCCATCTGCCGCCAGCGCGCCTCGTGGAGCTCGAAAAGCCGCGGGAGGAACCGCCCCACCTCGTCGCGACCGCCGATCCGGCGGAGCTCGCACCCCGCCTCCTCGAGCTGGCGCGCGCGGCGGCCGAGGAGCGAACGGGTGTTCTTCGAGACGCTCGCGCGGTAGGCGTCGAAGGTCGGCGGCAGGTCGAGGTAGGGGCAGACGCGCTCCTCCTGGACGCGGTGTCGGAACCCGTTCCGCGCGAGCCAGAGGGTGAGCGCCTCGTCCATCTCCGAGCCCCGCACGATCTCCGCGAGCACGACGAGCTTCCCGGAGCGCACGACGCCCGTCAGGTGGTCGAGCACGAGCGCGCGCGCCTCGGCGCGGCGCGCGGGCTCCGCGAGGAGGTCCATGTAGTCCGCGCTCACGACGTCGACGCCCGAGAACCGGAACGCGGGGAGCTTCAGGCCGAGGTCCCGCCACGGCATCGCGCAGAAGGGCGCGAGCGAAACCACGTTCCCGTCGCCTTCGGCGGCGAGCAGCACGGCCGGCTTGGCGTCGGGCGCGACGCATGTGAACCACGCGTCGTGCCAGGCGTAGGTCGCGAACGCGCCCATGTGCGGGGTCATCGCCTCGAGCCGGTCCCAAGCGGCCTTCGCCGCGGCGCGGTCGGACGCGACGCGAAGCGTCAGCGGCCGTCCTTGCGCGCCGACCTCGGGGGCTTCGCACGGAGCCTGTTTGTCCATCCGGTTCACCTGGATTCCTCGAACCGGGGCATGGCGCAAAGCGCGTTCCGCGGGGCGATGCGGGGGGGCTTCGGGGGCCGGTGTCCCGGAGCGGGACGCCGCCGGGCCGCGCGTGGGCGGACGCGCAGCGAACGCCGCGCCGTGCCCCCCGGCCCCCCTTACTTCTTCTCGCTCTTGGCGGCGAACCTGCCGAAGGCCTCGTACGCCTCGTCGGTCAGGAAGCAGCGCCACTGCGCGCTCCGCTCGTACTCGAGCGCCTGGTCGAGGCCGTGCGCACGCGTGGCCCCCTTGATCGCGACGACCGCGTGCGGGGAGGCCTGCGCGAGGCGCGCGGCGAGCGCCTTCGCGGCGTCCATCAGCGCGGCCGGCGCGTGCAATTCGTGGACGAGGCCGAGGCGGAGCGCCTCGTCGGCCTTCACGAGGCGCGCGGTCAGGAGGAGCTCCTTCGCGCGGTCGCGGCCGACGATCTGCGGGAGAAGGAAGCTGCCGCCCCAGTCCGGGCCGAGCCCGATCTTCACGAAGCTCTGCGTGAAGGAGCAGTCGGTCGAGCCGAGGCGGATGTCGCAGCAGAGCGCCAGGTTGGCGCCGCCGCCCGCCGCGACGCCGTTGACGGCCGCGATCGTCGGCTTGCCGTAGTTCTGGAGCTTCCGCACGCACGCGTTGGCGGCGTCGAGGATGCGCGAGAAGTCGGCGACGTCGTTCTTCTCGCGCAGCTCCTTCATGTAGCGCACGTCGCCGCCGCCGCAGAAGCCGCGGCCCGCGCCCGTGACGATCACGACGCGGACGGACCTGTCCCGCTCCAGGTCCTCGAGCGCGCGGAGGATGTCCTCGCGCATGGTGCCCGCGAACGCGTTGAGCTTCTCCGGGCGGTTGAGGACGACGTACCCGATCGCGCCCTCGCGGCGGCAGTCGATGTGGCTCAATCCCGGCTCCCCCGGGAAGGCTCGCGCCAAGATCCCTCGTGCTTCAGGGCGTACCTCTTGAGGCCCGATAGTACCGGCAGGCCCCCCCAAGCCCTGGGCCCCGGGGGGCGGAGGCGGGAATGACCGGCGTGTCCGTGGAAGAGCCGTTGAAGGCGCAGGCGAGGTCCCCCGAGGACAAGGGGGCGGGCCACATCCTGCGCCGGATGCGGCAGATCAGGAAGGTCCACGGCATGCGGGGGCTCTCCCTCTTCGTCGCGCGCCGGATCCTCTGGTGGGTGCCGGGCGGGCAGTGCACGCGCAACTTCCTCTATGTCCTGGCGACGCCGCGGCCTGCGTCAAAGGCGGTCGAGGCGGCGAAGGGGCACGTCTTCAAGTTCGCGACGCGCGAGGACCTGATGGCGCTGCGGGCGCTCCTGCCGGCGCACATCCGGGACGACATCGTCGCGGCGTTCGAGCGGGGCCACAAGTGCCTGCTCCAGCACGACGGCACGAAGCTCGCGGGCTACACGTGGGTGGCGCCGACGCCGCTGACGGAGATCGTCTGGGGGTTCCACGTGAACCTCGCGGACGACGTGGTCTACAACTACAAGGGGTACACGGCGCCGGAGTACAGGGGCGCGGGCTTCCAGGCGCTGCGGCACCTGAAGGTGCTCGAGATGACGGGAGCCAAGGCGCTCTTCGGGTACGTGGACCACGTGAACCTCGATTCCCAGAAGGGCGTCGAGAAGAGCGGCTACCGGAAGGTGGGCGTGCTCGTCGGCGTCCGCCGGGGCGGCAAGGTCCGCTTCCGGCTGAAGATGGACGACACGCGCTGGTCGACCGCGTCGCGGACGTAGCGGCGAGCCGGTTCGAGCCCGCCTGCGGCGCGGATTTCCGGCCGCCGAGGCGGGCTTGTGCGACTGGTGCCCCCTGTAGGACTCGAACCTACAACCTCCGGATTAAGAATCCGCTGCTCTACCATTGAGCTAAGAGGGCGCAGAAGGGGTATTGGAAACAATCGCGGCCCTTTGTCAAACCACCGCGACGGCCGGGCGTTCGCCCGCTCCCCCCGAGCTCCAGCTCCCGGCCCCCGGAGCCCCCAGCGATCTGGCCGGGTCGCGTACCATGCCCGCGGATGGCCGGCCTCTCCAACCGGGAGATCGCGGACGTCTTCCGCGAAATCGAGCTCCTCCTCCGCGTCCTCGGCGAGGACGAGGGCAGGGCCCAAGCCTACGGCCGCCTCGCCTGGCAGATCGAGCGCATGGAGGAGTCCGCCGCCGACCTCGCCGCCTTGGGCCGCCTCGCCGAGAAGCGGGGCATCGGCCCGAAGACCCAAGCGGCCGTCGCCGAGCTGGTCGACCGCGGCACCTGCGCCCGGCTCGAGGAGCTCCACGCCCGCGTCCCGAGGGGCCTCCCCGAGCTTCTCCACGTCCCCGGCCTCGGCCCGAAACGGCTCCACACCGTCCTCCAGGAGCTCAAGGTGGATAGCCTCGAGGAGCTCAAGGCGGCCGCGCACGACGGCCGGCTCGCGAAGCTGAAGGGGTTCGGGGACCGGTCCGCCGAGAAGGTCCGGGACGGCATCGCCTTCGTCGAGCGCAGCCGCGGCCGCCTCCGCATGGACGATGCCCTTCGCCTCGCCCTGGAGACGATCGCCCGCCTCGGCCTTACCGACGCGCAGGTCGCGGGCCCCCTCCGCCGCGGCGAGCCCCTGATCGATCTGATCACGATCGTCGCCGCCGGGTCCCCCGACGCGATCTCGCTCCCCCGCGCCGAGCGGCAGGGCGACGCGTGGGTCCTCCCGAGGGGCCTCCTCCCCGAGATCCGCGTCCGGCTCGTCCCCCGCGAGGCGCTCGTCCGCACGCTCTTCGAGGAGACCGGGCCCAGGGACCACGTCGAGCGGGTCCTCGCCCGCGCGGGCACGGAAGGGAGCGAGGAGGAGATCTACGCCTCGCGCGGGCTCTTCCCGGTCCCGCCCGAGCGGCGCCACGTCTGCGACGGCGAGACGCCGGTCGAGATCCTCCCCCTCGACGCGATCCAAGGCCTCGTCCACGCCCACACGACGTGGAGCGACGGTCGCCTCTCCCTCTCCCAGCTCGCCGAGGCGGCGCGCGCCCGCGGCTACCGCTACCTCGCGCTCTCCGACCACAGCCGGTCGGCGCAGTACGCGAACGGCCTCACGATCGAGCGGCTCGAGGCGCAGGGCGCCGAGGTGGAGGCGTGGAACCGCGCGAACCCCAAGTTCCCGGTCCTGCGCGGCACCGAGGTCGACATCCTCCCCGACGGCACGCTGGACTACCCCGACGACGTGCTCCAGGGCCTCGACTTCGTGATCGCGTCGGTCCACTCCTCGTTCGGCCAGGACGAGGACGCGATGACCGAGCGGATCCTCAAAGCGGTCCGCCACCCCCACGTCGACATCCTCGGCCACCCGACCGGGCGGCTGCTGCTCCGGCGCGACCCCTACGCGGTCGACATGGAGCGCGTGCTTTTGGCCGCCGCGGAGTCTGGCACCGCGGTCGAGCTCAACGCGAACCCGTGGCGGCTCGACCTCGACCCCGCGCTCCACGCCTGCGCGAGAGAGCTGGGGATCAAGGTGCCCATCTGCCCCGACGCGCACGGCGAGAAGGACCTGGATCTCGTCCGCTGGGGGGTCCTCGCGGCGCGGCACGGCGGGCTCGGCGCGGAGGACGTCCCCAACACGCGCGACGCGAAGGGGTTCCTCGAGGCGGTGGCCAAGTGAACGAGTGGGCGAAGACGGTCGTGAAGCGCCTCCGCGGCGAGTACCCCGACGTGCGCTGCGCGCTCGCGCACGGGAACCCCTACGAGCTGATCGTCTCGACGATCCTCTCGGCCCAGTGCACGGACGAGATGGTCAACAAGGTGACGCCCGCGCTCTTCGCCAAATACCCGACGGCCGAGGCGCTCGCGAAGGCCCGGATCCCGACCGTCGAGAAGCTCGTGAAGTCGACCGGGTTCTACCGCAACAAGGCGAAAAACATCACCGGCATGGCGAGAAAGCTCGTCGGCGACTTCCAGGGCAGGGTGCCGGAGACGATGGACGAGCTGCTCACGCTCCCCGGCGTCGCGCGCAAGACGGCGAACGTCGTGCTCGGCGTGGCCTTCGGGAAGGCCGAGGGCGTCGTCGTGGACACCCACGTGCACCGCCTGAGCCGGCGCCTCGGGCTGACGAAGCACGACGACCCGAAGAAGATCGAGCGCGACCTGATGGACGCGCTGCCGAGGCCGGACTGGATCGACGCGTCCCACCTCCTCATCTGGCACGGACGTCGCGTGTGCGGCGCGCGGAAGCCGCAGTGCGACAGGTGCGTGCTGAACGACCGCTGCCCGAGCAGCACCGTGTGACCATGGCGGACAGCGAGATCGGCCCCGCGCTCGCCGTGTTCCTCTCCCGCATGGCGGGGGGCTACGCGATCGTGCTCGGGCTCTTCGGCCCGTCGGTCGACAAGGGCTCGTGGCGCGACGTGAGCCTCTTCGTGATCGCGGGCCTCTCGGCGCTCGCGCTCGCGGCCGGCGCGCCGTGGATCCCGTGCGCGGCGACCGGCGTCGGCGCGCTCGTGCTCCAGCGCGCGATCGCCTACAAGGTCCCCGGCCTCTCGTCGACGCTCTGGCTCGCGCCGCTCGGCGCCGCGCTGATCGCGTGGACGGAGTGGCCGCCGCCGTGGACGGCGTTCCCGGGCGCGGTCGCGGCGGGCGGCACGGCGGGCGCGATGCTCCTCGGCCACAGCTACCTGACCGCGCGCGGCCTCTCGTTCGCGCCCTTCAAGCGGATGGCGTACCTGCTCTTCGGCCTCCTCGTCCTCCGCACGCTCTCGGTCGCGCCGGCGTTTCTCGGCGTACAGCTGCAGATGATGGACTGGGTGTTCCTCTCGCTCCGCGTCGGCCTCGGCCTCATGGTGCCGCTGCTCCTCGGCTGGATGGTGATCCAGTGCGTGAAGATCGAGTCGAACCAGTCGGCGACAGGGATCCTCTACGCGATGACCGTCCTCGTGTGCCTCTTCGGCGAGCTGATCGCCGCCTATCTCTCGGTCGGGCGGGGGATCCCCGCATGACGAAGAACGGGGGGTCCGGGGGCGTGGAGGTGGTGTTCGGCTGCCCCTCGTGCGGGCGGGGGATGGAGCTCGAGGCGGGGACGAAGGGGCCGTGCCCCCGCTGCGGCGCCGACGCGTCGCTGCCCCCGAGCCCCCCCCGCGTCGGCCAATGCCTCGCCTGCGGCTGCCCGGAGCTCTACCGCCATCGCGATTTCAACCAGAAGCTCGGCCTCGGCCTCGTCGCGCTCGGCGTGCTCGCTTGGCTCCTCCTCGGCACGTTCTGGCCGATGGTCGCGGCGGCCGCCATCGACCTCGTCCTCTACCTGCTGCTCCCCGACGTCGCGATCTGCTACCGGTGCCGCGCGCACCACCGGGGCGCCGAGAACACGCGCGAGCTGCCGCGCTTCGACCTCGAGCGGTTCGAGCACTACCGCTTCGAGAAGGCGCGCAAGTCCTGACCGCGGCGCACGATGAACACGAGCTTTCTCGCGCGGTGGCGCCAGAGTCCCGGCCCCGCGCGCGTCGCCTCGAGCCGCACGGCGTCCGCCCCGCGCCGGATGAGGTCCCTCGTCGCCACGCTAGTGCCGGCGCCGGAAGACCTTGAACCCGCGGACCTCGAGGAGCGGGAAGACGATCAGCGCGCCGACGATGAGCGCGAGGATGAGCCCCGCGGCGGCGAGGACGGCAAGCTTCACCATGCGCGGCGCGCATTCTAGCGGGGCTGCCGCCGGCACGTCAGCGCCGGCGGGCCGGTCCGCGGCGGGCAAGGGCGCCGATGATGCGCCGGATGAACGTCCCGGGGTCAGCCCGCGGCCCGGTCCGCGGCGTCCAGCGCCAGCCGCACGTACTCCTCGACCGGGAGCCGGTAGGCGGTCGCGAGACGGCGGCGCAGCTCCTCGCGCGGGAGGGAGAGGCCGAACTCGGCGCGCAGCAGCGTCTCGACCGGGCACGCGGCCTCGGCGGCGAGCTCGAGGGCCGTCACGCCCATCGCCTCGCGGAGCGCACGCAGCGACCTCCCGCGGATCAACGCATCCCTCCCTGTCCGGTTGGATTGTCGGGGGGGTCCCTCGTACCGTCAATCCTTACGGGAGTTAACGGCGAACGGCGCGTTAGGCGTCGTGCGAGAACAAATGCGTCAAACACGGAGGCCGAGCGGGACGGCGCGAGGCAAGGAGGGACGACGACGCGTATCCGCGGAGCGATACGCGGAGGAGGAGCGACGCCGCATCGCGTCGTCGCAGCCGGCCGAATGTAGCAGTTGTTCTTGCACGACGACTTAGGCCGCGGGCGCCGCGGACGCAGGGGTGGCCCCCGGAACCCCCTCCCTTGGTAGGCTTTGCGCCATGCGGATGACCCTCCCGGCGCTCCTCCTCGCCGCCTGCGCGTCGCACGAGGCCCGTGCGCCGCAGACCGTGCAAGAGCCCGGGACGATCGTCGGCGAGGCCGAGCTCGCGGTCGGCAGGACCGTGGCCGTCGCGTCGCCGCGCGCGCTCCTCCTCGAGCTGAAGCCGGGGGGCGCGATGCCCGAGCGGCTGGCGTCGGAGATGGGCGCGGGGCGGAGCTGGCTCTCGGTCGAGCGGCCGCGCGCGTTCTCGTTCGCGGGCCGGGACCTGCTCGAGGGAAAAGGCCCCTTCCACCCGGGCGGCGCCTCGTTCCTCTTCGTGCAGCCGCGCGAGGGCGCGCCGGCGATCGCGGAGCCCGCGCTCCTGCGGCTCACGGGACGGGTCGACCGCGCGACCGTCGCGTCGCGGATCGAGACGATCGCGGCGCCGGGGCCCGGCGAGGACTTCCAGAGCGTCGGCGGCGCCGACCTGCGCGTGCTCCTCGGGCACGGCCTCGACGTGCTGCTCGGCTGCGTCGGATCGGGCGACCTCGACACGCACCACTGGGTGCGGCTCGTGGACGCGGCGGGCGAGCCGGCGGCGCTGAAACCGGCGCTCGAGGAGGCGCTGGCCGGCGAGGGCCTCGAGGCGCTCGCGCCCTACCGCGTGCTCGTGCGGCGCCGCACGCCCGGGGACCCCTACGCCGCGCACTTCCGGGTCCGGCTCGACGACGTCGTGGTGGCCGCCCAGGCGCGGGTGGTCGAGCGGGAGGGAGCCCTCGACTGGACCTGGGAAGGCGTCTGGTCGGCACGCCTCGCGCCGCCGCCGTCAGAGGGACCGAACCCCTGGCCGAAGGACGCGCCGCCGCTCGAGGTGCGCTACAAGGAATACGTCCGGCCCCCTGCCGGCACCGACGGCTCCTTCTGGCGGACGCTCCTCGCGCCGGTCGCGCTGGGCGCCGACGTCGGCGCCGCGTTCCTCGAGGGGGACGGCCCGCTCATCGATAGCGTCAGAGAGAGACAGCGACGCGGCGATTAGGCCGCGGCGCGTTTGCGCGGCACCCCCCGGGTGGTAGCCCTCTCCCAGACGGGCAAAGCGAACAAGGACGTTTCGTCCCCATCCAGAGGAGCAACCGTGGCAAAGATCAGGATTCGGGGGGGGGAGCGGGGGACCATTCTCGTGACGGTGATCCTATTCATCGCCGTCGCGATCGCGGGGCTGGCAGCGATTTCCTCGAGCCGCGTTGTCACCGAGAGCGACCACCAGAGGTCGCTCGAGGAGGAGACGCGGGCGTACCACGAGGCGTACACCCAGCTCCAGGTCGCGTTGAACGTCGTGAACGCGAGCCCCTACACCGACGAGAACAAGAACATCGCCCTGCGCGACTCGATGGACGGCCTCTTCGGCGGCACCGTTCCGAACGCGCTCCAGTCCGGGCTCCGGAAGGTTGCGGGCACCGTGTCCGCCTACGTGGACGAGGCGCAGGACACGTGGCTCCTCGACCCCGAGGGCGTCACGCACGGCAAGATCGAGGGCACCGACGTCCGCGTGTACCGCGGCCGGGACTACATCCTGCGCCTCGCGGCGCTCAAGGGCAGCCAGATCCTGACCGCCGTGGACCCGGACGCGAAGTCGCACAGCTACTACGTGATCGAGGCCGCGGGCCGCTCGGGAAGCACGACGCGACTCGTCTCCGCGCTGATCCGCGAGAACGAGCCCTTCAGCTCGTTCGTGTTCTTCCAGAATCGCCATCCGCTGGGGGT
Organism: Planctomycetota bacterium; assembly: GCA_036273915.1. Lineage (GTDB taxonomy): Bacteria > Planctomycetota > PLA2 > PLA2 > PLA2 > PLA2. Next base: position 1,868 of record DASUGR010000277.1, on the reverse strand, counting down.
CTCGGGGGCGCCGCGCGGCCTGATCCACGCAAACGACAGGATCCAGTTCTACTTCCCCGACGGCAGCTACGTCGACTCCGTCTCGGCCGTGAACGGCTTCGAGTACAAGGCCGGCGCCACGCAGGCCAACACGAACATCGCCAACGGGAACCCGGACGCGCAGGAGATCAACCTCGAGGCGATCGACTTCGACGTGCTGAAGACGAAGGCGACCTTCGCGGGCGACGCCGGCCTCGACGCCGAGCTCAAGTTCTACGCGGACGGGCAGTTGCGCATCCGCCAGTTCACGCCCCCCCACTACGAGGACGTGACCTACAGCCAGACCGTCAGCGTGCTCGTCGGCTACACCACCGAGACGGTCCAGCAGCAGCAGCAGGTGCAGGTGGGCACCGTCCAGGAGGCGCGCACCCGCCAGGTCATCAGCAGCTACACGACCGAGACCTACTACGTCGACGTCCCGATCTACGACACGCAGACGGTCACCCGCACCCGCACGGACCCGGTGTACGAGACGCAGCAGGTCCAGGCGACGCGCCAGGTCCCCGTCTACGAGATGCGGGACGCGACCTGCACCCGCTGGGTCCAGGTCTTCGTCCCCTACAACACGGACGACGGCAGCGGCACCGCGGTCGGCGGCAGCGGCGGCGTCCCCGGCGAGTGGGTCTGGCAGCAGGAGCAGTACACGTGCCAGCAGAACGTCCTCGTCGGCTACACGACCGAGACCTACATGACGCCCCAGCAGGTGCAGGTGGGCACGAACACGGTGACGTGGCAGGAGAACGTGCAGGTGCAGGTCGGCACGCAGCAGCAGCAGCAGACGCGGCAGGTGCCGGTCTACACGACCGAGACCTACTACGTCGACGTCCCGGTCTACGAGACGCAGACGGTGGACGTGCAGCAGACGACGCCCGTCTACGAGCAGCAGGTCCAGACCTGGACGCAGCGCGAGCTGCGGTGGCCCGTCCTCGTGAGCGAGACCTACGTCCCGCTCGGCGACGCGGCCAACACGATCTACATCGACGGCCGCATCACCAAGCTCTCCGGCGACATCAACGGTCGCGTCACGATCGTCGGCAACGAGAAGGTCCGGGTCACCGGGAATCTCCGCTACGTCGACACCGAAGGCGATGCGGCGATGCTCAACGGGGACAAGTTCAACCAGCCCTACGTCCGCAACGAGGCGTACGACGGCAAGAGCGTCCTCGGCGTGGTCGCCCGGGACGACGTCCTCCTGACCAGCAGCCTGCCCACGCAGGCCGAGATCAACGCGACGCTCCTCTCCGCGACCGGTCGCGTCGGCATCGACGGCTTCCAGATCAACGAGATGGGCGAGCCGGTCAAGAACTGGAAGTACGGCCTCACGTCCGGGGAGATCGAGACGGAGAACGCCTACCGCTACACGGGGACGACGAACAACACGTTCAAGAGCGAGTCGCTCCGCCGGATCGGGGGCATCATCTCGAACGACCGCATCCTCGAGACCTACGTCCTCCCGGGCCAGAACGGGACCTCCTACGTGGACTCGGGGTTCAAGCGCGGCACGATGCGGTACGACTTCAACCTGATGTTCAACCCGCCGCCGAACTTCGTCGAGGTCCCGCGCCCGGTGGCGATCTCGATCGCGCCCGTCTACTTCGTGCGCGGACAGGACGAATAGTCCGACGGTTCGGTCCCATTGCGGCGGGCGACTCCACGGGTCGCCCGCCGCATCTCGTTTCGGGGGTCGCCTGGCTGTCTTCGCCCGGAACACCGCCTCGACGCTCGTTCCCTTGGCTCCCGCGCGGAACGGCGTCGGCCCGTGCGGGCCCCGCCTGCCCGCCGGTCTCGATCCTCGTGATCCGCGTGCCGCGCCGCGCCGGGAAGAGACA
>DASUGR010000276.1:0-10234 GCA_036273915.1 Planctomycetota bacterium | reverse complement strand
CGCCAAGGGGCATCGCCACTCTCTGCTCGAGTACATCGGGGGGGTCCGGGGGGGACGGATCTTCTACGGCGGGCGGCGCGACCCGCGGCCAGCGCTCTCGGTCTCGTACCAGGCGGTGCTCTCCCATGCCCTCGACCGCGGGGTCGGCTTCGCGTACGGCCTCCTGCCGTTCGCCGAGCGCGACGAGGACACGGGCGACGCGCTGCCGCCGGACCTCTACGGCCGCCCGGTGATCGCGGGCGACGTGCTGCTCCTGCCGACGCGGCGCGCGGTCTACCGGTTCGACGTCGGCTCGGGCCCGACGGCCGCGCTCCGGAACGGCGAGCGGGTCGCGGAGATCCCGTCCCTGCCCCCCTACCTCGCGCCGGAGGAAGGCGACCTGGACCCGGAGGAGCCGGCGTTCGGCTCGCTGGTGGCGGTGGACGGCTTCCTCTACGCGACAACGACGGACAAGCTCCTCGCGTACGGCCCGGAGAAGTAGAAGACCAACGCACGCCGTCGCGAACGACGCGGGCCTCGCGGCTTCGTGGCCCCCCGGACTCCCAGGGCGCGACCTCATTGGGTCGCCTCGGCGCGGGCCTGCTCGCGCCGGGCGAGACCGGTGAGCATCGCCGCCACGCGGGCGCATCGCTGGCGCAGGCTCCGGAGCACCGGCGCCGGCTGCAGGCGGAACACCTCGACCATCTCGAGGGACGCATCGCACTCGCCGCGCTCGACGATGAGCCGCGCGGCCTTGTCGCGCGGATGGGTGCGGTTCGCGCCCTCGGCGATGTGGCGAGCGGTGGCAGCCGCCGCGCGGCGCAGCTGACCGCGCAGATCCGCGTGGCCGGCGGGCAGCGACAGCCGCTCGACGCCGGCGAAGACGTCGAACGCCTTCGCGAACGATCCGTGCGCCCACGCTCGTGCGCGAGAGCGTGGGCGTTCGCGCAGGCGTGGTCACCCCGGCGGCGGCGCCGGAAGTGCCAGCCGCGAGGCGGGTTCGCCGTCGCGTAAGGTCAAGGAAGCGCGAACGGGCGCCAGGCCGCAGGAAGGCCGCGCCACGCGGACCCGAACGCCTTCGGAAACGACGCCTTGGGAGGCGTCAAGGAAGACCCGCCGGCGGGCCCCGGAGCCCCCCCGGATTCCTCGTGCCCGGTTCGCCCGCCCTGCGTAATGAGGGTGAGGGGCGGCCGTATACTGGCCGCTTCGATCATGACCATTGAATCCAGCGACACCCAGGCGGCCCAGCGCCTCACCGCGGGGTTCCAGGCGATCCGCACCGAGCTCGGCAAGCAGATCGTCGGGATGGACCGCGTCATCGAGGAGCTCCTGATCTCGATCTTCGGACGCGGGCACTGCCTCCTCGTGGGCGTGCCCGGCCTCGCGAAGACGCTCCTCATTTCCTCCCTCGCGAAGACGCTCTCGTTGTCGTTCGCGCGCATCCAGTTCACGCCGGACCTGATGCCCGCCGACATCACCGGGACCGAGGTCATCCAGGAGGACAAGGCGACCGGCGAGCGGTCGTTCAAGTTCCTCAGGGGCCCCATCTTCGCCAACGTGATCCTCGCCGACGAGATCAACCGCACGCCCCCGAAGACGCAGGCGGCGCTCCTCGAGGCGATGCAGGAGCACCAGGTCACCGCGGGCGGCCAGAAGTACGCGCTCGACGAGCCCTTCTTCGTCCTCGCGACCGAGAACCCGATCGAGCAGGAGGGCACCTATCCGCTGCCCGAGGCGCAGCTCGACCGCTTCATGTTCAACGTCCGCGTCGACTACCCCTCGCGCGAGGAGGAGCTCGAGATCATGCGGCTCACGACGACGACCACGCAGCCGCAGCTCCAGTCCGTCCTCGGGAAGCAGGAGATCCTCGACCTCCAGGAGACGGTGCGGCGCGTCCCGGTCGCCGACCCGGTGCTCGCCTACGCCGTGCGCCTCGTGCGCGCGACGCGCCTCGACTCGCCCGATGCGCCCGCGTTCGTGAAGGAGAGCCTCTCGTGGGGCGCCGGCCCGCGCGCGACGCAGAACCTGATCCTCGGCGGCAAGGCAAGGGCGCTCCTGAAGGGGCGCTTCTACGTCGCCACGGAGGACATCCGTGCGGTCGCCCACCCGGTGCTGCGCCACCGGCTCATCACGAACTACAGCGCGGAGGCGGAGGGCATCACGAGCGACAAGATCGTCGACCGGCTCCTCGAGACGGTACGTCCGGAGGGCGAGGATGGCGGGAGACTCCCGGAAGTACTTGGATCCTAGCGTCCTCAACGCGATCGCCGGCCTCGAGCTCAAGGCGCGGCTGATCGTCGAGGGGTTCGTCTCCGGGATGCACCGCTCCCCGTTCCACGGGTTCTCCGTGGAGTTCGCGGAGCACCGGGAGTACGTGCCCGGCGACGACATCCGCTTCGTCGACTGGAAGGTCTTCGGCAAGAGCGACCGCTACTACATCAAGCAGTACGAGGAGGAGACGAACCTCCGGGCATGGATCCTGCTCGACTGCTCCGAGTCGATGGAGTACGGCGCGCCCGGCGGGATGACCAAGATCGACTACGGCCGGCACGTCGCGGCCGCGCTCGCCTACCTGATCACGCAGCAACAGGACGCGGTCGGCCTCTGCCTCTTCGACAAGGAGCTTCGCTCCGTCCTGCCGCCCGCGTCGAGCGCGGGGCACCTGCGCGTGCTGATCCACCAGCTCGAGATCGCGCGGACCGGCGGCAAGACCTCGCTCTACCACGCGGTGCAGCGCGCCGCGGAGCAGCTCGGCCGCCGGAGCGTCGTGATCCTCATCTCCGACCTGCTCGACAACGCCGAGTCGGTGCTCTCCGCCGTGCAGCTCCTCCGCCACAACCGGCACGAGGTCATCGTCCTCCAGGTCCTCGACCACGAGGAGCGCACGTTCCCCTTCGAGCGCACGACGCGTTTCGAGGGGCTCGAGGAGGCGCCGGTCGTCATGGCCGACCCCGCCGCGCTCCGCACGCAGTACCTGAAGGAGCTCGAGGACTTCACGCGCGCGATCCGTCACGGCTGCCTCGGCACCGCGTCGGACTTCGTGGAGCTGGACACCGTGACGCCGCTCGACGTCGCGCTCTCCGGCTACCTCGCGTCGCGCGGGAGGCGCCGTTGAGCCTCCTCCCCCCCGCGCCCCCCCTCCTCGCGTTCGCGAACCCCGCGCTCTTCTGGACCGGCCTCGGCCTCGTCGCGGTGCCGGTCCTCATCCACTTCTTCTTCCGGCGCCGCCACCGGGTCATCCGCTGGGCCGCGATGGACTTCCTCCTCGCGGCGCTCCGGAAGCAGAAGCGGAGAATGGAGATCGAGAACCTCGTCCTCCTCCTGCTGCGCTGCGCGGCGATCCTGCTCCTCGCGCTCGGCCTCGCGCGGCCCGGTTGCTCGGCGCCCTCGATCCCGTTCGCCGGCGGCGCGCGCGCGGTCGTCCTCGTGATGGACACGTCGGCGTCGATGGGCGCGGTCCACACGGGCCGGACGGCGCTGGACCGCGGGAAGGAGCGGGCCGCGCAGTTCCTCTCCGAGCTGCCGGCCGGCAGCAAGGTCACGCTCGTCGCGAGCCGCGACGAGGCCGCCGCGGGCGGGCCGCGCGCGGTCCTCGAGAACGCCGAGCCCGGCGACGCGCGCGTCGTGCTCGCGGGCATGAGGACCGGCTACGGGCCGAACGACCTGCGCGCGGCGTTCACGCTCGCGGCGGTTCAACGGAAGGGGCTCCGGGGACGGCCGATCGTCGTCTTCGTGACCGACCTGCAGCGGCGCGACTGGCTCGGCGACACCGACGGGAGGAAGGAGGGCCTCTTCGACACCCTGCGCGAGCGGACGGAGGCGGACGGGCCCGTGCCGGTCGTGCTCGTCGACGTCGGCCAGGACGAGACGGCCAACGTCGTGGTCGCCAACCTGTCGGTCGACGCGGGCCAGCAGGCCTTCGCCGGCAAGCTGCTCGGCATCACCGCGACGCTCTTCAACTACGGCCCGTCCGCCACGCAGGGGACGCTCACCTTGCAGGTCGCGCAGGGCGAGGCCCCGTGGGAGAAGGTGATGGCGGAGGAGGTCGTCGTCCCGGCGCCCGGGCTCGGCCAGCCGGAGCCGCTCCAGCGCAGCTTCACGCCCCGGATCCCCGCGCGGGGCGACGGGACCGTGCGCTTCCGCGCCGTCTTCACCGCGCGGGCCGACATCGCCGACCGCGACCGGCTCGCGGTGGACAGCGAGAGGGTGCTGGCGCTGCGCGTGCGACCGCCCGTCCGCATCCTCCCGGTGGCGACGTACAGCGGCTCGCTCGACATCGTGCGGGACGTGGAGCTCACCGAGGTGATCGAGTTCCTGCAGCCGATCTTCCCGGCCGATCTCCAGGGCCGCGATCTCGACAACGTGGACGTCATCCTCTGGGCGGACCCGGAGATCGCGGCGCTGCCGCCCGAGGACGCCTTGAAGCTCAAGGCGTTCGTGAAGGCGGGCGGGGGGTTCCTCGCCTACCTCGCGCGGCGGGGCGATCCGCTCCGCCCGCTCTTCGAGGGGGACGACCCGCTCCTGCCGGCGAGGATCGGCGAGGTCCGCCGCGACGAGGAGCACCCCGTGCTCATCGAGCGCGAGGACGACCGCACGCAGGCCCATCCGCTCTTCAAGGAGACGCGCCAGCCCCTCTTCTTCTCGCCCGAGGTGACCGGCTACGCGCAGGTTTCCGGCTACGAGGACCGCGCGGTCGTCGCGCGCTACACGAACGGCGACCCCGCGGTCCTCGAGAAGAGCTACGGGCGCGGGCGCGTTGTCGTCATCACGACCACTCCCGCCGAGATGTTCTTCCGGCTGAACGGGAGCCTGCTGCCCGCCATCCTCTTCTTCAACGCCTCGCAGTACCTCGTCTGGGAGTCGCCGGCGCGGCGCAACGTGACCGCGGGCGAGCCCGCCGACGTGCGCCTCCCGCCGGGCACGCGCGAGGTCGAGGTGACGCCGCCGGCCGCGGCGGGCGGCGCGTCCCGCGAGCCGGTGGCCGACGGTGCGACCGAGTTCCGCCTCGCCGACACGTCCACCCCGGGCTTCTACCGCATCGTGGCGCGTGGCGTCACGGGGGGGACGACCGCGCTGCCCACCGAGAGCGCGATCGACATCGCGGCGAACCCGGATCCCGCCGAGGGCGACCTTCGGCGCGTGGCGGCGATGGAGCTCAAGCAGGCCTACCAGGGCGCCCCGCTCCACTTCACGGACGAGAAGGAGCCGATCCTGCCGCGCGGGAGCCAGGGGAGCGCGGTCGAGGCGAGCCGGGCGTTCCTCGGCGGCGTGGTCGCGATCCTCCTCGTCGAGCTCCTCTGCGCCTGGCGCTTCGGCACGCGCCGGAGGTCGCTCGCGTGACGCTCCTCGGAAGCCTCAAGTGGCACGCGGCGCCGCCGCTCTGGCTCGTCGTGCTGGTCATCGTGCCGGCGGTCTTCCTCGCGGTCCGCTTCTTCTACCGGCGCGAGGCGGGGCACCTCGGGCGCCGCCCGCGGATCGCGCTCGGGCTCCTGCGTGTGGCCGCGATCCTCGCGGTCCTCACCGCGCTGTTCGGCCCCTTCGCGGAGACGGTCGAGCACGAGTACTACAAGCGCCACCTGATCCTCGCGGTCGACACGTCCCTGTCGATGGGCATCCGCGACACCTACGCGTCGAGCCGGGAGCTCGCGGCGCGCATCCGCGAGGCCGCCGGCTATCCCGAGACGGCCGATCTCGGCCAGCGCGACCGCATCGTGATCGCGCGGGACCTCCTCGGCTCCGACCGCGCCTACCTCCTCGAGCTGCTCGACCGGTTCCATCTCCACGTCTACACCTTCGGGAACAGCTGCTCCCTGCTCTTCGAGCCGCGCGACGGGGAGAGCCCGGAGTCTTCGCTCGACCGGATGATGCGGCAGCTCGCGGAGCTGAAGGCGGAGTCCCAGGTGACCCGCATCGGCGGCGCGCTGCACGATCTCGTCCGGACGTTCCGTGCCAAGAACGAGCCGGTGGCCGGGATCCTGCTCCTGACCGACGGCCGGCAGACGGCCGGCTCGTCGCCTCCCGCGGACGAGGCCGCGGAGGCGAAGCGCCAGGGCATCCCGATCTTCCCCGTCGCGATCGGCGACCCGTCGGCGGCCGTCAACATCGTGACGAGCCGCGTCGACGCGCCCGAGGTCGCGCTCGCGGACGACGAGGTGTTCTTCACCGTGACCGTCCAGGCGCGGGGCCTCACGGGCACGCGGAGCGTGTCCGCGGAGATCGTGGACGCGAACGGCGAGTCGCAGGGCTCGATCCTCTCGGAGCCCGTCTACGTGGACCTTCCCGAGGACGGGAAGACCGCCACCGCCTCCTTCCGGCACGCCTTCGGGCCGGGACGGTACACGCTGAAGATCGGCGTGCCCCCGGACCCCCTGGAGGCTGTCCGCGAGGACAACTTCAAGCTCCACACGCTACGCGTCGTCGAGCTCCGCATGCGCGTGCTGCTCGTCACGCAGAAGCCGAACTACACCTACCGGTTCCTGCTCCCGCTGCTCCAGCGCGCGGAGGGGATGATCGAGGCGCAGGCGCTCCAGCTCGACGCGGACCCCGAGCGCCCGCAGGAGAGCTCCGAGGGGCTCCCGCCGATCGCGGTCTTCCCGCAGGAGAAGCGCGAGCTCGCCGAGTACGACGTCATCATCCTGATGGACGTCGACTTCAACCACCCGCGCGTGGCGCCGGAGGGCCCCGCCTCGCGCGACAAGGTGCTCGAGATGCTCGAGGGCTGGGTGAAGCGCGGCGGCGGCCTCGTCCTCCAGGCCGGGATCGACGGGAACTGCCCCGAGGCCTACACGTATCCGCCGCTGAACGCGCTCCTCCCGGTGGTCCCGAGCGGCCTGCCGGAGCACGCGCGCTACGACATCGTCAACCCGCGGATCCAGAAGCGGTTCTTCCTGACGCCCGCAGGCGAGGTCCACCCGATCCTGCGCCTGCTGCGCGATCCCGAGAAGGTGCGGGAGTTCTGGCGCGACGACCTCTACGCGACCGAGTACTACTGGTACGCGCCGATCGAGCGGCCGAAGTCGAGCGCGACGGTCCTCGCCTACCGACGCGAGGTGGGCGAGTGGCGGCCCTCGTCCGAACGGCCGACCGACGCGCTCATCGCGATCCAGGACTACGGGCTCGGCAAGGTGCTGTGGCTCGGCACGAACGAGCTCTGGCGCATGCGGAAGATCGTCGAGAACCGCTACTTCTGGCCCTTCTGGTCGAACGCGATCCGCCACCTCGCGACCTACCGGCTCCTCTCGGGCAACAAGCGCATCAAGATCTGGGTCGACCGCGCGGACGGGCGCTACCAGGTCGGCGACTCCGTGGGGATCGAGGCGAAGTTCCTCGACGAGAACTTCGAGCCGGTCGAGCCGCACGAGGGCGACGAGACGACGATGACGCGCCGGATCAAGGTGCGCGCGCCCTCGGGCGAGGAGACGGAGATCCCGCTCTACGCCGTGATCAGCGATCCGCCGGAGGGCCTCTTCCAGGCGAAGTTCGCCCCGGGGAAGGCGGGCACCTACAGCCTCATCGCCGAGCCCGAGGACCGCGACGAGGAAGTCGCCGAGGCGACCTTCATCGTCGAGGACACGACCCTCGAGATGATGGACCCCCTGCTCGACCTCCGGTCGCTCGAGGGCATCGCGCGCGCGAGCGACGGCAAGGTGCTGATGCCGGACCAGTTCAAGCGGCTCCTCGTCGACCGCCTCGTGCCCGAGGCGGCGATCCTCCGGTCGGGCGAGCCGAAGCGCACGGATCTCTGGGACAGGGGCTGGGTGCTCCTCCTCGTCGTCGGGCTCCTCGCAGCGGAGTGGATCCTGCGCCGCCTCAACCTGCTGCTGTAGTCGTGGCCCCCGGGCCCCCCCTGTTTCCGGCGCGGCCTTCTCACGCGAGGTCGACCCCCGTCCGTAGAATGAGGTGGTGCCGCGACGCCTCCTCCTTCTCGTCCTGTGCCTCGCGGCCTCGACGGGCGCCCAGGAGGGCGAGGTCGGCCAGCCCTACTGGATCTCCACGCCGCCCGGTGCCGGCGCCGCGCTCAAGCAGGCCGTCGCGGCCCTCGCGAACCGCGATTGGACCGCGGCGGCCCACGCGCTGCAGGAGGTGTTCGACCGCTACCCGACGGCTTTCGCGAAGAGCGGCGCGGTCTACCGCGGCGCCCGGGCGTGGGCGACGCAGATCCTCGGGTCCGCGCCGGCGCAGCTGCGCACGGAGTACGAGCGCCTCTACGGTCCGGACGCGGACGAGGCGCTCCGCCAGGCGCTCGCCACCGGCGATCGCCCGGGGCTGCTGCGCGTCGTGCGTTCCTTCGAGGGCACCGCTGCCGGGCTCGCCGCGGCGATCGCGCTCGCGGACGACGCGATCCGGCGCGGGCAGCCGACCGAGGCGCGCCTCGTGCTCGCGCGGATCGCGCGCCTCCACCCCGACGCCGCCGCGGAGGGCGCGGTGGAGGCCCGCCTCGCGCTCGCGGCGGCGCGCGATCACGCCGAGGGCGGGCCGCCGCCGGCGGGCCCATCCGAAGAGAAGGCCGCGCTCGACGACGCATGGCCGATGCTCGGGGGCGACGCGTCGCGCGACCGCGTCCCTTCGCGACCGTCGTTCGCACCGCTGCAGTACACGGTCGGCATCCCCACGCAGCAGCGCGTCTGGGACAACCCGCCGCAGCCCGACCCCAGCTACTACCCCGTGCGCGGGCTGCGGAACGACGAGCACGAGTGGCGCGCGAGGTGGGACTCCTACGACCCCGTGGAGCCGGTCATCTCGCGGGGCATCCTCGTCGCGAGCGACGGCAAGCGCGTCAGCGCGTACAACCTCTACAGCGGCGCGCCGCTCTGGCAGTACAAGGACGGCGACGTCGACAACGACGGGCGCACGAACCTCTCCTCGATCTTCACGCCGGTGATCGCGCAGGGGGTCGTCTACGCGTCGGTCGAGGTGTCCGTCCCGTTCGTGCAGCAGCTACTCCAGGACGTGCCGATCATCTACTACATCCCGGCGCGGCGCCTCGTGGCGCTGGACCTCGAGACCGGCACGGTCCTGTGGCGCCACGACGACGAGTTCCTCGAGACGCACGCCGGCGCGGAGCCGCTGAAGACGCTCAGCATCACGGGGGCTCCCGTGGTCCGGGGCGACCGGCTCTATGCCGCCGCGGTGGCCAGCGAGGGGACCTTCCACACCCACGTGGTCGCGATCGACCGGCACACGGGCGACGTCGTCTACACGCTGCGCGTGAGCAACGGGCAGCAGGAGCTGAACCTGTTCGGCCGGCAGCTGCAGGAGTGCATGCCCATGCCGTTGACCGAGAAGGACGGCGTCCTCTACATGGGGACGAACCTCGGCGTCCTCTGCACGGTCGACGCCCTTCTCGGCACGCCCATCTGGGCCGCCGGCTACGACACGGAGCCGATCCCGTCCACGTGGTACTGGTTCGAGGCCCCGCGCCGCTGGCCGCGGTTCGCCAACAGCCCGCCGCTGGTCTCCGGGGATCTCGTCGTCGTCGCGCCGACGGACAGCCCGAACCTCCTCGCGTTCGACCGCCGGAAGGGCGACCGCGTCTTCGCCGTCCCGCAGGACCTGTTCGCCGGGGACCGGCCGATCGAGCTGCAGATCCTCCAGGCGCTCGACGCGGAGCGCGTCTACGTGAGCGGCCGGAACGGCGTCGCCGCGTTCTGGCTCATCCGCGATCCGAAGCGGGGAGCCGAGCCGGGCGACATCGCGTGGACGACGTCGTTCTCCGCCTTCGAGGACGACACGGGCGCGGGCCGCGGCTTCCTCGCCGAGGACGCGCTGTGGGTGCCGACCGACCGGGCGATCTACCGGATCGACCCCGTGACCGGGAAGTGCAAGAGCGCCACGGAGCGCGAGGGGCGGGACGAGAAGCGCCCCGTCCACCTCGCCTGCGGCAACGGCGTGCTGGTCACGGCGGGCCGGGATGTCCTCGGGGCCCGGTTCGACGGCGCCGCGGTCCTCGACGAGGCGCGCGAGCGGGCGCGCCTCCATCCCGACGAGGCCGGCCCGCTGCTCGACGCCGCGGACATCCACCTCGCCGTGGGCCAGGTGAGCCAGGCCGTGGATCTCTTCCGCCGCGCCAAGGCCCTGGCCGACGGCCGGGGTCTCGCCGCCGCGTCGCGGCGGGCGGATCAGGGTTTGCACCGCGCGCTGCTGCGGCGGGCGTGGGCTTCGCTCGACGAGCGCGCGTTCGAGCGCGCCGAGGGCGAGTTCGACGCTGCGCTCCGCGCGGCCGCCGATGACCGCTCCCGCATCCGCGCCCGGATGG
>DASUGR010000275.1:0-35203 GCA_036273915.1 Planctomycetota bacterium | reverse complement strand
TCGACAAGTCGCAGCAGAGGAGCGATTGGAGGCAACGGCCTCTCTCCGATGCGCAGATCGCCTACGCGGCGGAGGACACGTGCCATCTGCTCGAGCTCGCGAGGGAGCTAAGGGAGGGGGCTTCGGGGGCAGGGCGCACGGAGGAGATCGAATCGGAGTGCGCCCGCATCGCCTCGCGCGAGTGGGCGCCCGAGCCCTTCGACCCGGAGGGGTTCCGGCGCCTCGACCGCGAGATGCGCGGCGTCCCGCAGCGGATCCTCCGGGACCTCTTCCTCTTCCGCGAGAAGGAGGCGGAGAAGCGCAACCGCGCGCCGTACCGGATCGCGCCCGATGCCGCGCTCGTGGCGCTCGCGACGGGCGCATCGGGGAATCCCCCGCGCGGCGTGCCCCCGACGTTCTGGCAACGCTACGGGAGGGACGTGCGGAAGGTCATCGAGGAGGCGCGGCGCGCGGGCCCCCTCCCCCCGCGCCCCCCTCCCCCCCGCGGCCAGGCGGAGCCGCTCCCGGCCGACGCGCGCGAGCGCTTCGAGCGCCTGCGCCGCTGGCGTGCGGCCGTCGCCGAGCAGCGCGGCGTCGAGACGTTCGTCGTCGCGAAGAACGAGCTGCTGCTGAAGATCGCCGTCGCGGGGTGCGCGACGCTCGACGATCTCAAGGAGCACATGGAGCCGTTCCGGCTGCGCGAGTACGGCGCGGCGATGCTCGCCGCGATGTCCGATTCCTCGCGGCAGGACTAGAATGGCGTGATGGCACACGAACTGCCCTCTCTCCCGTATGCCTTCGACGCGCTCGAGCCTCATATCGACGCGCGCACGATGGAGATCCACCACGGCAAGCATCACGCTGCCTACGTCGCGAACCTCAACAAGGCCCTCGAGGGCCAGGTGCAGCTCGCGTCGAAGTCGCTCGACGCGCTGCTCGCGGACCTCGGCAGCGTGCCGGACAAGATCCGGCCGGCCGTGCGCAACAACGGCGGCGGCCACTGGAACCACTCGCTCTTCTGGAAGTCGATGGGCCCGAAGAAGGGCGGCGCCCCGAAGGGCGCGCTCGCGGACGCGATCGCGTCGACGTTCGGCGGCTTCGACAAGTTCAAGGAGCAGTTCGCCGCGGCGGCGATGGGCCGCTTCGGCTCGGGCTGGGCGTGGCTCGGCCAGAAGGACGACAAGAGCCTCTGCATCTGCTCGACGCCGAACCAGGACAACCCCCTCATGAAGGGGATCGTCGACTGCGCCTGCAAGCCGCTCTTGGGCCTCGACGTCTGGGAACACGCCTACTACCTGAAGTACCAGAACAAGCGTGCGGACTACGTGACGGCGTTCTGGAACGCGGTCGACTGGGACGCGGTCGCGGCGCGCCTCGGCAAGTAGCGCCACCCACCGCGCGGATCGGGAAAAGCGCTGACACCCGCGGCCGACACACCGATCGCGGGGCGGGCAGCGCCTCCCTACGCCCGCGTCCTCGGGATCGCCCAGGACGCGGGCGTGCCGCACGTCGGCTGCGCGTGCCCGCGGTGCGAGCGTTTCCGCGCGGCGCCGCTCCTGCCCGCCTGCCTCGGGATCGTCGGGGCGGCCGGGACCTATCTCATCGACGCGACGCCGGCGCTGCCGCAGCAGGTGCGGATGCTGCCGTCGTTCCCCCGCGCGATCCTCCTCACGCACGCGCACATGGGGCATATCGCGGGGCTCTGGCAGCTCGGCGAGGAGGCGTACGGCGCCCGCGGGATCAGGGTGCACGCGCCGCCGGGGGTTTGCGCGTTCCTGCGCGGGAACGAGCCGTGGCGGCGGCTCGTCGGGAGAAACCTCGAGCTGATGCCGCTCGCGCCGGGAAGCGGGGTGGAGCTCGAGGAGGGGTTGCGTGTCGAGTCGTTCGCGGTCCCCCACCGCGGCGGCGAGACGTTCGGCTACGTCATCGCGGGGCCGGCGCGGCGGCTGCTCTACCTTCCGGACATCGACGCGTGGACGATCGACCTCCACGCGCGGCTCGCGCGGTGCGACCTGGCGCTCCTCGACGGCACGTTCTGGCGGCGCGGCGAGATCGGGCGCCAGGGGGACGTCCCGCACCCGCCGATCTCAGACACGCTCGACCTCCTTGCCCCGGAGGAGGCCGCGAAGGTGCGGTTCTTCCACCTGAACCACACGAACCCGGTGCTCGATCCCGACGGCCCGACGGCGCTCGTCGCGGTGCAGGGCGACGTGATCCCCTTGTAACTCGCGCCCCCGGAGCCCCCCCGCTTCCGGACGCGACGCCTTCCGTGCCCTCCGCGGCGCTGTTTCGTACACTCGCCCGCATGTACCCCGACGCCGTGCGCCAGGAGCTCAAGGGCGAGCTCGCCACCATCCGCAACGAGGGTCGCTACAAGGACGAGCGCGTGATCGTGACGCCGCAGGGCGCGAGGATCCGCGTGCAGGGCGGCCGCGAAGTGCTCAACTTCTGCGCGAACAACTACCTCGGGCTCTCGTCGCACCCGCGGATCATCGTGGCGGCGAAGAAGGCGCTCGACGACCACGGCTACGGGATGAGCTCGGTGCGGTTCATTTGCGGCACGCAGGACCTGCACAAGGATCTCGAGCGCGCGGCGGCGCAGTTCCTCGGCATGGAGGACTCGATCCTCTATGTCGCGTGCTGGGACGCGAATGGGGGGCTCTTCGAGACGCTGCTCGGCGAGGGCGACGCGATCGTGTCGGACGCGCTGAACCACGCGTCGATCATCGACGGCATCCGGCTCTGCAAGGCGGCGCGGTTCCGCTACGCGAACGCGGACATGAACGACCTCGAGAGCAAGCTCAAGGAGGCGCGCGCGGGCGGCGCGAAGCGCGTGATGATCGCGACCGACGGCGTCTTCTCGATGGACGGCAACATCGCGCCGCTGAAGGAGATCTGCGCGCTCGCGGAGCGGTTCGACGCGATGGTGATGGTCGACGACTCGCACGCGACCGGCTTCATCGGCGAGACCGGGCGCGGGACGCCGGAGCAGTGCGGGGTCGTCGGGCGGGTGGACGTCATCACGTCCACGCTCGGCAAGGCACTCGGGGGGGCTTCGGGGGGGTTCACGGCGAGTCGGAGGGAGATCGTCGACGTGCTGCGCAACCGGTCGCGGCCGTACCTCTTCTCGAACACGCTGCCGCCGCCGATCGCGGCGGGCGCGC
This sequence comes from Planctomycetota bacterium, assembly GCA_036273915.1. Classification (GTDB taxonomy): domain Bacteria; phylum Planctomycetota; class PLA2; order PLA2; family PLA2; genus PLA2. Next base: position 32,060 of record DASUGR010000275.1, on the reverse strand, counting down.
TCGAGGCGTTCCGCCTGCTGTCGACGACGGGCGACCTCGTGAAGAAGCTGAAGGAGAACACGAAGCGCTTCCGCGAGGGGATCACGAAGGCGGGCTTCGACGTGAAGCCGGGCGTGACGCCGATCGTGCCGATCATGCTCTACGACGAGCGGAAGGCGCACGACATGGCGAAGGCGCTGCTCGAGAAGGGCATCTACGTGATCGGCTTCTCCTATCCGGTGGTGCCGAAGGGCCAGGCGCGGATCCGCGTGCAGCTCTCGGCCGCGCACTCGCCGGACGACATCGACCGCTGCGTCGCCGCATTTGCGGACGTATCCCATAAGCCATAGCGCACGCCGAAGCGGCTGCCAGGCAACGACTTACGGCGACAGGGTGCGGCATTGGGGTCCGCACTCGCGCGCGACCAGCGTCGCTATGCAACTTGGCCAGAACACACCATGTTCGGCACCTCCAGCCCGGCCGCGGCCATCCGGCGCTCGAGTTCCAGGCGGCCGTCGACAGTTTCCAGGTCGAAGCCCGACTTCGCGAACGCTTCCATCACATCGTCCAGCCGCCTCTCGCCCTGGTACCGGAGGACTCCCGCGCGGAGCGACTCGTGAGTGAAGCCGAACGGCAGATCCTCGCGGCGGCAGAGGGGAAGGGGCGATTCCTCGCCGGAGCTCCACCACGCCGCCGAGCTGCGGGCGAAGTCCTCGGGCCGCGCAACCATGCCTTCGCGAACCGGGTTTCGGTGGTCATACGCCATCTTCACGACGAGCACCCCCGCACTGTCCACCCGCTTCCGAAAGTGCTTGCCTTCCCAGAAATGGCCGCAGAGGCCCAGCTTCTCCTGCATGCGCCGCGCGACCGCCAGCTTGAAGTGCTGCAGGCACTGGCCGACGACCGTCGACTTCTCGTGCCACGGCGGGTAGGGCCGGTAGTGACGGCACCTCGTTCTGCGCCCCGTCAGACGGCGGTACTCCATGCCGGCGGGGCTCCGCACGACCGCATGGTAGTGGTTCGACATCAGCACGAACGCCAGCAGGTCCATGCCGAACCGGGCCAAGGAACGCGCGAAACACTCGACAAACACGCGAAACGCCCCCTCGCTCTCAAGGTGAAACGCTCGCCAGTTGACACGGGATCCGACGTGCCAGACGGTGTCCGGCGCGTCCGCTCGATGGGTCTTTCGCATAGACAATCTCCGATAGTTAGTCGGAGGCTGGTGTCACATTTTGCGGACCCCAATGCCGCGCCCCGCTCGCATAACCCACTTCCCAGCAATGGGTTACACCTTAACAATCGCTATGGGATAGGTCGGTTAACGGAGCGTGACGGTCACGGTCAACGCGGTCCCTGGCGTGGTGTCGAGCGCGGACTCGCCGAGGCGGCTGTCCAGCGCCGCGCGGACATACATCCGGCCGTCGAACAGGCGCTCGATCTTCAGCTCGCCCTTCGCGTCGGTTTTCCCGACCGGGCGCGAGAAGCCGCCCTCCGTCGCCACCGTGATCTCCGCGCCCTGCACCGGCGCGCCCGTCGCGTCCTTCACCGACACGACCAGCGTCGACTCCTTGCCGCCGCGCAGGTCCAGCTCCTTCGGCGGCGTCGTCGGGTCGAGCTCGATCTCCTTCACGACCACGAGCTCGCCCGGCGCCCGCGCGACGAAGCGGTAGAGCCCCGGCCCGAAGTCGGAGAGCGTCTGCGTCCCGTCCGCCAGCTTCAGCGCGACCACCGGCGGCGCCTTCCCGCGCACCGCGAAGATCGCCACCGACGCCCCCGGCGACGAGACGAGCCGCAGCGTCCCGCCCCGCACCAGCGCGGCCTCGACCCGCAGCCCCGCGGCCGGCAGGTCGACCACCTGCGCGAACTCGAGGGTCCCCGGCGCACGCACGCGCACGTCGTAGGAGCCGGGCGCGAGCCCCTCGAATACGGCCGGCGTCGCCGAGGCGCGCCGCAGGACCGGCGGGGCGAAGCGCGCCGCGATCTCGACGGTGAAGAGCGCCGCCCCCGTCACGCCGACCTCGAGCCGCGCGTCGCCGAAGTGCGACGTCAGGACCAGGTCCAGGGGCGAACCCGGCCTCGCCTCCACGGCGCGCGGGAAGTGGCGGTCGGCCGTCGCCTCGACGCGCTGCGGCTTCGCGGGAAGCACGTCGAACGCGAAGCGCCCCTCGCGGTCCGTCACCGCCTCGCGGCCGGCGCAGCGCACCTTGGCGCCGGCGAGCGGCGCGCCCGCATCGCTCCTCAGCCGCCCGGCGAGCGGGAGGTGATCCTTCACCTCGAGCAGGTACGGCCCCCCGCGCCCCCCCTCCTCGATCTCGCCGGCGGCCACGCTCAGCGACGCGCCGTTCGCATCCGCGGCGACGAGGTGCGCCGCCGAAGACGGCACGCCGCCGAACAGGAACCGCCCCTGCGCGTCGCTGTAGCCGAATGCGACCTCCGCGCCGTCCGCGTCGAGCACGCTCACGCGCGCGCCGACGGCCGCGGCGCCCTCGCGCACCGTGCGCCCCGCGACCCCGACGCCCCGCGCGAGCGCGACCGTCACCTCGTCGCCGAGCGAGCCGGCGTCCAGGAGCACGGACGCGTCGAGGAACCGGGGCGCGCGGGCGACGAGCCGCACGAGCCCCTTCGGCACGGCGTCGAACGCGAAGAGGCCGTCCTCGTCCGCGACGGCAACGAAGGTCACGTCACCCGCGAGCGCCACGACCGCCCCCTTGACCCCGCGGCCGGCCGGGTCGGCGACGCGGCCGCGCAGCGCCTGCGCCTTCGGGAGCGCCACGACCTCGCCCTCCGCGCGCGCGACGGCGTAGCCCGGCGCCGCGACGAAGAGCGGGGCCGACCCGTCGACCGCCACCGCGAACGCGCCCGAGGCGTCCGTCTCGCCCACGACCCGGTCGCGCCAGAAGACCCGCGCGCCGGCGACGGCCTCCGCCGAGCCGAGCGCGACCACGCGGCCGCGCACGAACGTCGCGCGCGGCAGGACGAGCTTCGGCTCGGCCCCCGCGCCCAGCCGCGCCGCGAGCCCCACGTGGTCGCGGTACGCCTCGAGCGCCGCGCCCTCCGCGAAGCGCCGGAGCACGAACGTGCCGTCCTCGACCGCGGTCGTCTCCTCGACGACGCCGCCGGCGCTCCCGCGCACGATCGCGCCGGGCACCGGCGCGCCGTCCGCGTCGACGACGCTCCCGCGGATCAGGACCGTGGGCCGCACGACGAGCCGCGCCTCCCGCGCCCCCGCCGGGACATCCGCGACCGCGGTCGCGAGCCCGTCGCCCACCGCGAGCAGCCGCACCGGCCCGAACGGGTGGTCGCGCCGCGCGAGGTCCGACCGGCGGAACGCGACGAGGAAGCGGCCGTCGGCCCCCGAAGCCCCCTCGCACAGGAACCGGGCGGGCTCGAGCCCGTCCCACGCCTCGATCCGCACGCCGGCGACCGCCTCGCCGACCGGCGTCACGACAACCCCCGGCAGCGCGAGGTCGATCGGGTCGTCCTCCTCCTGCGCCGCCGCCAGCGCGACGCACAGGAGCGCGGGCAGGAGGGGTCGCATCGCAGGGATCGTACACTGGGGTGCCGTGCTGAAGGCCTTCCTGCCCACCTCCGCGGAGGAGATGCGCGCCCGCGGATGGGCGCAAGCCGACGTCGTCTTCGTGACGGGCGACGCCTACGTCGACCACCCGTCGTTCGCGATGGCGATCCTCGGCCGGGTCCTCGAGTCGCACGGCTTCAACGTCGCGATCCTCCCGCAGCCCGACTGGCGCTCCAAAGACGCCTGGTGCGCGCTCGGCCGCCCGCGGCTCTTCTACGCGGTCTCCGCGGGCAACATGGACTCGATGATCAACCACTACACGGCGAACCGGAAGCGTCGGAACGACGACGCGTACTCGCCCGGCGGCCGCGCGGGCCAAAGACCCGACCGCGCGACCGCGGTCTACGCGCAGCGGTGCCGCGAGGCGTTCCCGGGCGTGCCGGTCGTCGCGGGCGGCGTCGAGGCGTCGCTCCGCCGCATCGCGCACTACGACTACTGGTCCGACTCGGTGAAGCCGTCGATGCTCGTCTCGAGCAAGGCGGATCTCCTCGTCTACGGCATGGGCGAGCGGCCGATCGTCGAGATCGCGCGCCACCTCCAGCAGGGGGATGTCCGGGGGCTTCGGGGGCAGAGGGGGATCGCGTACCTCCTCGGCAGGAGCGAACCGCCGCCGCAAGACGCGATTGAGCTCCCGCCGTTCGAGGAAGTCCGGGAGAAGAAGATCGCGTTCGCGAACGCCACGCGCCTCCTCCACCACGAGACGAACCCGCTCAACGCGCGCCGGCTCATCCAGCGCCACGGCGACCGCGTCCTGGTCGTGAACCCGCCGTCGCTCCCGCTCGCGCAGCCGGAGATGGACGCCGCCTACGACCTTCCGTACCTGCGCCGCCCGCACCCGCGCTACAAGGAAACGATCCCGGCGCACGGGATGATCAAGGACTCGGTCACGATCATGCGCGGCTGCTTCGGCGGCTGCACGTTCTGCTCGATCACGATGCACGAGGGGCGGATCATCCAGAGCCGGAGCGAGGCGTCGATCCTGAAGGAGGTCGAGCAGGTCGCCGCGGAGCCGGACTTCAAGGGCACGATCAGCGACCTCGGCGGGCCTACCGCAAATATGTACAGGATGCGCTGCACCCGGCCGGACGTGGAGGCGAAGTGCCGGCGGCTCTCGTGCGTCCACCCGACGATCTGCAAGCTCCTGGGCACGAGCCACAAGCCGACGATCGACCTGCTCCGCAAGGCGCGCGCGGTGAAGGGCGTGAAGCGGGTGCTCGTCGCGAGCGGGATCCGGATGGACCTCGCGAACAAGGACCCGGAGTACGTCGAGGAGATCGCCAAGCACCACACGGGCGGCCACCTGAAGGTCGCGCCGGAGCATGTGAGCGAGGGTGTGCTCGACCTGATGAAGAAGCCCTCGAAGGACTCGTGCGAGACGTTCGCGCGGCAGTTCGAGGAGGCGTCGAAGCGGGCGGGGAAGGAGCAGTATCTCGTCCCCTACTTCATCGCGAGCCACCCGGGGTCCGGCGTCGACGACATGATCGAGCTCGCGGTGTTCCTGAAGCAGCGGGGATACAGGCCGCGGCAGGTGCAGGACTTCATCCCTGCGCCGATGGACGTGGCGACGTGCATGTACTGGACGGGCCTCGACCCGATGACGATGAAGCCGGTGGACACGGCGCGGAAGTTGAAGGACCGCCAGACGCAGCGCGCGCTGCTCCAGTACTTCAAGCCGGAGAACTGGTTCGCGGTGCGGAAGGCGCTTCTCGACCGCGGCCGGAAGGACCTGATCGGCAGCGGGCCGCTCGCGCTGATTCCCGCGGAGCCGCCGAAGGAGGCGGTCGAGGCGCGGCGCAAGCAGGCTGGCGAGACCTACGTCCACGCCGAGGACGCGGGGGTCGCCCGCACCGTCGGCTACCGCCCCGGCCGCAAGGGCCACGCGCGGCGCGGCCGTCCGCGGCGGTGAAGCGAGCGAGGGGCGGCCGGTTCTCGGCCGCCCCGGTTGCGATCACTCGCGGAAAGTAGATGTGCCGCTGCGAGCCGTCGTAGCGACCGGTCCGCATGCAGCAGCTCTTGAAAGCGGCGCCCGGAGCCGCACGGGCAGAGGTCGCCCCTCCCGAGCTTCTCCTCCAGATGCTTGTCGCCGTGGACGACCCGCACGCCGCGCTTCACGCGCGATTCGGACGGGAAAGCCCCTCCGGCGCTTACGCGTCGGCTCGAAAGCCGGGCAGGTCGGCGAACGCCTCGTGGTCGTGCATGGGCCACCTCTCGGAAGCCCGGCATCCTACCACGCGCGTCCGTCAGGCCCCTGCCAGCGCCCGGTCGAGCAGGTCGTCCATGCCGAGTTCGGCGGCCCAGCGGCGAAGGTAGGAAGCGTCGAGCGCGCTACGGTGAACTCGAACGAGTCCGCGGACATCGCCCCATTGCCGTTCGGAGACACGCCCCCCCATGTCGTACCCCTCGAGTTTCGAGAGGATGACGTCCTCGGGCGTCGCGACGAACGCCTCCAGGTCGTCGAGCGTGTCCCGGCGGCGACGGTCGAGCGCCATGGCATCGTAAGGCCGCGGCTTGACGGGGAACACGTCGACCTTCACCATCGACCGCTGGTGAATGAGGTTGAAAGACGAGCCGTTCCGGACGGCGTTCCGGATCATCTCCGGGTCGGCGTAGAAGTCGGGCCCGAGACCTTCCACCAGTGGCATTGCGTGCCTTCCCTCGATCCGAGCCACGAGGTCCGCATCCAGCGTCGTCCTGGGCACGCCGTACATGGAGGACGCGACCGATCCGGCCAGCATGTAGGGAACACCCATGTGTTCCAGCAGCTCGACGACCGGGCGCGGGGCGGCGCGGATCTCGCCGGCGTCGGTCACGGCCGGTCGAACACCCTGCGCGCCAAATCCTCCCCGTAGTTCTGGGAAACCCGGAGTCGGACGATCTCCCGCTCGCTCAGCTCCGGGTGCAGCCGGCGAAGCGCCGCGCGGGACGCGAGGATCGCCGCCCTCGACATCGCCATCGTCGCCGCAAAGCGCCCCGAGTTGCCCGCGGCACGCAGGAGCTCGATCTGGCGCTCGGCCATCGACGGATGCGTGTCGCTCGTCACGGCGTCATTGTAGAGCCCGCCCCCTCACCCCAAAGTGCCGCGTCGAGCCGTCCCCGGGGGCGGCGCCGCCGGCGATCCGTGCTACAGTGGAGACCAAGTGAGTCGGCGGTGTCGCGCCGGCACCGCCCTTCGCCCAAGGAGGTGCTGCCATGCACGCCACAGCGGACGCGAGGCCGGCCATCCACGCGGGTCCCTACCGGCCGGTCGCGGTGCTGCGCGACGCCCTTGTCGCGGGGCTCCTCGGCGCCGCGGCCATCATGGTCTTCTTCCTCGTGCTCGACGCGCTCGCCGGCCATCCGCTCCGCACGCCCACCGTGCTCGGGAGCGTGCTCCTCGGCAAGGACCTGTCGGCGATCGAGAGCCTGCCCGTGTCCCTCCCCGTCGTGCTGCTCTACACGGCGGTCCACACGCTCGCGTTCCTCGCGGTCGGCTACGTCGCGGCGTGGCTCTTCGCGGTCGCGCAGCACCACCCGCCCTGGATCTTCGGGCTGCTCCTGTTCTTCATCCTCTTCTTCTGCGGGTTCCTCGCGGTGCCGATCGTGACCGAGCCCGGCGTCTTCCGGGTGGTCACGATCCCCAAGATCCTCGCGGGCAACATGCTCGCCGCGGCGGCGATGGGCCGGTACCTCTGGCGCCGCCGCCCGCTCGACCTCCGGCAGCTGCTCTGACGGCCCCCGGAGCCCCCTCACTTCCGGCGCCAGCGCGTGCCCTGCGGCGTGTCCAGGAGTTCGATCCCGCGGCTGAGCAGCTCGTCGCGGATCGCGTCGGCCCTCTTGAAATCGCGAGACTTCCGCGCCGCCTCGCGCTCCGCCATCAGCCGCTCGATCCCGGCATCCGGCGCCTCCTCCGGCTCGTCGAGGATCGCGAACACCCTGTCCGCCTCGCGCAGGAACGCAACCGCCTCCTTGGCGCCCGCGCCCGTCCGGTTCACGGTCGTCATCAGCTCGTGGAGGACGGCCAGCGCCTCGGAGGTGTTCAGGTCGTCCTCGAGCGCCGCGCGGAACCTCGCGCGCGCCGCGTCCGCGGCTTGGGAATCAGGGGGGCCCGGGGGGCGCTCCTGCCGTACGAAATTATTGAACCGCTTGCGGATCTCCTTCGCCTCGTCGAGGAGCTCCAGCCGGAACGGCAGCGGCGCGCGGTAGTGCTGCTTCAGCAGGAACAGGCGGATGTCGGCGCCCGCATAGCCCTGCTCGACCAGCTCGGGCACCGTGTGGATCTTCCCCGCTCGCTTGCTCATCTTCTCGCCGCCGAGCGTGAGCCAGCCGCAGTGCGCCCAGAAGCGCACGAAGGGCTTCCTCGTCGCCGACTCGCTCTGCGCGATCTCGCACTCGTGGTGCGGGAAGATGTTGTCGGGGCCGCCTGTGTGCAGGTCGAACGTGTCGCCCAGGTATTTCAAGGACATCGCCGAGCACTCGATGTGCCAGCCCGGGAAGCCCTTGCCCCACGGCGAGTCCCACTGCATGAGGTGCTTCGGATCGTGCTTCCAGAGCGCGAAGTCGTGCGGGCTCCGCTTGTCGCTGCGCTCCTCCACGCGGCCGGAGGCGCCCGCGTCGAGCTGCTCGACCGTGTTGCCCGACAGCGCGCCGTAGGCGGGGAACGACTTCACGGAGAAGTAGACGTTGCCGTCGGCGACGTACGCGTGGCCGTTCCTGACGAGCTCCTCGATCATCGCGATCATCTCGGGGATGTGCTCGGTCGCGCGCGGGTACCGGTGCGCGTCGAGGATGCGGAGGGTCCGCCGGTCCTCGTGGAACCACCCCTCGACCTCGCGGGCGATCTGCCACGGGTCGACCTTCCGCGCCTGCGCCTCCTTCTGGAGCTTGTCCTCGCCGGCCGCGTCGGCGGCGTCGTCCTCGGTCAGGTGACCGACGTCGGTGATGTTCATCACCTGCGTGACCCGCCACCCGAGGAACTCGAACGTCCGGCGCAGGAGGTCCGCCGTCGCGTAGGCGCGGTAGTTCCCGAGGTGGTTTCGCCGGTAGACGGTCGGGCCGCAGTTGTACATGCGGACATGGCCCGGCTCCGCCGGCGCGAACTCCTTGATCCGCCGCGTCAGGGTGTCGTAGAGCCTCATCGCCCCGCGCGCTTCTCGATGAGGCAGACCGCGTAGGCGGAGATCCCCTCCATCCGGCCGATCGCGCCGAGGCGCTCCGCGGTCCCGAACTTCACGCCGACCGCGTCCGCCGGAATCGAGAGCGCGCCCGCGATCCGCCGCTTCATCGCGTCCCGGTAGTGGGCGAGCGGGGGCTCCTCGGCGAGCACCGTCGAATCGACGTTGACCACGCGGTAGCCGGCGCGCGAGACCATCGACGAGACGCGCCCGAGGAGGTCGATGGAGTCCGCCCCGCGGAACTCCGGGTCGTTGTTCGGGAAGTGCTGCCCGATGTCGCCCAGCCCCGCCGCGCCGAGGAGCGCGTCGCAGATCGCGTGGAGCAGGCAGTCCGCGTCGCTCCAGCCCTCGAGCCCCTCGCCCTCGGGGATCTCGATCCCGCCGAGCTTCAGGGCCCGGTCCGCGCCGAACCTGTGGATGTCATACCCGATGCCGACCCGCATGCCCGAAATGCTACCCTTCGGGGGAATGGAAGCCGGGGTCATCCTCGTGGCGGCGGGCGAGGGGCGCCGCTTCGGAGGCCCGAAGGCCTTCGCCGACCTCGCGGGGAAATCCCTTCTCGAGTGGGCCGCCGCGCCCTTCGCCTCGTTCCGGGACCGCGTCGCCGTGCTCCGGCGCGAGGATCTCCCCCGCGCGCGACTCCCCGGCTGGAAGACCGTCGCCGGGGGCCCGCGGCGGCGGGACTCGGTGGCGAACGGCCTCGCCTCGCTCGACCCCTCGACGCCCCTTGTCCTCATCCACGACGCGGCGCGTCCGCTTGCCTCGGCGGCGCTCGTGGAGAGGGTCCTCGCGGCCGCGGCACGTCATCCCGCCGTCGTCCCGGCGATCCCGCTCGTCGACACCGTGAAGCGGGTCCGGGGGGACGTGGTCGTCGAGACGCTCGACCGCGCCTCGCTCGTGGCGGTCCAGACCCCCCAGGCCTTCCGGACCGACATCCTGCGGCGGGCGCTCCGCGACCCGCGGGACGCCACGGACGAGGCGGCGCTCGTGGAGGGGCTCGGGGAACCCGTGGTGACGGTCGCCGGAGATCGCCTTAACGTGAAGATCACGACCGGGGAGGATCTGGATCTGGTGAGGGTCCTCCTTCAGGCCGGGATGCGTTAGAATCTGGGTGGAGCCGGGGTTGCCCGGCCGACACCCCTGCGGCAAAAGGGAGGTACTAGATGCGTCTGTTCATCGTCGGTCTTCTTGTCCTTGCGGTCGCCCTCCGCGCCGCCCACGCGGACGGAAAGGGCGCCAGCGACTCCAAGTGGAAGGAGGCGCTCCAGGAGTACAAGGACGATATCAAGAAGAAGTCCGTCAAGTTCAAGAAGCGGGCGATCGAGGCGCTGCCCGCCGACGACGAGCGGACGATCAAGTTCATCATCGAGGAGGAGAAGCTCCTCTCGAGCAAGGACTGGTGGATCCGGATCACGGCCGCCGAGCAGCTGAGCAAGATCCGGGATCCCGACCTCCGCGCCAAGCTCCTTACGTATGCCAAGAACTCCGACGCCAAGATCCGCGAGGGGATCATGGCCGCGCTCGCGATCAGCAGCGACCGGCTCGACCCGCCGGTCATCGTCGCGGGGCTCAAGGACTCGGCCTGGCAGGTCCGCCGCATGGCATGCTGGGCCGCCGGCCAGCAGCGCGTGAAGGAAGCCGTCGAGGTGATGATCGACATGCTCGCGGAGCCCTCCGGCAACAAGAAGGGCGAGATCCACCCGCGGGTCAGCGGCGTGCTCCTCTACAACCTCGAGGACATCACCGGGCAGACGCAGTTCGGCCTGGACGTCTCGCAGTGGCGCATGTACTGGGACCGCAACAAGGACAAGACGCTTCCCAAGGTGAAGCGCTTCGACGTCGGCACGTTCGGCGAGGTCAAGAACATCCAGTTCAACGACACCTTCGCTCGCCGCGGCGCCGGGCCGCTCATGATCGTGATGCCGATCCAGCACCGGACGTCGCTCTACTACATGCCCTACTTCTCCCAGTGGAGCTTCTTCCGCCCGCTCTATGTCAACCTGCCGCCGCTCTCCTCGTTCCCCGACGTCCAGCGCGACCAGGGCGACGTGGTCTACCCCGTCGATCTGCTCGTGGACGCGTTCGAGGACATGCGCAAGAAGTACGGCGTCGAGCAGATGGTGGTCCTGGGCCACGGCCTGACGTGCTGGGTCGCCGCCAAGTACGCGCAGAAGTACCCGGACCGCGTGCAGGGACTCGTCCTCATCGACCCCTACGCGAGCAACGAGACGTTCAGCAAGGCCGTAGACTCGGCGCTCCGCAGCGGCGATCCGGATGCCGAGTTCTGGGGCAAGGTCAGCAGCCGCCAGATCAAGCCGGCCTCGACGCTCGAGAACGAGCAGTACGACTACGTGCGTTGCAACTGGTACCTCGACGCGAAGAACCGCGACGACATCGAGATGGGCATCATCCGGAAGGTCTGGGACGACCCGGATGCCGAGAGCATCGTGGTCCCCCAGTTCGACATCCGCGGGGACGACACGTCGCGCATCCCGGCGCTCATGTATATGCCGAGCAAGGACAACGAGCTGATGGCCTTCGACGACATCAACCGCCTGAAGCGCTTCTACCCGAGGAACGTCGTCGTGACAGGCGGAGGCAAGTTCGGCTACATGCCCTTCATGGAGGCGCCCGAGATGTTCGAAGCGGGCCTCCGAGCCTTCATCGACAAGAAGGTGGACTCCGGCCCGTCCGGCGCCGGCATGGCCGGCAAGTAGGGAGGGCGTCCGCCCGTGGGGCAAGGGTTCCCGCGCCCGGGCGGGGGCCGACGCCCCCCTCTGGTAAAGAAGGGGCGATGCTGATCCTCGGCCTCGATCCCGGGACGCGTGTCGCCGGATACGGCCTCGTCGAGGCGATCGGGTCGAAGCTCCGCCTCGTCGGCATGGGGGTATTCTCCGCCCCCGCCTCGGCCCCCGTGGAGGAGCGGCTGGCCGTGATCGCGCGCGGGCTCCGCGAGGTCGTTCTGGCCCATCGGCCGGACACCGCGGCGATGGAGGACGCGTTCGTGCGGGTCGACCCCCGGGCCGCCCTGCTCGTCGGCCAAGGCCGCGGGGCGCTGCTCGCCGTCCTCGGGGAGGGGAAGATCCCCGTACGCTCCTACCCCCCCGCTTCCGTCAAGCGCTCGGTGGCCGGGAACGGCCGCGCGCCGAAGGAGCAGGTGGCCCGGATGGTGGCCGCGATCCTAAAGGAGAAGCAGCTCCCCGGACCCCTAGACGCTACCGACGCGGTGGCGGTCGCGATCACGCACGCCTTGGCACGGTCGACCGAAGCTCTTCTGGGGCAACGACTTACGTAGAGTCCCCGTTCGGGGCCGGGACGGACTACACTAGTGCGTCCGCACCACGCGGGAATGGAACCGACTTGGACCCCCTGATAGGCCAGAGCCCAGAGCCCCTCGCAGCGATCCTCGCCCTCGCCAAAGACAGCCTCTACCTGCTGGTGGCCTGCGGCACCCTGCTCCTCGCGGCGGTCTTCGCGCTGTTCGAGAACGCGCTCCAGCACCACAACCGCGTCCACCTGACCGAGGAGGCCAACCGCGTGGGCAAGACGGACGCGCTCGACGCGATCCTGCTCCAGGAGGAGGAGATCCTCTTCGTGAGCAAGATCGCCCGCGGCCTCGCCACCATGGTCGCGATCGCGATGATCGTGGTCTACCTCGTCCACAGCGGGGTGAGCGGCATCGCGCTCGGGCTCTGGGTGGTGTTCGGCCCCGCCCTCGTGCTCTTCGTGACCGTCGCGGGCCCCTACCTCGTGGCGCGCCGCGCGGGCCACATCGTGCTGCTCAAGGGCCTCCTCCCGTACGCGGTCGCGATCGTGCCCCTGCGCCCGCTGGCCGCCGCGCTCCACACGGTCGCCGCCCGCGTCCTCGGGAGGCGCGAGGAGGCGCCGCCGAACGAGGAGATCGCCGAGGAGATCCTCTCCGTCGTCGAGGAGGGCACCCGCGAGGGGGCCCTCGACGCGCGCGAGAAGGAGATGATCGAGGGCGTGATCGACCTCCGAGGGGTGACCGCGGGCACGATCATGACGCCGCGGACCGACCTCGTCTGCATCCCCATCGGCACGACGGCGCGGGAAGCCATCGAGCATGCGGGCGCCCGGCGGCTCTCCCGCCTCCCGGTCTACCGGGAGACCCCCGACGACATCATCGGGATCCTCCACCTGAAGGACCTCCTCCCCTACCTCGCGCGCGGCGAGGCGCCGCCCATCGAGAAGCTGCTGCGGCGGCCGCTCCTCGTGCCCGAGAGCAAGAACGTGGGCGACCTGCTCCACGAGATGAAGGCGAGCCGCATGCACATGGCGGTGGTCCTCGACGAGTACGGCGGCACGGCCGGCGTCGTGACGATCGAGGACATCCTCGAGGAGATCGTGGGCGAGATCGAGGACGAGCACGAGTCCGGCACGGACGAGGATCTCGTGCTCATCAACGAGAACGCGGCCACCGTGGACGGTCGCGCCCACGTGCACGACCTCAACAAGGCCCTGCGCGTCGATGTCCCCGAGAGCGACGAGTACGACACGATCGGCGGGTTCCTGTTCAGCCTGCTCGGCCGCGTTCCCGAGCCCGGGGAGCACTGCGACCTCGACGGCATCCGGTTCACGATCCTCGAGGCGGACGAGCGGCGCATCGGCCGCGTGAAAGTGTCCGTGCGCCGGGCCGGCGCCGTCGAGCCGTGACGCGCCGCCACCGCCGCTCGACGCTCCACGAGACCGACGCCCTCTGCGTCCGCATCGGCGACTTCGCGGAGAGCTCCGCCGTCGTGTCGCTCGTCACCGAGCGGCTCGGCCTCGTGCGCGCGATGGCGCGCGGCGCGAAGCGGGTGCGGAACGGGTTCCTGGGGCCGCTCGACCGCGGCGTCCTCTACCGGGTGCGGCTCGGGCGCCGCGGCGAGGGGCTCCTCCACCTGAACGCCGCCTCGGTTCGCGAGCCGTTCGGCGCGCTGCGCCGCGATCCCGCGCGGTTCCACGCCGCCGAGATGGTCCTCGAGGTCGCGGGCGACCTCATGCGCGAGGGGGAGCCGCAGCCGGACCTCTTCCGCCTCGCCGCCTTCTCGCTCAAGGTCCTCGAGCGCGCGCCCGGGGACCGCGTCGCGCTCGCGGCCACGCTCTTCCTCGTGCGCGCGGCGGCGCTCTCCGGCCACCTCCCGGAGATCCTCCTCTGCGTGACGTGCGGCGAGCCGATCGACGACGGGCGTCCCCTCGTGAGCCCGTCCCGCGGCGGCGCGCTCCACGCCTCCTGCGCCGAGGGCGAGCCCGGCGCGCGCACCGTGCCGCGGCCGGTCCTCGAGGCGCTCGAGGAGTTCCGCCGCCGACCCGCCGCGGAGGTCCTCCGCAGAAGGATCCCGGAGAGCACGCTCCGCGGCCTCCGGCTGCTGCTCGAGGAGTGGCTGGAGCATGCGCTCGAGCGCCGGTTCCGCGCGGCCCCGCCGATGGAGCGGGAGATCCGGCGCGGGGAGGTGAGGGGGCACGGGGGAGAGGCCGACCTCGGTTAGGATCTTCCCGTGCCTAAGGTCTGCGCGCCGCTCCTCGCCCTCCTGGCCGCGTGCTCGAGCCTCCCGAAAGGGGAGCCGGCCGCGCTGCTTCCCGAGGCCCGGGTCTTCACCTCGAAGAACGACTACGAGCACGCTCGCCCGTACGCGGAGGCGATCTACAAGGGCTACCCGGAGTCGGACGAGGCGGAGGAGGCGCTCTTCCTCCTCGCGGAGTGCCGGCGGCACCTGAGGCAGGGAACGCGCGCGTTCGAGAACTACAAGAAGTTCGTCGACAAGTACCCGAACAGCCGCTTCTCGGTCGGGGTCGCGAACGGCGAGTACGAGCTCGGGACCGCCTACCTGAAGGGCGAGATGCCGGGGTTCCTCTTCTTCGGCGCGGACGAGGCCTACGGCACGCGCATCCTCGACCACATGCAGATCCACTTCCGCAACTACTCGCTCGCGGACGACGCGCTCGTGGCCTGTGCGGACTACTTCATGAAGGACGAGGACTACGAGCAGGCGTCGGACGCGCTCAAGCGGCTGCTCGCGGAGTACCCCCGGAGCGAGCACACGCTGTGGGCCAGGTTCCAGTTCGCCCGCACGCTCTGGCTCCAGAACCAGGGGCCGATGTACGACGAGCGCGTGCTGATCCAGTCCCGGCGCGCGTACGAGGACTACGTCGGCACCGCGCGCCTGGCCGGGGAGGCCGAGCGGCAGAAGGAGCAGATCGAGAACGCGGAGCAGATGATCGTGCGGATCAACGAGCGCCTCGCCGAGAAGGAGTACCTGATCGGACGCTTCTACGAACGCACGAAGGCGTCCACGTCGGCGCTCTACTACTACCGCCACTGCGTGCGGACCTATCCCGGCACCGAGTTCGCGGGCGTCTGCGCGAAGCGCGCCGGCGAGCTCGAGGCCGGCGCGACGCCGCAGCCGGTGGAGCCCGCGCGTCCCGCGAACGGATGAGGATGCGTCGCCCCCCGGCCCCCTCCCGATCGTCGCTCGCGGCGGCGGCGCTCCTGCTCGCCGCGTGCGGCTACACCTTCGACCGCGACAAGGGCGAGGCGCGGCTCCCCTCGGGCTCGCTGCCCAAGGTCGCCGTGATCCCCTTCGACAACGTGACGTTCCGGAGGGGGCTCGAGATCGAGCTCACGCGGCTGCTCGCGGACGAGGTCCGGGCGCGAAGCCCCAGGGCCCCCGCGGGCCCCCGCGACGCGGACTGGCTCGTCCGGGGGACGGTCGTCCGGGCCGACGAGCGGCTCTACAGCGAGGACCGGGACGACAACGTCCGGGAATCCTCGATCGTGCTCGAGGTGGAGGTCACGATCGAGGATCGCACGGCCGAAAAAGTAATCGGTCCGTATACCTTTGTGGAGAGAGTCCCCTTCTCGGCCCGCGCCGGGAGGGTCTCGACCCTCGAACAGGCCGAAACGGAGGGCCTGCGCGACATCGCCGAGAGGATCGTCTACTGGCTCGAGGCGGGTCATCCGGAACGGAGAGCATGAACGACAACAAGGGATCGCGCGACAACAAGGACCGGATGCGCCGCGTGCGCAACGTGCCGCTGATCCTCATCCTCACGGGGCTCGCCCTCGTCGTGCTCCTCCAGGCGGGGGATTTCCAGAGCGGCAAGACCGCGGTCATCACCTACACGCAGTTCCGCCAGCTCGGGCAGCTCGGCGCCCTCGAGGAGATCGAGATCTACAGCTCCCCGGACCAGGTCGAGATCAAGGGGAAGCTCAAGGAGGCGGCGCTGAAGCAGATGATCGAGCGCGGCTTCCCGGAGGCGCAACGCGCGAAGCTCGACCCGCCGGCGACGTCGTCCGGGTTCACCGAGGACCAGGTGAAGCTCCTCGACGGCAAGGAGCGCTTCCGCGTCGAGGGCGTGCTCCGGGGCGTCATCGAGGACCCCGCGACCTACCGGGAGTTCGGCACCTGGGTGCCCTCCCCGATCAAGCTCAAGGAGCAGCAGTCGAGCCAGCTCTGGCCGAACTTCCTCTTCACGTTCGCGCCGTGGCTCCTCATCGCGGCCTTCTTCTGGTTCTTCATCTTCCGGCCGATGCGGCAGGCGGGGGGCGCCGGGGGGGTGCTCTCCTTCGGACGCAGCCGCGCCCGCATGTACACGCCCGAGATGACGAACGTCACCTTCGCCGACGTGGCCGGGGTCGAGGAGGCCAAGGAGGAGGTCCGGGAGATCATCGAGTTCCTGCGGAACCCGCAGAAGTTCCAGCGCCTCGGCGGGCGCATCCCGCGCGGCGTCATGCTCGTGGGCCCGCCGGGCTGCGGCAAGACGCTCCTCGCGAAGGCGATCGCCGGCGAGGCGGGCGTCCCCTTCTTCGCGATCAGCGGCAGCGACTTCGTCGAGATGTTCGTCGGCGTGGGCGCCTCGCGCGTCCGCGACCTGTTCCAGCAGGCGAAGGAGAAGTCGCCGTGCCTGATCTTCCTCGACGAGATCGACGCGGTCGGGCGCCGGCGCGGCTCGGGCCTCGGCGGCGGCCACGACGAGCGGGAGCAGACGCTCAACCAGATCCTCGTCGAGATGGACGGGTTCGAGACCGACAAGGGCATCATCGTCGTCGCCGCGACCAACCGGCCCGACGTCCTGGACCCGGCGCTCCTGCGCCCGGGCCGCTTCGACCGGACGGTCACGATCGACCTGCCGGACGTCAAGGGCCGCGAGGCGATCCTCAAGGTCCACTCCCGCAAGGTGAAGATCGCCCCGTCCGTGGACCTCTCGCTGATCGCGCGCGGCACGCCGGGGTTCTCGGGCGCGGAGCTCGAGGCGCTCATCAACGAGGCGGCGATCGCCGCGGCGATGGGCAACCGCGACTGGGTCACGCAGGGGGATCTCGACGAGGCGCGCGACAAGGTCCGCTGGGGCAGGAGCCGCCGCTCGCGGGTCATGACCGACGAGGAGAAGGCCGCGCTCGCCTACCACGAGGCCGGCCACGCGCTCGCCCACCACCTGCTGCCCGAGGCCGAGCCGCTGCACAAGGTGACGATCATCCCGCGCGGGCGCTCGCTGGGCGCGACCATGTTCCTCCCTGAGCGCGACCGCTACATCTGGGGCCGCCGACGCCTCGAGACCGAGATCACCACGCTCTACGCCGGCCGGATCGCGGAGCAGATGTTCACCGGCGACCTCTCGACCGGGGCCGCCGACGACATCAAGCGGGCGACCGACCTGACCCGCCGGATGGTGACCCAGTTCGGCATGAGCGAGCTTGGCCCGCTCTCCTTCGCGGAGGAGGAGGAGCACGTCTTCCTCGGACGCGAGATCACGCGCACGCACAACCAGAGCGACGAGACGCTGCGGAAGATCGACGCGCAGATCCAGGGCATCAGCCGGCAGTGCTACGAGCGGGCGCAGACGCTCCTCACGGAGAACCGGGAGAAGCTCGAGAAGCTCGCGAAGGCGCTCGTCCGCTTCGAGACGCTCAGCGCGGAGGAGGTCGACCTCGTCCTGGCCGACGGCGACGTCGAGGCCTACCGCAGCGCCGAGCGGCCGCCCCCGCCCAAGGCGGGGCCCAAGCCGGCGTCGAAGGAGCTTCCGGGGCTCGACCGCGGCCCAGCGACGGAGTTCGCGTGATCCCGCCCCTGCCCCCGGAGCCCCCTGTCTTCGCCCCGCCCGGCGCAGGACAGCGCCGGCGCCGCCCGGCGTGACCGGCCCATGGGGCAGCCCGCGGACGCGTTCTTCGAAGCGCTGCGGAGCCGGGGCCGAACGCTCGTCATGGGCGTCGTCAACGCCACGCCCGACTCCTTCTCCGACGGCGGAAGGACGCTCCTGCCCGACGACGCCGCGGCGGCCGCCCGGACCATGGCCGCGGAGGGCGCCGCGATCGTCGACGTCGGGGGCGAGTCGACCCGGCCCGGGGCCGACCCGGTGGACGAGGCGACCGAGCTCCGCCGCGTGACCCCCGTCCTCGAGCGGCTGCGCGGCGAGCTGCCCCTCTCGATCGACACGCGCCGGGCCGCCGTCGCCCGGCGGGCGCTCGAGCTCGGCGCGGTGCTCGTCAACGACGTGAGCGCCGGCGGCGACCCGGACATGCTCCCGCTGGTCGCGGCGCGCGGCGCGGGCATCGTCCTCATGCACATGCGCGGGGAGCCGGCGACCATGCAGGCGGCGCCCTCGTACGAGGACGTGGTCGGCGAGGTCGAGGCGTTCCTCCTCGCCCGGGCGGAGGAGGCGGCGCGGGCGGGGGTCCCGAGGGACCGCATCCTCGTGGATCCCGGCATCGGGTTCGGCAAGCGCCTCCCCCACAACCTGGCGCTCCTCGCCGCGCTGCCCCGCCTCGCGGGCCACGGGTGGCCGGTGCTGGTCGGGGTGTCGAGGAAGACCTTCCTCGGGGACCTGACCGGCAGGCCCGCGGGCGGGAGGCGCGACGCCACGACCGCCGCGGTCGCGATCGCCGTCCTCCACGGCGCCGCGGTCGTGCGCGTCCACGACGTGCAGCCCGCGCGCGACGCCGTTGCGGTCGCCCAGGGCTATCGGAGGGCTCTGCTAGAGTTGTAGCCCTTGGAAGAGCTGCGGGAATTCACCCGGGAGTTCATCAACGTCAAGAACCTCGTGCAGGTGGGGTTCCTGTGGTTCATCGTCTACTGGATGCTCCGCTACCTCGAGACGACCATCGCCGGCGCCTTCCTGCGCACGCTGGGGCTCATCGCCTTCTTCGGCGCGTTCGCCGCGCTCATGCTCTTCAAGGCGTTCGGGCTGACGACGCTGCAGACGATCTTCGAGTACCTGATCATCGTCACGTTCCTGTCGATCGTCGTGATCTTCCAGCCGGAGCTGCGCCACGGGTTGACGCGGCTCGGGCGCTCCCGGTTCATGGCGCGCTTCCTGGGACGAAGAGGCATGCGGCCCGACGAGCCGGGCTCCTCGGTCTCGGCCGAGATCATGAAGGCCGCGCGCCGCTTCTCGAAGAACCGCATCGGCTCGATGGTCGTCTGCGAGCGCGAGGTCACGCTCCAGCCCTACATCGACCGCGCGGTGCGCGTCGACGCGGCCGTGCGCGCCGAGCTCCTCGACACCGTGTTCGCGACGCCCACGCTCCTGCACGACGGCGCGGTGATCGTGCGGGGCGAGCGCATCGAGGCGGCGGGCGCGGTCCTCCCGCTGACGCAGAACGCAGACGTCCCGAAGCGGTACGGCACGCGCCACCGCGCCGCCATCGGCATCACCGAGGAGTCGGACTGCGTGGTCGTCGTCACGTCCGAGGAGACCGGCACGGTGTCCTTCTGCTGGAACGGGCAGATCCGCCCCCAGGAGGACCTCGTGAAGGCCGAGGAGGTCCTTGACCTGCTGCTCGCCGGCCAGGAGCCCAAGGAGGAGAAGGCCGCATGAGCTGGCTCCGGGACCTCTTCATCGGCTTCTTCACACGCCACATCACGACGAAGCTCCTGGCGCTCCTCCTCTCGATCGGCCTCTTCCTCTTCGTGCAGGCTTCGCTGACCGGGACACAGGAGATCGCGAAGGTCGAGCTGATCCCGGCGCTTGCCGAGGACACGCGGGCCACCTACATCCTCCTCACGAGCAGCGTGACCGTGACCGACATCACGATCCGGGGCGAGCTGAGCAAGATCGAGCCGCTGGCGAGGTTCTACAAGAGCAACAACTCCGTGCGCCTCCCGATCGATCTGCGGATCCTCAACGGGACGAAGCGCCCGGACGGCGTGTTCGAGATCCCGATCGATGCGACCCTCTTCCGGGAGGTCTTCGGGAAGGACGCCACGGTCGAGCGGCTGACCGTGACGGACTCCATCAAGGTCAGCACGCTCGAGGAACGGACCGGGCGCGTCGACGTCGCGCCCGAGCTCGCGAAACTGACCCACGAGGACTACGAGGGCACGCTCACGTTCGTGCCCAACATCCGCTCGGTCTCGGTGCGAGGCCCGAGCGTCGCGTTCCCTCCCGACAAGGACAAGGAGCTGCGGTTCGTCGTCGGCGTGAAGGGGAACATCGGCGACCGGATCTCGACCAACCCCCTCCCGGGCGATACGGGCGTGCTGAGCTTCGGGGGGGGCCTCTGCGAGATCCGGTGGCAGGACTGCAACGTGAGGGCCGAGTACAAGGACTTCGTGCGCATCACGCCGGACGGGGGCACATCCATGGCGGCCAGCGACTTCCAGCGCGCGCTCACGGTCTCGTGCACGGACGCCACGAAGAAGAAGGTGCCCGTCGCGCTGGAGAAGCTGCCGATCGTCGTCCTCTACGCGCTCTCGGAGACGATCAATCTCGACGAGTACCAGGTGTACCCGCCGTTGTCGGACAAGGACCTGAACGAGGGCACGGTGGCATTGCTCGACGTCCGGATGCCGGCGGCGCTCGCGAGCGACGAGGCGTTCCGCGAGAACCTCGTCGTGATTCTCGATCTGGCCGCGGCCACCACCGAGCCCAGCGGCGTCCTCAAGGTCCCCTACCATCTCGGCCTCAAGGACCGGACCCGCGACGACGACGTCGAGAAGCTCGCGCAGGTCGCGATCGCCCGGGAGCCGCAACACTTCGAGTTCCGCAAGCCCTGAGCCATGGCCTCGGCCACGCCGTCCGCGCGGGGCGAGCCCGCGGGTTCCGCGGGCACCTCCGCATCCCGGATCCTCGCGATCGACGTCTCCGGACCGTCCGGGGGGGCAGCCCTCCTCGGCCCCGAGGGGGTCCTTGTCGAGAGGGTCCCCCCCGCCGTCCGGCGCGGCCGGGACCTCGTGCCCGCCGTGGCGCGCCTGCTCGACGCGCGGGGCCTCTCCCCGGGCGACCTGGACCTCGTCGCGTGCGGCGTCGGCCCGGGATCGTTCACCGGGATCCGGATCGGCATCGCGACCGCGGCGACGCTCGCCTACGCGGCGGACGCGCCCGTCCTCGACGTCGGCTCGCTCTTCGGCATCGCCTTCGGCGCGTCCGCGACGTTCCAACGCGTCGTCGTCCTGCTCGACGCGCGGCAGGGGCGGGTGTTCCGCGGCCGGTTCCGCCGCGAGGGCGAACGGCTCGTCGCCGAGGCGGACGACGACGTCCCCACCGCGGAGGAAGCGGCCGCCGCGTTGCCGCCCGGGGCGTACGTGCTCGGCGACGCGCGCGCGAAATACGCGCCGCTCTTTGCCGCCTTCCCGGGGGAGCCGGACGCGCCCGTGCGGCCCGACGCCATCGCGCGCCTCGCGGCGGAGCGTTTCGCCGCGGGAGAGCGCAAGCGGCCGGACGAGCTCCGCCCGGTCTACCTCCGGCTCTCCGATCCCGAGATCCGTCGCGCCCAACGCGCCCCGTGAAGTCTGGTAGGATTCCCTACCCGCCGCACGCACGCTCTCTTGTCGTTGTCGCACCGTAGGGTTTCGTCGGGCGCCCCGCCCGGCGGGGCCCCGGACAGCCCGGAGGGACATGCAGAACCGTCGCGTGTGGGCGGAGATCGACCTCGACGCGCTCGCCTCGAACCTGAATCGCGTCCGCGCGCTCGCCGGCGACGGCAAGGGAATCATGGCGGTCGTCAAGGCGAACGCCTACGGCCACGGCGCCGTGCCGATCGCCTGGAATCTCGCGTCGCAGGGGGTGAACGCGCTCGGCGTCGGGGACTCCGAGGAGGCGATGGAGCTCCGGCGCGCGGGCATCTCCATCCCGATCCTCGTCCTCGGCACGATCATCCCGGGAGAGCTCGCGGACGTCGTCGACCACGACATCGCGGTGACCGTGCACAGCAGCGAACGCGTGCGCCGCCTCGGCCGCGAGGCGCTCCGCGCCGGGAGGCCCGTCGCGGTCCACCTGAAGGTCGACACCGGCATGGGGCGCCTCGGCTGCGCGCCCGGCATCGCGGTCGAGATCGCGCGGCTCATCCGGGCAACCGAGTTCCTCCGCTTCGACGGGCTCTGCACCCACTTCGCGTCGGCCTCGGACCCGACCATGACCGCGATCCAGGTGCGGAGGTTCGAGGATGTGTCGCGCGCGATCGAGGCCGCGGGCATCCCCGTCCCGCCCCGCCACGCCGCGGCGTCGGGGGCGATCCTCGAGCGCGTCGCGCCCCACCTCGAGGTCGTGCGGCCGGGCATCGTGCTCTACGGCATCCCGCCCTCGCTTCCCGACACCGCCCCGCCGGATCGCCTGCCGCCCCACGGGCTGGAGCCGGTGCTCACGCTCAAGACGCAGATCATCTTCCTCAAGGACTTCGAGGCGGGCGCGCCGGTCGGCTACGAGGGCACGCACGTCACGCGGTGCCGCACGCGCATCGCGACGCTCCCGGTCGGCTACAACGACGGCTACCCGTGGAGCCTCTCCGGCCGCGGCGAGGTGCTCGTGCGCGGCCACCGCGCGCCGGTCGTCGGCCGCATTTCCATGGACTACCTCATGGTGGACGTCGGGCGCGTCCCGGGGGTCTCCGTGGGGGACGAGGTGGTCCTGATCGGCGCGTCCGGGGACCAGCGCGTCACCGTGAAGGAGCTCGCGGACCGCGCGGGGACGATCCCCTACGAGATCCTCACCCGGCTCGGGAAACGCGTCGTCCGGACGTTCCGGGGCGGGACGGTGACCGCGCCGGAACAGGGCTTTACCGTCCTGAGACGCCCGGGCGTTTGGGAAAGCCCGCCAACTCACCGATAGAATCGGTGGGCTCCCCGAAGCCCCTTCCCATGCCCCGTCGCCGCTTCACGCTCGGTCGCGCGTTCGCGCTCCTGATCCTCGGCGTGGGCCTCGGCGCGACGATCTTCATCGCGCACCGGCTCCGCCCGGACGCGCTGGAGCAGCAGGTGGCCGAGGCGCTCTCCGAGCTCCTGACCGCCGAGCACGAGTTCGACGACGTGGTCGTCGGCCTCGACACGGGCATCGAGATCACCGGCCTCCGGATCTACTACCCAGGCCCCGAGCACGTGGCGGCCGCCGAGATCGAGAAGCTCGTGCTCACCGTCGACCACGGGGACCTGCTCGCCGGCAGGGTGACGATCCGCCAGGTCGACCTCTACGGCATCCTCCTCCGCCTCAAGGGAGGCACGGAGGACGGGACGCCCGCGATGCCGGGCATCTTCGCCGGCGCGGGGCAGCGGGAGGCGTTCGAGCTCCCGGCCCGGCTCCCGGAGATCCGGATCCACGAGGGTTCGCTCGGCAGCCGCGTCGAGGTCCTCAACGCGAAGCCGCTGGCCCGCGGCGTGCCGCTCGCGCTCGCCGTCCGGAGCGCGGAGGCGCACGCCGACGGGCAGACGTACCGCCTCGTCGCGGAGCTCTCCGCCGCGCGCGTCTCGGACGTCGAGCTGAGCATCCAGTACAACCGGTCGTCGCGCAACGTGGTCGTCAACCTCCAGGCGAACGGGCTCCACTGGCGGCGCGACGACGTGCTCCTCCTCTCGGAGCAGGTGCGCCGCGCGCTCCCGCCCGTCGAGTTCGGCGGCGAGGCGGACGTGCGCGCCGTCGCGATCCTCGCGCTTCCCCTCGAGCTCAGCTCGCTCACCGTGGACGCCGACCTGAGGAGCCTCCACGGCGTCTTCGGCAACGTCCACACGTGGGACCGGGTCGGGCTGCCGTTCGGGGTCCAGGACGGGCGGGGCAGGCTCGTCTACCGCGACGGGACCCTCCGGCTCGAGCGCTTCGACGCGACCTACGTGAGCCCGTCCGGCGCCCACGGGCACCTCGAGGCCTCGACCACGATGGCGTTCGACCGCGGCGGCTTGCACCTCGACCTCGGGATCAAGGGCCGCGGGCTCGAGGGCTCCACCGAGGACCTGCGCCACCTGCTGCCCCCCGAGATCGTGGAGTCGATCGTCGAGAAGTTCCTCCCGGCCGGCACGTTCGACTTCGACCTGTCGGTCTCGCAGCGCCCGGGCACCGAGGAGAAGGTCGTCGCGCGGCTCGCGATGCACGACGGGCAGTTCAACTACGCGGGGCAGCTCGACGCGCTGACCGGCAAGCGGTTCGGCTTCAGCTACCCGGTCGAGCGGTGCGAGGGCAGCTTCCGCATCGAGACGCACGTGCCGACGCCGCACGGCCTCGCGGACGTGATCGAGATCGAGCACCTCAAGGGATCCAACCAGATCGCCCGCCCCCAGCCCGGGGGGCCGGAGGACGTGGAGGTCGAGGCGCACGGCCGCGTCGTGACGTACCTCGGATCCGAGGAGGAGCCCGAGGACATCGACATCACGATCAACGTGCGGGACCTGCCGATCGACGCCAAGCTGGCACGCGCCTTCGCGTCCACGCCCGGCGGGATGCCCTACCGCCAGTTCGACCTGAGCGGGATCGCGCCCCGCGTCGCCATCCGCATCGAGCGCGACGCGTTCAAGGAGCCCGAGGCGCGGGCATCGTACGACGTCACGCTCGAGGACTGCCGGCTCGCGTACGAGGGCTTCCCGTTTCCGATCCTGAAGGTGAAGGGGCGCATCATCAGCCAGGACCTGCCGCACGACGCCGAGGGACGGGCGTGGCGGATCCTGCGCATCGAGGGGCTCCAGGGCGTCGCGCCCGAGGGGGGCACGTTCGAGGGGCGCGGGGAGGTGCGTCAGGACAAGGAGGGCTCGCAGTTCCTCGACCTCTACATCCACGCCGAGAAGATCACGATCGGCGCGGACCTCGAGCGCGCGCTGCTCGCGTCCCGCGCCGCGGGAACGGGCATCATCGACCTGTGGCGCAGCCTCCGGCCGTACGGCTTCCTGACCGCCACCGCGACGCTCTCCGGGCCCCAGAGCGCGAACGTCGTGGTCGACCTCTCGCAGCTCGCGCTCCGCGGGTACCAGGAGATCGAGTGCCCGATCACGCACCTCGACGGCTCGATCGCGTACGACATGCACACGATCAAGCTGCAGCACCTGAGCGGGCGCATCTTCGACGCGCCCTTCCAGATCTCGGGCGAGTTCCTCGACAACGGCGCCTTCGAGCTCACCGGGGGGGTCGACGGCCTCGTCCTCCAGAAGGCCGTGCAGCGCATCCTCGAGGCGGTGGCGCCCTGGGCGGCGCGCGCGATCGACCAGCTGAAGATCGAGGAGCGGTCCGCGCTCGATCTCCTCCTCAAGGTCGAGCGCGCCGAGGGGGAGGGCCCGGTGAATCTCGTGTTCTCCGTCGACGACCTCGACGTCAAGAGCCGGCTCATGGACCTCGACCTCCAGCTCGAGGGGGGCCCGATCGACGTCTCCCTCGACCGGATCACGGCCAAGAACCTGCATGTCCGCGCGAGGAACGGCGAGCTGCGCGTCCACGAAGCCGTGATCCCGCTGGCCGAGAACGAGCCGACGTGGGCGGTCGTGGACGCGACGAACCTCGACCCGGCCGAGCACTTCGAGCGCCTCTTCGGCCCCGGCATCCGCGAGTCGCTCGGCGGCAACGCGCGGTTCGACCTGACGGGCTTCCGCGTGGAGTACCTGAGGCGGGAGCGGAAGCTCATCCTGTCGGGTGCGCTCGACCTCAGGCGCCACGCCGCGACCGCGGGCGTGGACCTGGAGCCGATCGGGCAGGTCGGGTTCAGCCCGCTGACGCTCACGCTGCCGCGCGTCGAGGGCGATCCGCTGGCCTTCGCGGGCGTCGTCGAGTTCCGCCAGCTCAACTGCAACGTCCCGCTCTCGATCCGGGACCTCGCGGGCGAGCTGCACGTCGCGGAGGGCACGCTCTCGCCGGAGTTCACCGTCAACGGCGCGCTCCGCAACGCCCGCGCGACGGTCTTCGACCGCGACCTCACGGGCATGTCGCTGAACTTCACGTACCGGCCCGACTACATCCACCTCGGCAACGTGGACGGCAAGGCGTACGGGGGCGACTTCGAGGGGGACATCGAGGTCTACCTCCGGGAACCCCGCTCGTTCAGGGTGAAATTCCAGGCGCGCCACGTGCGCCTCGGCGACATGCTCCGCGAGGACCTGCCGCGCGGCGACCCGATGTCGGGCACCGTGGAGGCGCGGATCGAGTTCGAGTCGCCGAGCGGCGACGTCGAGGACATGCGCGGCCGCGGCCAGATCCGCGTCCACGAGGGCTCCCTCTTCCGCGTGCCCGGCCTGCGGCCGATCCTCGCGGTCCTCTCGCGCGTGACGCCGCTCGACGACGAGCCGCGGTTCACGCGCGCCGAGGCGGACTTCACCGCCGCGGGCGAGGAGATCACGCTGCACCACTGCCGCCTCTCGACCGACCTGAACGACGTCGACGCGGAGGGCACGATCTCCATCTACGGCGACCTCGACCTCGTCGTCGAGCCCAAGGTGACGCGGCTGATCGACCTGCCGCGCCTCATCAACATCCCGGTGCTCTCGACGCTGCGCGACCTCTGGCACAAGGTCGCCTACGAGATCCGCCTCGAGGGCACGCTGGACAGCCCCGCGATCCGCCTGCGCGGGCTGCCCTTCCTGAGGAGCTCGAACGAGCGCCGGTTCACCCAATCGGCGCACGCGGGACGGCCGGAGCGCGTGCGGCCGCGGCTCCTGCCGTAGCGGCCCCCGGCGGGGCGGGACGTGAGGGGGTTCCGGGGGCGGTTTCCCGGGTCACGCCCGCGGGGACGGCTGCGGCCTCAGGTAGAATTCCGGCTTGCACACGTTCGTCACGATCCTCGCCGGCGGCGCCGGCACGCGCTTCTGGCCGGCCGGCCGCAAGGCGCGCCCGAAGCAGCTCCTCTCCTTCACGAGCACGCGCTCGATGCTCGCCGAGACGCTCGCCCGCTGCGCCCCCCTCGCCCCCCCCGATTCCACCTACGTGGTCACCAACCGGATCCAGAAGGACGCGACCCGCCGCGAGTGCCCGGAGCTCCCGCCGGAGCACGTCATCGCCGAACCCGAGATGCGCAACACCGCCGCGGCGATCGGCCTCGCGGCGCTCCACGTGGCCCGCCGCGACCCCGACGGCGTGATGGTCGTGCTCCCCGCGGACCACTTCATCGACCCGCCCGAGCGCTTCCTCTCCTGCTTCCGCGCGGCCGTGCGCCGGGCGCGGGAGAAGCCGGTGCTCCTGACCGTCGGCATCCGCCCCACCGGCCCCGCGACGGGCTACGGCTACATCGAGGCGGGCGCCGAGGTCGCGAGCGTCGACGGCCACCCGATCCTCGCCGTGAAGAGCTTCAAGGAGAAGCCGACCGCGGCGACGGCGGCGGCCTTCCTCGCGAAGGGCAACTACTTCTGGAACGCCGGCACGTTCGTCTGGCACGTCCGGACGCTCCTCGACGCGTTCCGCGCGCACCTGCCCGGCCATGCCGACGTGCTCGCGCGGATCGACGCGTCGATCGCGAAGGGCGAGCCGCCGCGCCCCGAGGACTACGCGCGGTTCGAGAACATCCCGATCGACATGGGCGTCATGGAGCGGGCGAAAAACGTCGAGACGACGCCCGCGGATTTCCTCTGGGACGACGTCGGCTCGTGGCTCGCCGTGGACCGCCTCAACGCGAAGGACGGGAACGGCAACGTCGTCCGCGGCCTCCACGCCGGGATCGAGACGAGGAACTGCATCGTCTTCGGCGCGGACGACCACGTGGTCGCGACGCTCGGGATCGAGGACCTGATCGTCGTGCACACGCCGGATGCGACCCTCATCTGCCCGAAGAGCCGGGCGGAGGAGGTGCGGCAGATCGTGAAGCAGCTCGAGGAGCGAGGTCTCGAGAGGTTCCTGTGACCGGGATGGGCGGGGGCGCGGGGGAGGGAAGGCCCGCCGCGGTCCTGGTCGGCCTCGACTACGGCCGGAAGCGCATCGGGATCGCGGTCTCGACGCCGCTCGGCACCGTGCATCCCCGGGAGCGGCTCGAGCGGGACACGCTGGAGGGGGATCTCGCGGCGCTCTGCGCGCTTGCGGAGGAGGCGGGCGCGGAAGGGATCGTGATCGGGCTCCCCCACCACATGGACGGCAAGACGTCCGACATGGAGCGCGAGGCGCGCGCGTTCGCACAGGCGCTCGCGGACGCGTGCGGCCTGCCGGTGTTCGGCAGCGACGAGCGCCTGACGACGGAGGCCGCCGACTCCGCGCTCCGGCAGGCGTCGAAGGGCTGGCGCGAGCGGAAGGCCCGGCGCGACTCGGCGGCGGCGTGCATCGTGCTCCAGGACTACCTGGACGCGCCCGCGCGGGCGGAGAAGCTCGCGTGACCCGGCCGGGACGAAGGAGAGAGCCATGAAACGGATCGCCCTTCTCTTCCTCGCGTGCTGCGCGGCGCTCGCGCAGGAGGACCCGCGCGCCCGCGCGCGCGAGCTCGAGGTCCAGGCGGAGAAGGCGCTCGACGAGGGCAGGCGCGCGGACGCGCTGAAGCTCCTCGCCGGGGCCGCCGACCTGCGCGCGAAGGTGCGCGACCTCGCCGTGCCTGCGGCCCCCGAGGCGAAGGCCGCGGCGCCCTCGCCGGAAGGGGCGATGGCCGCGCCTTCCGAGCCGCGGGCGGCCCCGACCGCCCCGTCGGCGAAGGCCGCGGCCATCGCACTCGGCGCGATGGACGCGGCGCTCAAGAACGGCGACGCCGGCTCCGCCCTGAAGGCGGGGGAGGAGGCCCGGAAGGCGCTCGACGGCTGGGCCGAGGAGCTCGCGGCGCGCGAGCGCCGGCTCGCCGAGGCGGGCCCGGTGGAGGATCGCGTCGCGCGCCTCGAGGAGCAGGTCGAGGAGCTGAAACGGCTCGCGGCGCGGTAGCCTCTGCCCCCGGGCCCCCCTTGCCTCCCCCTCCAAACCGTTTCCAGGGCTGGACTTGCGACCGAAACGGGGATCGCTGGTCCGCTCTGGTATCATCCGCGCTTTCTCCCCCAGCCTGGTTCCCCGGTAGTGGTCGCGGCCGCAGGGACTGGGCAGGGCGGAATGCGGAGGAAACACGCGACATGATGACGGCAGACCGCAAGCAAGAGGTCATTGGCGAGTACCGGACCCACGGAAACGACACCGGCTCGCCCGAGGTGCAGATCGCGGTCCTCAGTGAGAGGATCCGGCACCTGACCGAGCATCTGAAGGGCCACCCGAAGGACCATGCGTCCCGGCGCGGCCTCCTGATGATGGTGGGAAAGCGCGGCGCGCTCCTCAAGTACCTTCAGAACAAGGACTGGGGACGCTACACGGCGCTCATCGGCAGGCTCGGCATCCGGCGCTAGCGCGCCGTCGACGGGGCCAAAAAGAGGCCCCAGGAGTGACAGTTGATCGTCAAGAAAAGCCGGCAGATCGGGGGCAAGACGCTCTCCATCGAAGTCGGCAAGCTGGCCCGCCTCGCGGGCGGGTCGGCCGTGGTGACGCTCGGGGAGAGCATCGTGCTCGCCACCGTGGACGTCGCGGAAGCCCGTCCGGGCATCGATTTCTTCCCCCTGACCGTCGAGTATCGCGAGAAGACGTACGCCGCGGGCAAGATCCCCGGCGGCTTCTTCAAGCGCGAGGGACGGCCCACGACGAAGGAGATCCTCGGCTGCCGTCTCATCGACCGGCCGATCCGCCCGCTGTTCGCGGACGGCTTCGTGAAGGAAGTGCAGGTCATCTGCAACGTGCTCAGCTACGACGGCGAGCACGATCCCGACGTGCTGGCGGGGATCGCCACGTCGATGGCCGTGATGGCGTCCGGGGCCCCGCTCCGGGGGCCCGTCGGCTGGGCGCGGGTCGGCTACATCGACGGCCGGCTCGAGCTCTGGCCGGCGGACGGCCGGCGCGCGGAGTCCGCGCTGGATCTCATCGTGGCCGGGACGAAGGACTCGGTCACGATGGTCGAGGCCGGCGCCAAGGAGCTGCCCGAGGCCCTCATGCTCGACGCGGTCGACATGGGCCACGCGGCGTGCAGGGAGCTCTGCGCGCTCCAGGACGAGGTCCTGAAGGAGCTCGGGAGGCAGGCGGGCCACCTCACCTACGT
Organism: Planctomycetota bacterium; assembly: GCA_036273915.1. Lineage (GTDB taxonomy): Bacteria > Planctomycetota > PLA2 > PLA2 > PLA2 > PLA2. The sequence goes on along the minus strand of DASUGR010000275.1, from coordinate 2,161 downwards.
GGCGCCCGAGGATGCCAGCGCCGAGATCAAGAAGATCGTCAACCGCGAGTGCAAGGACCGCGTGCGCAGGAGCATCGTCCAGCCGACGAAGCCGCAGCGCCAGGCCGCGCTCGACCCCATCCGCAAGGAGATGATCGAGAAGTACGGCGACCCCGACAACACGAAGGCCGCGGGCAAGTGGCCGGTCGGGGCCGTGAAGGCGGCCTTCACCGAGGTCGCGGACACCGTGCTGCGCGAGCTGATCCTCGAGGGCAAGCGCGTGGACGGCCGCGGCCCGACCGAGATCCGCCCGATCACGTGCGAGATCTCCGTGCTGCCGCGCGCGCACGGCTCGGCGCTCTTCACCCGCGGCGAGACGCAGGCCCTCGTCGCCTCCACCTTGGGCACCGGCCTCGACGAGCAGATCGTCGACGGCCTCCAGGAGGAGTACAAGAAGCGATTCATGCTCCACTACAACTTCCCGCCGTTCAGCGTCGGGGAGGTGCGGCCCATCCGCGGCACGAGCCGCCGCGAGATCGGCCACGGCAACCTGGCCGAGCGCGCGCTCGAGTCGGTCGTGCCGCCGGAGGAGCCCTTCCCCTACACGCTGCGGCTCGTCTCCGAGATCCTGATGAGCAACGGCTCGTCCTCGATGGCGACCGTGTGCGGCGGGACGCTCGCGATGCTCGACGCGGGCATCAAGATCAAGGCGCCGGTCGCCGGGATCGCCATGGGCCTCGTGAAGGAGAACGGCAAGGTCGTCATCCTGTCGGACATCCTCGGCGACGAGGACCACAGCGGCGACATGGACTTCAAGGTGGCCGGCACGCCGAACGGCGTCACGGCGCTCCAGATGGACATCAAGATCGCCGGGGTCTCCCGCGCGATCATGGAGAAGGCGCTCGACCAGGCGCGCGCGGGCCGCCTCCACATCCTGAACGAGATGGGGAAGGCGATCGCGACGCCGCGGGACGACTACTCGCCCTACGCGCCGCGCCTGATCGCGATCAAGATCAACCCGGAGAAGATCGGCGCGGTCATCGGGCCGGGCGGCAAGGTCATCCGGCAGATCCAGGAGGAGACCGGCACGACCGTCGAGATCTCCGACGACGGCACCGTGAAGGTCTTCGCGGTCGACGGCGACAAGGCCAAGGCCGCGATCGAGATGATCGAGGGCATCACGGCGGAGGCCGAGGTGGGCCAGATCTACGAGGGCAAGGTCGTGCAGATGCGCGACTTCGGCGTCTTCGTCCAGATCCTCCCGAACCTCGACGGCCTCGTGCACGTCTCCGAGCTCTCCGACGGCTACGTCGAGCGGCCGGAGGACGTGGTCAAGATGGGCGACACGCTGCGCGTGAAGTGCATCGACGTCGATCCGTCGGGCAAGGTGCGGCTCTCCCGCCGCGCCGTCATCCTCGAGGAGCGGGGCGAGGTCTTCGAGCCCGCGCCGCGGGGCGGCGGCGGAGGCGGAGGGGGCGGCGGGGGCCGTGGTGGGCGCGGGCGCGGCCCGCGCGATCGCGGCCGGGACCGCGGGGGCGAGCGCCGGGGCGGGGAGCGCGGAGGCGACTACCGCGGCGGCGATCGCGGCGGCCGGGGAGACGGCGGCCGGGGCCACCACGGCGGAGGAGGCGGCGGCGGCCAGCCCGACCGGGGCGGCGGGCCGGGCCCCAACGCTCCACTTCGAGAGGACGCGGACGTGCCGCACGCGCGCGAGGCGCGCGGCGACGGGGACGGTCCGTCGTCCCCCATGGAGTCGGAGGGTGGCCCGCCCCCCGCGTGAGCGGGTCCCCCTCCCCCCGGCCCCCACCCTTCCCTGCAGGGCGCGTGACATGCGCGGGCGCGTGAAGTGGTTCGACAACGCCCGGGGCCACGGGTTCCTCCTGCTCGACGACGGCCGCGAGGTCTTCGTCCACTTCAAGGACGTCGCGGGCGGCCGCGGCTTCGTCGCGCTACGGCAGGGCGAGGAGGTGGAGTGCGAGGTCCGCGAGGGCGGACGCGGCCTCCACGCCGCCGACGTGCGCCGCCGGGCCCGCTAGCCTTGGTCGTCGTGCAAGAACAACTGCTACATTCGGCCGGCTGCGACGACGCGATGCGGCGTCGCTCCTCCTCCGCGTATCGCTCCGCGGATACGCGTCGTCGTCCCTCCTTGCCTCGCGCCGTCTCGCTCGGCCTCGGTGTTTGA
>DASUGR010000274.1:0-26944 GCA_036273915.1 Planctomycetota bacterium | reverse complement strand
CCGGCGAGCGGAGAAGCGCGGCGCGATCCCCGACGTGCTTTCCCGTGGCGACCTCGTAGAGCACCATGCCGAGCGCGAAGAGGTCGGCGCGCGGATCCGCGGCCGCGCCGGCGAGCACCTCGGGCGCGATGTACGGCAGCGTGCCGGAGGCCTCGCCCGTGCGGTTCGCGCCCGCCGACAGGGCGAGCCCGAAGTCGATGAGCACCGTCTCGAGGTGCCCGTCGCCCCGCCGGACGATCAGGTTCTCAGGCTTGATGTCGCGGTGCACGATCCCGCGCACGTGGATGTGTGCGAGCGCGGAGAGGATGCCCGCCGCGAGGTCGACGTACTCCGTCGACGAGAGCCGGTCCTCGCGCACGAACGCCCGGCAGCTCTCGCCGGGCACGAAGTCCATCGTGAAGTAGGGCTCGCCCGTCTCGAGCAACCCGAAATCGCGAACCGCGACGATGCCGGGGTGCCGGATCTGCGAGAGCTCAAGGAACTCCGAGCGGAAGAGCGGCTCGAGCCCCGGATCGCGCGACCGGGGCCTAAGGACCTTCAACGCGCAGGCCTCGTCCCCGCGCTTTCTGTCCTTCACCAGGACGAGCTCGCCCGACCCTCCCGATCCCAGGTCGCGTACATGCTCGTACCGGCCCAGGATGACGGTCCCGTGCTCCATCCGCCGGGATTATGACCAATGGGACGGACTGGGACCAAATGAAACCAATCGCGGGACGAAACCCGGGGGGCTCCGGGGGCAGGATAGGGCCCCGAGAGGAACCCGATGAGACCAGTCGCTACGGGAAGGTCCCGCGGAGCGCGCGGCGCCGGTTGACGATCTTCCGGCCGTCCGCGGTCTTCATCCGGGCCCGGAAGCCCACGCGGCGGCGCTTCTTGGTCGAATTGCGGATGTTGAGCTTCATCTCGGCCCGCCCTTGTAACCGCAGTTCGGGCGCCCGTCAAACACGGGAGGCCGCTTACCCCGGGGGGCGACCGCCGCCCTCGAACGCCACGAGCCGGGCGTCGCGAAGCGTGGCGCCGGTCCGCTCGGTCCGGAGCCTCACCCAGCCCAGGTCCTTGGCGAACCAGTAGAGGTCGCGCTGCACCTTCCGGTCGGCGGCCACGACGAGGGCGCGCGTCTTCCTTCCGAGCACCTCGATCTCGTCGTAGCCGAAGACCGTGTAGGTCGCGCCGGCCGCCTCCCACCGGTCCCCCGCGGCCCCCTCCATCTTGAGCGGACGGTCGAGCACCTGCCCCTGGTAGAGGATCTCCAGGAACCCGTCGCGGATCCGGATCTCCGCCTCGCCCTCCGTCTGGCCGGTGAGCACGAACGCGCCGTCCCGCTCGTTGACCGCGAGCGTGAGCGTCTTGCCCTCCGCGTCCGAGAACGTCCAGCGGGTGCCATTGGCGAGCGGGAAGAGTCCGGGCTCGATCGGCGCGCCCGGGAATCCCTCGAGCCGCATCGGGTGCACGGGCCGGTCCGACGCGCACGCGGCGAGGAGGATCGCGAAAGGGACGGCGCGCCTCACGCGAACCGCTCCCCCGCCGCGAGCCGGTAGCCGTTCGCGAAGGCGCGCGCCGCCATCGGACGCTTCGCCGCGGGCGTCAGCTCGATCACGCGCAGGAGATCCCCGCCCGTGCCCACGTCGAAGCCGTCCCGCGCGACCGCCGCCACCACGCCCGGCGCCCCCTTGCCGGCCGTCGCGACGGCGCGCCGGACCTCGAGGTCGATCGGCGGCTCCCGGCGGAGCGACGTGCGGGCGCCCGGCTCCGGCCGGAGCGCGCGCACGAGCCGCGCGATCTCCTCCGCGGGCCTCGCCCAGTCGATGCGCGCGTCCCCGGGCTTCAGCTTCCGGCAATAGGTCGCCGCGCCCTCGTCCTGCGACGTCTCCGCGGGCGCGCTGCCCGAAGCGAAGGCGCGCACGACGTCGACGAGAAGCTCGCCGCCGAGCCGCGCCAGCCGCGCGGTGAGCGCCTCCGCGTCCTCCCCCGGAGCGATCGCCACCCGGCGCGCGGCGAGGATCGGGCCCGCGTCCAGCCGGAACACGGTCCGCTGGATCGTCACGCCCGTCTCCTCGTCGCCCGCGAGGATCGCGGCCGCGACCGGCGTCGCGCCGCGGTGCCGCGGCAGGAGCGACGCGTGCACGTTGATGGTGCCGAGGCGCGGGATCGCGAGCAGCTCCTCGGAGAGGATCTGCCCGTACTGCGCCACGACGAACAGGTCCGCGCCGGCGGCGCGCAGCCGCGCGAGCGAGTCCGGCGCGTTCACCTTCGCGGGCGTCGCCACCTCGGACCGCGCCTCGGCCGCGCGCGCGTGCACGACGGTCGGCTCCGGCTCGCCGCGGCGCCGGCGGCGCGCGGGCGGCGGCGTCACGACGAGCACCGGCGGGAACCCCGCCGAGAGAAGCGCGTCGAGGCTCTCCCTCGCGAACGCGTGCGAGCCGAGAAAGACGATCCGCATCCGCTAGAGGGATCCGCCGGGGACCTGCGGCGGCTCCTCGACCGCGGCCGGCTCCTCCGCGGCCGGCGGGGGCGCCTCGGCGGGCCGGAGCCGGATCTCGAGGTCGACGACGTCGCGGCCGCGGGAGAGCTCGATCCGCTTGCGCTTGAGCATCTCGAGCAGGCACAGGAACACCGACACGATGTAGAGCCGGTCGCGTCGCTCCGCGAAGAGATCGCGGAAGGGCACCGGCCCCCCGGCCGCCGCGAGCCGCGCCGCGACCTGCTCCTCCACGTCGCGCAGCGGAAGCTCCTCGCGCAGGACCTGGTGGTCGACCTCCGCGAGCGTCTCGCGCATCATCCGCTCGAAGGCGAGCAGCAGGTCGCCGACGCCGACGTCCGCGAGCAGCTTCCCGGCGTCCGGCCCGGCCTCCGGCGGCCCGTCCAGCCCGCTCTCGAAGCGCAGGTCGCGGATCCGCTCCGCGTACGCGAGGGAATGCGACGCGTCGCGGAACTGCTTGTACTCGAGCAGCTGCCGCACGAGATCGGTCCGCGGGTCGAGCTCCTCGTCGTGCTCGTCCTCCTCGACCGGCCCGGGCAGCAGCATGCGGCTCTTGATCAGCATGAGCGTCGCCGCCATGAGCAGGAAGTCGCCGGCGCGGTCCACGTCGATCCGCTTCACCACCTCGAGGTGCGCGAGGAACTGCTCCGTGATCTCCGCGATCGGGATGTCGTGGATGTCCAGCTCGCGCTCGCGGATCAGGAAGAGGAGGAGATCGAGCGGGCCGTTGTAGATGCCAAGCCCGACCTTGTAGTCCGCGTCTTCGGCCACCGCCAGAGTATACGGCCCCGCAGGGGCCGCGGGCCGGATCGGAGGGGGCTCCGGGGGCGGGATCGCGGCGCCCCGGCCCCCCACGAACCGGCGCATCGGGGATACCCTAGGCGCTCCATGCGCCGCGGCCTGCCCATCGGACGCCTCTTCGGCACCGACATCTACTGCGACTTCACGTTCTTCGTCCTCATCGGCTTCTACTTCCTGACGGCCGAGCCCGGCCTGGCGGCCATCTTCTCCGCCGCCGTGATCCTCTCCGTCCTCGTGCACGAGTTCGGCCACGTGCTCGCGGTCCGCCGCCTCCTCAAGGCGCCGAGCATCGTGGTGCTGTGGATGCTCGGCGGCCTCTGCATCTACCGCGGCTCGCCGCGCCCCGGCCATCAGGCCGCGATCTCGCTCATGGGCCCGGCGTTCAGCTTCGCGCTCGGCGCGCTCGCGTACGGCGCCGGCGCCCTCCTCCTCCCCGCGCCCCTCCACCTCCCTCGCCCGCCGGCGGGGACGCCGCTCGGGTACTTCCTCTGGATCATGTTCTGGATCAACGCCATCTGGGGCGTGGCGAACCTCCTGCCCGCGCTGCCGCTCGACGGCGGCCAGGCGCTGCGCGCGGGCCTCCGCTCGGGGCTCGGGCGGCCGAGGGCGGACCGGGTCATGCGGGTCGTCTCGCTCGCGATCGGCCTCCTCGCGGTCGCCGCGGCGCTCCTCTTGGGGCGGCCGTTCGCGGCATTTCTCGGCGCGCTGCTGATCCTCGAGAACCTGAAACGGCCCGAGGTCCCCGTATGATCTAGGGACGTGCGGGAGGACATCGAGTTCGCGCGGCAGGTGATCCGGCTCGAGGCCGCCGCCGTCGCCGCGCTCGAGGCGATCCTCGACGAGCGCTTCGGCCGCGCGGTCGAGCTCGTCCTCGGCTGCGACGGGCACGTCGTCACGACCGGCATGGGCAAGTCGGGGCTCATCGCGCAGAAGATCTCGGCCACGCTCGCCTCGACCGGCACGCCCTCGTTCTTCCTCCACCCCGCCGAGGCGATCCACGGCGACCTCGGACGCGTTGCCGAGAAGGATCTGGTCATCGCGCTCTCGAACTCCGGCGCGACCGAGGAGGTGCTGCGGCTCGTCCCCAGCGTGAAGCAGATCGGCGCGCGCCTCGTCGCGATCACGCGCAGCGTCGACTCGCCGCTCGCCCGCCACGCCGACTGCGTGCTCCCGCTCGGCGCGCTCCCCGAGGCGTGCCCCGTCGGCCTCGCGCCGACGACGTCGACGACCGCGCAGCTGGCGCTCGGCGACGCGCTCGCGATGGCCGTGGCGAAGCGCCGCAAGTTCAGCCGCGAGGATTACGCGCTCTACCACCCCGGCGGCGAGCTCGGCCGCTCGCTCCTCCGCGTGAAGGAGCTCATGCGCGACGCGGGCGAGGTGCCGCCCGCCCGCGTCGGCACGACCGCACGCGAGGCGCTCGTCCAGGCCGGCGGCCTCGGCCGGCGCCCCGGCGCGCTGCCCGTCGTCTCGGCGGACGGCACGCTCATGGGCCTCCTCACGGACGGCGACGTGCGGCGCCACGTGCTCAAGGATCCCGGCTTCATCGGCCGGCCGATCGAGGAGGTGATGACCCGGAAACCCCTCGCCGTCCGCGCCGATCAGCTCGCCGCGGAGGCGTGGCGCATGATGAAGGAGCGGACGTTCGACGAGCTGCCCGTCGTGGACGGAGCGGGCAGGTACCTCGGCCTTCTCGACGTGCAGGATCTCCTCGAGGCCGGCTTCACGTCGGACGGGGGGTAGGGCGCGTTACCTCGCCGGTACGCGGCGGGGCGGCGGGCGCGCGAGGATGGCGGGACCCCGTTGAAGGCGCTTATCGTCTTCCTCATCTGCGCGGTCCCGGCGACCGGGCTGCTCTTCTACCTGGATCTCGGGGAGCAGCCGGAAGCGGAGCTCCCGGCCGAGGACGCGGGGTCGGAGGGGCCCGTGCTCCTCTCGGGCGACGACCTCGCCGACGCCTACGGGCAGTCGCCGTTCTCCGGCGCGCTGCGGCGGCTCGACGGCTTCGAGCTGCGCGTCGTCGAGGACGGGTACTTCAAGCTGCTCCTCCGCATCGACCGCCTCGGGCGGCTCGAGGGGAAGCCGCGGCTCGAGGGCGTCGAGGCGGCGGTCTTCGACAAGCCGAAAGAGGGCGAACCCAACCTCCGCCTGAACCTCGAGGCGCCCTTCGTCAGCGGCGACCCGCGGGATCTCCTCTACGCGCCGGAGGATGCGCCGCGCATCGTGACGCTCGACGGCGGGGTCAAGGCGTTCGACGCCGGGGGCCGCCTCCTCGCGGAGGTGGCGAAGCTCGCCCTCGACGTCAAGGCGAAGACCGCGACGGCCGACGTGCCCGTCACGCTCCGCCTGCCCGAGCATTCGGCGGAACTCCGCGCCGAGGGCATCGACGCGGACCTGCAGGGGCGGCATGCGCGGCTGAAGGGGCCGGTCCTCGCGAGCGTCAGCGGGCCCGCCGGCTCGCTCACGATCCGCGCGAAGGGCGGCGCCACCGTCGAGGAGGCCGCGGAGGGCGCGGAGATCCGCGTCGCGTTCGAGGGCGACGCCGAGATCGAGCAGGAGGCCCTTCGCGCCACCTGCGCGCGCATCGACGCAGTCCTCGCGCGCGCGGAGGGCAGGATCGCGTTCGCGCGCGCGCGGCTCTCCGGCGGCGTGCGCTTGGCGCTCGCGCCGGGCACGATGCCGGGGCTCGACTCCGTCGACATGCCCTCGGTGACCGTCGACGGCGAGAGCTCGGTCTCGTGCGAGGGCCCCGTTCGCGCCACGTGGCGCGGGCGGCTGCCGGACGGGCTCCTCGGGCGCCGCCTCTCCGCGCTCGCCCTCGGCGAGCGCACCGTGAACGTCGCGGCCGACGCGGCGCGGTTCACGCTCGGCGCCGCGGAGGACGGGCGCCGCGTGCTCGCGAAAGCGCGGTTCGAGCGGTTCTCGGCCTCCGACGTGGACGGGGCCGGGTCGCTCTCCGGGCACGCGCTCACCTACGACGCGGCCGCGGCGGCGGTCGTCCTCGAAGGCGAGGTCCAGGCCACGACGCCCGCCGCCAGCCTCCGGGCGGGCACGCTGCGCGTCGTGCGCAAGGCGAAGGACGCCTTCGACGTGCTCATCGACGGCGAGAAGCGCGTCGTCTACCACGGCGACGCCCCGACCGGCGCCCTGGGCGCGGCCGGCGAGGTGACGCTGACGGCAACGGGGCCGCTCCGCATCGCGGCGGCGGGCGACCGTGTCTCGTTCGCGGGCGAGCGCGACGTCGTCGCCTCGACCGACTCGGGCGCGAGGCTGCGCGCCGACGCGCTGGCGCTCGAGCTCGAGAAGGGATCGCTCCTCTCCTTCGTCGCGACCGGCGGCGTCGTCGCCACCGACCCGGCGCGCGGCGCGGAGATCCGCGGCGACCGGCTCGTGAACGGGGGCGGGGCGACGGCCGTCGAGGGGAGCCCCGCCTCGATCGAGACGAAGGACGGGCGCGCGATCCGGGCGCCGCGGATCACCTACCGCGACGACCGCACGTTCGAGGCGGCGGGCGAGATCGACGTGGTCGCGACGCTTGCGGGCGGCGGCTCGTGGCGCCTCCGCGGCGGCACGATGCGCGGCGCGCTCGGGGCGGACGGCACGGTCGCCTCGGTCGAGGCCGCCGGCGGCATCCGCGCGCTCGGCCCCGCGGGCGAGGAGGTGACCGGGGAGTCGCTCTCCTACGACGGCGCGAAAGGGACGGCGACGCTCCTCGGCGATCCCGCGCGCCTGCGCCGCGGCGACGAGATCGCGATGGCCGCGCCGAAGGGGCTCACGCTCCGCCTCGCGGACGGCCGCGTCGCCGCGGGCTCGAGCCTTGGCCCGGCGACGATCGACTACCGGCCCGCGACCGCGGACGGCAAGTCGCCCGCGAGCTTCGACGGCTGGGTCGCCGAGCTCCACGGGCCCGCGAGCTTCGACGGCGACCGCGTCGTCATCCCGGAGGGCGCGAAGCTCCGCGGCTCGAAGGACGGGCACGAGATGCTCCTCGCCGAGGCGAAGCGCGTGGAGATCCTCCTCGACGCCGCGGACGGGACGCCCCGCGTGAAGGAGATCGTGGGCTCGCGCGGCGTCCGGGTCGAGGGCCGCGGCAAGCTGCCGGCCGTCGTCACCGCGGATCGGCTCTCGTTCGTCGCCGGGTCCCGCGAGGTGCGGGTGGCGGGCGACGCCCAGGTCGTGGCGGAGGGCTGGCCGCGCGAGGCCCGGTTCCGCGAGTTGCTCTTCGCACTCGCGAAGGACGGGATCGACCTCAAGCGCGCCTCCGACGTCGAGGTGCGCTGACCCCCCGGGGGCGGGCGGCGGCTCCCGGGCGCGTCGCGGGTAGAATGCCCGCCGTGCCGTTCGACCTCAGCATGGGCGAGCTTCTCGTCATCCTCTTCGTAGCCCTTCTCGTCTTCGGCGGCAAGCTGCCGGAGACGGCGAGAAAGCTCGGCCTCGCGCTCTCCGAGTTCAAGCGCGGGATGCGGGAGGAACTCCGCAAGGTCGAAGAAGGCGTGCGCAAGGACGAGGCGCCGCCCCCGCAATGGCGCCCCGAGAAGGCCTCCGAGAAGGAGCCTGAGAAGGAGCCTGAGAAGGCGGGGGCCGACGCGGACCAGCCCGCGGAGCCTACTCGTCGCGAACCTTGATGTCGGTCAGGATCGACTCGTTCGCCGCGTCGAAGAGGTCCTTCCAGGCGGTGTCCTCGTCCGACGTCTTCGCGGCGACCGGGACCGCCTTCGCAGGCGCGGCCGCCTTTCCCCCCGCGGGCGGCTTGCCGGCGGCCTGCTGCTTGCCGGCGGCGGACGCGGGCTTCGCGACCGGCGCGTAGTCCTCGAGAACCTTGCGGATGTCGACGGCGGACGCGACGTAGAAGTAGATCCCGCCGGGCGCGATCTTCCGGAGCTCGTCCACGACCTCCTTCGCGGGGACCTCCTGGCACGCGAAGCACATCTGCTTCGCGTAGCGGTCGAGCGGCACGACGCGCGCGCGGTTGAGGAGCGCGGGCGGCAGCTCCTTCACCAGGTCCTTGTGCATCGTGTAGTTCTTGAGGTCGATGTAGGGCACCTGGTAGTGGTCGACGATCGCGCGGGCGAGATCGTGCTCCCCCACCTGCCTCTGATTGAGGAGGATCTCGGAGAGAAGCGCGCCGGTGCGCTGCTGCTCCTGGAGCGCGGCGATGACGATTTCCTCGGTCGCGAGCCCCTCGTCCACGAGGACGTCGCCGAGCCGCTTCCGCTTGAGCCGGTCGTAGTGCGTCATGGGACAGAGGAACCATCGGCGTCGGGGGGGCAGGAGTTGAGGGGGGTTCCGGGGGCGGGTTTTCGGCCGCCCGGCCGGGGCCGCCTCCCGCGGGGGCCACCCCCTCCCCCCGGGCCCCTTTCCCCTCCGTGGCGCGGGGGTCGAGACCGACGCGCCGGACGGCGCTAGACGTCGAGGTCGCGGACCTCGAGCGCGTTTTTCTCGATGAACGCCCTCCGGTCCTCGACGTTGTTGCCCATGAGGATGCTGAACATCTCGTCGGCCCGGACGGCGTCCTCGAGACCGACGCGCAGCAGCGTGCGCGGGCCGGGCTCCATGGTCGTCTCCCACAGCTGGGACGCGTTCATCTCGCCGAGGCCCTTGTAGCGCTGGAGGGTGAGCCCCTCCTGGCCGAACTTCTTTACCGCTGCGAGCGCGTCGCGCAGCGAGCCGAGATCGACGCGCTCGGGACCGCGGGTGATCGAGAAGGCCCCCTTGACGAACGTCGCCGGGTCGATGCCGAGCTCGGCGAGCCGCCGCGCGAACCGCGAGGCCTCGCGCCCCTCGGGGAACTCCTCGACGACGATGTCCGCGGTCGACTTCGCCTCGTCGTCGTCCTCGTACGCCACGACCGCGTCGCGCCCGAGCCGCCGCGAGAGCTCGTGCCCGTACTCCTCGAAGCGCTTCCTGTGCCCCTCCGGCCACCACCGGACGTCCTCGCCGTGCCGCGAGCGCATGACCGGCAGCGCCCCCGTGCCCTCCTCGCGACGCGAGAAGTAGTCCACGGGATCGATGCCGCGCCGCTCGAGCGTGCGGCAGCAGGCCTCGAGCTGCGCCGCGATCTCGAGGATCTGCCGGAGATCGTCGCCCTCGAAGCGTCGCTCGCCGCCCCGGACCTCGAGCGCGCTGCCCTCGAGGCCGAGGCTCGTGAGCCGGCGCGCGAGCGAGCCCTCGTCGAACACGTACTCGCGCGTCTTGCCCTTCTGGAGGAGGAACAGCGGGGGCTGCGCCACGAACACGTGCCCCTCCTCGATCAGCGGCCTGAGGTGGCGGTAGAAGAACGTGAGCAGCAGCGTGCGGATGTGGGAGCCGTCCACGTCCGCGTCCGTCATGATGATGATCTTGCCGTAGCGCAGCTTGGAGACGTCGAACTCGTCCTCGCCGATGCCCGTGCCGAGGGCGGTGATGATCGTCCGGATCTCCTCGTGCGCGAGCATCTTGTCGATGCGCGCCTTCTCGACGTTCAGGATCTTGCCGCGCAGCGGGAGGATCGCCTGGAAGCCGCGGTCGCGGCCCTGCTTCGCCGACCCGCCGGCCGAATCGCCCTCGACCAGGTAGAGCTCCGTCTCGTCGCGCTTGCGGCTCGTGCAGTCCGCGAGCTTGCCCGGGAGGCCGCCGCCCGCGAGCGCGTTCTTGCGCCGCACGAGATCGCGCGCGGCGCGGGCCGCCTCGCGCGCCGCGTAGGCGTTGAGCGCCTTGTCCACGAGCGACTTCGCGACCCTGGGGTTCTCCTCGAGAAACGTGCCGACCTTGACCCCGACGATCTGCTCGACGGCGGACTGGACCTCCGAGTTGCCGAGCTTCATCTTCGTCTGCCCCTCGAACTGGGGCTCGGGCACCTTCACGCTCACGACCGCGGTGATGCCCTCGCGGCAGTCGTCGCCGCCCAGCGTCTCCACCTTCTTCAGGAGGTTCTCGCGCTTCGCGTAGTTGTTCAGCGCGCGCGTGAGCGCCGCCTTGAAGCCGACGAGGTGCGTCCCGCCCTCGCGCGTGTTGATGTTGTTGACGTAGGTGTAGATGCGCTCGTCGTAGGAGTTCGTGTACTGGAAGGCGACGTCGACCTCCACGCCGTCGAGCACGCCGTGGAACTCCGCGACGCGGTCGTCGATGAGCTCGCGGCCCCGGTTGAGCTCGAGGACGAACTCCCGGATCCCCCCCTCGTAGTGGAAGTCCTCCTGCTTCGGGGTCCCTCGCTCGTCGCGGATCTCGATCCGGAGGCCCCGGTTCAGGAAGGCGAGTTCGCGCATGCGGTTCGCGATCGTGTCGTAGTGGAAGCTCGTGTCCGGGAAGATCTGCTCGTCCGGCTTGAAGTGGATGCGGGTGCCGCGCCGCTCCGTGCGACCCGTCTTCGTGAGATCGCTCCTCGGCTTGCCCCGCTCGAAGTCCTGGCGGTAGATCGTCCCGTCCTTGAAGACCTCGACCACGAGCCGCGACGAGAGCGCGTTCACGCACGAGAGGCCGACGCCGTGGAGGCCGCCCGAGACCTTGTAGGCCTTGCGCTCGAACTTCCCCCCGGAGTGGAGCGTCGTGAGGACCACGGTCACCGCGGGCAGCCCCACCTCCTTCTGGAGGTCGACGGGGATCCCGCGGCCGTTGTCCAAGACGGACGCCGAGCCGTCCGCGTGGAGCGTCAGCGTGATCTCGGTGCAGAAGCCGCCGAGGGCCTCGTCGACCGAGTTGTCGACGACCTCGTAGACCAGGTGATGGAGCCCCCGGAGCCCCGTGTCGCCGATGTACATGGCGGGGCGCTTGCGCACGTGCTCCAGACCCTCAAGAACCTGGATCTGGTCTGCGCCGTACTGCGAGTCTGTGGTGGCGGGCTCGTCCATCTCAAGTCTTTGTCGGGGCATGAGTTACGGCGGCGGGCAGCTCCTCTTCGGGGCGGGGTCCCCCCGCGCCTGTCGAAGTCGTCAATTGTACCCCGCCGGGGCCATCCCGTCGCATCTTCCGAAGGGCCGACGCGGCGCCCCCGGAGCCCCCCAAGATCCGCCCAGAGACCAGCCGCCCACGCGACGCACGGCGCCTACCTGAGGGCTGCGACGCGGTACGAGACCCCCCTTAGATGGAGGTCGGGAAGCCGTTCCCGGAGCGCTCCCAAGACCTCGGCCGAGCGGAACGCCACGAGGTCGTGCTTCAGCGCAGCCGACGCCACCTCGACCCTCACCGTGCCGTCGGCAAAGGCCGCGACCCGCGTCCTCGCTGCCACCTCCGGCCCGAGCACTTCGCCCCACGCTTTCCGGACCCGGTCCAACGGGCCGCCCACAACCCCCTTCACTCCGCGGAGGATCGCAGGCAGCACGTCCTGGATGGGGGCAGGCTCGCCCTCCCGCTTCGGCTTTCTCACTACTCGAGGAGCACGGGCATGACCACGTAGACGAAGCCGCCGTCGTCGAGAAGCTTGGCCGCTCCGCTCGCGTTCTTGAACGCGAACGTCACCTGCTCGCCCTCGACGACCTTGAGCGCATCGAGGAGGAACCCCGGGTTGAACCCGATCCTCTCCTCGGTGCCGTCGTACTCGATCCCCAGGCGGACGTCCGCGCGGCCGTCGCCGCCGGACGCAGCGATGGAGAGCTCGCCCGCGTGGAACCGGAGCGCGACCGACTGCGTCTCCAGCGACGCGAACTGCCTCGCCTGCCGGAGCTTCGACGCGAACATGCCGACCGGGAGCCGGGCTTCGTTCGGGCACTCCTTCGGGATGATCTGGTCGTGGTCGGGGAACACTCCCTCCATCACGCGCGCCACGACTTCCGCGGACGGGGTCCTCACCGCCACGAAGCGGTCCGCGAGGGCGAACTCCACTTCCCCCCCCGCCTCCGCCGCGAGCCTCTCGAAGTGGTGGAGCCCCTTCACCCCCACGATCGCCGACGCCGGCTTCCCCTCGGTCCCGTTACGGCGCTCCAAGGGCCGGCTCAGCGTCGCCAGACGTCGCCCGTCCGTCGCGACGAAGCGGATCGCATCCCCCTCCGCCATGACGCGCACTCCGTTGAGGACGAACCGCGCCGCCTCCTTGCCCGCCGCGAAGGCCGTCTTCCGGACGAGCGCCTGCAGGTCCTCCGCCTTCACCCTCCACGCGGTCGAGGACGGGAACCCCGGGATCTCCGGGTACTCGCCCGGGTCCACGCACTCGATCTCGAAGAAGCCGCCGTCTGTCTCGATGCCGAGCTTCTGCTTGGCCACCGCCAGCGAGATCCTCTCGTCCCCGACCTCGCGGAGCACGTTCGCCAAGAGCGCCGCGGGCACGACCGCCTCGCCATCCTGCTTGATCTCGACGTCGTCCGCCAAGCGGTAGCGGATCGCGACCTCGAGGTCCGTCCCCGCGATCTCCAACGCGCCCGCCTTCGCCGTGAGGCGGAGGCACTCGAAGACCTTCTTCGTGCTCTTCGCGGCGACGGCCTGGCCCACGAGGGAGGTGACGTCGAAGAACCGTGCCCGGTTCAGGGTGATCCGCATGGCTTACGACCTTTCTTCTTTAGATATAGAAACTCATCATCTCCGTATGGGGGACGACCCTTTGTGGAGAACGGAGGGCGTCCGGCCGGAACCCGCGGGCGGCAAAGGGGTTCGGGCGTTCGGCGGAGTCCACGATGCCCGTCGGGAGAAGCGAGGGGAGCCCGTGGAGATCGTCGAAGCGGGGAGGGGGGAGCGAAGGGGGCGCCGGGAAACGAACACGAAGGCACCGGCATTCCCCATGTTGTCCACGGGCGAGCGCATCACGACGTCACCTTGAGTTTGAGTTTCTCGAGGGTGTCCGCGAGTTCGACGTCGTCCTCCGCCTCACGGCGGATCTTGTCGTACGCGTACATGACCGTCGTGTGGTCGCGGCCGCCGAAGTACCCGCCGATCTCCTCGAGGGAGTGGGAAGTGAGGCGCCGGGCGAGGAACATGCAGACCTGGCGCGGGAACGCGATCGACTTGCTGCGCCGCTTCCCCATGAGGTCCTTGACGGGGACGCCGAAATGCTCGGCGACGGTCCGGACGATGCCGTCGACCGAAACGCGGGAGTTGGCAGGCGGGAGGAGGTCGCGGAGGGCCTCCCGGGCGAGATCCATGTCGACGGGCCGGCCCTGGATGCTGGCCAGGACCGCGACCTTGTTGACCGCCCCCTCGATCTCGCGGATGTTGCTGCGGATGTTCTCGGCGAGGAATTTCACCACGTCGTCGGGGAACGTGGAGCCGTGCACGCGCGCCTTGCGCGCGATGATCGCCACGCGGGTCTCGTAGACGGGCTGGTCGATCTTCGCGACGACGCCCCACTTGAACCGCGACACGAGCCGCTCCTCGATCGTCGGGATCTCCGCGGGGTTCGAGTCGGAGGAGAGGATGATCTGCTTGTTCGCGTTGTAGAGCGTGTTGAACGTGTGGAAGAACTCCTCCTGCGTGCGCTCCCGGTTCGCGAGGAAGTGGATGTCGTCGATCAGGAGGACGTCCACGTGCCGGTACCGGAAGCGGAAGCTGTCGAGCTCTCCGTTCGCGACCGCGGTCACGAAGTGGTTCGTGAAGCTCTCGCACGAGAGGTAGAGGATCCGCATGTCCGGCCGGCGCTCCATCAGGCGGTGGCAGATCCCCTGGAGGAGGTGCGTCTTGCCGAGGCCCACGGAGCCGTGGAGGAAGAGCGGGTTGTAGGACTTGCCCGGGCTGTCCGCGACCGCGAGCGCCGCGGCGTAGGGGAAGTTGTTGCTGGGGCCCGGGATGAAGTTGTCGAAGGTGTAGTGCGGGTTCAGGACGACGTCGCTCTCGCCGTAGGCGAGCGAGGGGGAGGGGGAGGGGCGTGGGGAGGGGGGCCGCGGCGGGGAGGAGACGGGGGCCTCCTTCGCCAAGGCGTCCACGGGGGGCGCCGCGTCCTCCCCGATGCGGATCTCCACCTCGGGGTCCCCGCCCGAGACGTCGCGCAGCGCCCGCCGGAGCACGCCGAAGTACTTCCGGAGGATCCACTCCCGGAGGAAGTTGTTCGGGACGGTCAGTTCCGCGCGGTCGCGCGTGAGCGAAACCAGCGCCATCCCGCGGAACCACGTCTCGAACTGCTGCCGCGGCACCGCGCGCCGGAGGATCGTGGCGACGCGTTCCCAGGCGCTCCTGTCGGGGACGGACTCGGACATCCGTTCGTCCTCCGCGCGCGACCGGCGCGCGCAGCATCTTTGTCCAGCCAGAAAGAGCAGGGGCGACACGCGGCGGAGTGCTGCCTCCCTCCGCGCTTTGCCCCGGCCCTTTGCCGCGCGCCGGCGGGCTCCCCGTTGCCCTCAAACATCGGGGGGCCCGCCTGCACTCGGCCGTTCTTCTCTTCTTCGACTACGCGACCCTCACCGCGTGGCGCGCATCCTAGGAGAACAAGGCGCATCCGTCAACAACGACGCGATTGGCCGCCTCCTATGCGGAGGTCGCCCAGCCTCTTGACGCAGCGCGCGAGTTCGTTCAAGCACACGTCGACGTCGCGCTCCGTCGAGCCGGCATGGAGGCTCGCCCGGATCGCCTGCGCCGCCTCCTCGCGCGAGAGCCCTTGCGCGACGAGAACGTGCGACGGTTCCGCTGCGCCGCTCGCGCACGCGCTGCCCGTCGACACCGCCACGCCCGCGAGGTCGAGCGCGGCGAGGATCGCGTCGCCGGGGATCCCCGGGAACGACACGCTGATCGTGTTCGGGACGCCGTCCGCGGGGGAGTGCACGCGCGCGGAGGGGATCTCGGACCGCAACCGCGCGAGGAAGCGCTCGCGAAGCGACGTCCACAGCGCGCGGCGTGCGTCGAGCTCCCGCGCCGCGAGCGCCGCGGCCGCGCCGAGGCCCGCGATCGCCGCGACGTCCTCGGTGCCGGGCCGCAACCCGCGCTCGTGCTCGCCGCCTCGCGACAGCGGCGCGACGCGGACGCCGCCGCGCACGTAGAGCGCGCCCGCTCCCTTGGGCCCGTGCATCTTGTGCGCGGAGAGCGAGAGCAGGTGGACGCCGAGCCCGTCGACGTCGACGCGCATCTTCCCGCAGGCCTGCACGGCGTCCGTGTGGACAAGCGCGCCCGCGGCGCGCGCGCGCTCGGCGATCGCGCGGACCGGCTGCACGGCGCCCGTCTCGTTGTTCGCGAGCATGACCGAGACGAGCCCGGCGCCTTTCGGCAGCGGCGCGTCGGCCGGCACGCGGCCGTCGCGGCCGACGCCCACGAGCGACACGTCGACGCCGGGGCGCAGCGCCTCGAGCGCGCGCAGCACGGACGGGTGCTCGACCGCGGAGCAGGCGACGACGCGGATCGCGTTCGCGCGCACCGCGCCGAGGAGCGCGATCGCGTTCGCTTCCGTCGCCCCGGACGTGAACGCGATCTCCCTCGCGCGCGCGCCGACGAGCGCCGCGACCTGCTCGCGCGCGCGGTCGATGGCGCCGCGCGCGGCGCGCCCCTCGGCGTGGAGCGACGACGCGTTGCCGCAGTCGAGCCAGGGCTCCATCGCGGCGCGCACGCGGGGGTCGAGCGGCGTGGTCGCGTTGGCGTCGAGATAGGCGCGCACGGCCCCATTCTAGGGAAACCACCCGAGCCGCATGCGCGCCGCGCCGAAGGGGCGGCCCCCGGAACCCCCACGATTCCGGCCCAGCGACGCGTTACACTCTCGGGGAAGTGCCGCTCCGGGCCCAAGAGACGCGGTCTCTGTTCCCCGTGACAAGGCAGTACGCCTACCTGAACAGCGCCGCCGTCGCCCCGCTCTCGACGCGCGCGCGCGCGGCCATGCAGAGGCTCGTCCGCGACCAGACGGAGCACGGCGCGGCCCACTACGAGGCGTGGTTCGCGACCTACGAGGCGTGCCGCGTCGCGGCGGCGAAGCTCGTCGGCGCGAGCGCGGACGAGATCGCGCTCGTCCCCAACACGTCGGCCGGCCTCTCCACGGCGGCCGCCGGTCTGCGCGCGGGACCGGGGGACAACGTGGTCGTGCCCGAGCGCGAGTTCCCCGCGAACGTCTACCCGTGGATGGCGCTCCATGGCGTCGAGGTGCGGCGGGCGAGGAAGCGCGGGGGCCGCCTCCTCGCCGAGGAGGTGGCGAGGGTCGTCGACGCGCGCACGCGCGCGGTCTCGGTGAGCTTCGTCGACTGGCTGACGGGCCACCGCGCGGACCTCCGCGCGATCGGCGAGGTGGCGCACGCGCACGGCGCGCTCTTCGTCGTCGATGCGATCCAGGGGCTCGGCGCGCTGCCGCTCGACGTCGCGGCGTGCGGCATCGACGCGCTCGCGGCCGACGGGCACAAGTGGCTGTGCGGGCCCGAGGGCGCGGGGATCCTCTACGTGCGTCGCGAGGCGCGCGAGCGCATCGCGCCCACGCGGCCGTCGTGGCTCTCGGTCCGCCACCCGACGCGCTTCCTGCAGTACGACATGGCGCCCGCCGCGACGGCGCGCCGCTACCAGGACGGGACGCCGAACACCTGCGGCATCTACGGCCTCCGCGCCGCCCTCGAGATGATCCTCGAGATCGGGATCGCGGAGATCGCCGCGCGCGTGCTCGCGCTCTCGGCGCTCGTGCGCGCCGGCGCGCGCGCGAAGGGGATCGCGCTCGCATGCGACGCGGAGGGCGACGAGGCGTCGGGGATCACGAGCTTCGTGCTCGAGGACGCACCCGTGTACGCGTCCGCGCTCGAGCGGCGCAAGGTGCTCGTGGCGGCGCGCGAGGGCCACCTGCGCGTCGCCGCGCACCACTTCAACGACGAGGAGGACGTGGCGAGGCTCCTCGAGGCGTTCCAGTGATGCTGCGCGTCCTCCTCGTCGACAACTACGATTCCTTCGCCTACAACCTGGCACAGGCGCTGCGCGTGCTGGGCGCCGAGGTGGAGGTGTTCCGGAACGACGCGATCACGGCGGACGAGGCGCTCGGGCGCGAGCCGGACCGGTTCGTCGTCTCGCCGGGGCCCTGCTCGCCGGACGAGGCCGGCATTTCGGTCGAGCTCTGCCGCCGCGCGGCCGCGCCGCTCCTGGGCGTCTGCCTCGGGCACCAGAGCCTCGTCCAGGCGTTCGGCGGGCGCGTCGGCCGCGCGCCGCGCGTGATGCACGGAAAGGCCTCCCCGATCGCGCACGACGGACGCGGGCTCTTCTCGGGCCTCCCGAGCCCCTTCCCGGCGGCGCGCTACCACTCGCTCGCCGCCCTCGAGATCCCCTCGTGCTTCGAGGTCACGGCCCGCACGGCGGACCACGGGGAGTTGATGGCGCTGCGCCACCGCGGCCGGCCGCTCCATGGCGTCCAATTCCACCCCGAGTCCTATCTCACGCCGCTGGGCGGCGCGATCCTCCGGAATTTCCTAGAATCCCCGACCGGATGAGCTGGCGGCAGAGGTTCGAGGCGCGCGGGTCGGCGCTCTGCGTGGGGCTCGACCCCGCCGCAGGCCGACTCCCTCCGGGGATCTCGGCGGAGGAGTTCTGCCTGGCCGCGGTCGAGGAGACCGCGGACGTCGCCGCCTGCGTGAAGCCCAACCTCGCGTTCTTCGAGCGGCTCGGGCCGGAGGGGCTCGCGGGGATGCTCCGGGTCGTCGGTGCGGCCCGGGCGAAGGGGCTCCCGGTGATCCTCGACGCGAAGCGCGGCGACGTGGCGGAGAGCGCCCGGGCGTACGCCGAGGCCTTCCTCGGGGGGCCGTTCGACTGCGACGCGATGACCGTGAACCCGAGCCTCGGCCTCGACGCGGTCGCCCCCTTCGCCGAGCGGGCCCGGGCGACGGGGCGGGGGGTCTTCCTGCTGCTCCGCACGTCCAATGCGGGCGCGGCGCGGTTCCAGGACGGGATGGAGGCGGCGCTCGTCGAGGCCATTCGCGCCGAGCCGGCCTTCGGCGCGGTGGTCGGGGCGACCCACCCCGACGTCGGCGCCCGCCTTCGCCGGGCGCTGCCGGAAACCTTGTTTCTCGTCCCCGGGTTCGGCGCCCAGGGCGGGGGCGATCTGGGGCCGTTTTTCGCCGCCGGAGGCCGGGGCGCCGTCGTAAACTCTTCGCGCGGCATCCTCTACGCCGGCGAGGGTCGGCCGTGGCCGGAATGGAGAAGGGCGATCCGCGAGGCCGCCCGCGCCGCGCACGCTACGATCGAAAGAGCGCGCCGGAAATGAACTGGTACGAAACCGCCTTCCGAAAGCAGTACCTGGACCTCTACTACCACCGGAGCGACGAGGCGGCGAAGGGCGAGGCGTCCTTCGCGGCCGGCGCGATGGGGATCAAGGAGGGCGCGCGCATCGTCGACGTGGCGTGCGGCGCGGGCCGGCACGCCCGGGCGCTCGGCGCCCTCGGGATGCACGTCACGGGCGTCGACCTCTCCCGCGACCTCCTCGCGGCGGCCGCGGGCGTGGTCCGCGTGCGCGCCGACATGCGCGCGCTGCCGTTCCACGGCGCTTTCGACGGGGCGACCTCCTTCTTCACGTCGTTCGGCTACTTCGACGACGCCGGCAACGCCGACACGATGGCGAGCATCGCGTCCGCGCTGCGCCCGCGCGGCATGTTCCTCCTCGACTTCCTGAACGCCGCCGCGGTGGAGGCGCACCTCGTCCCCGAGAGCCGGGAGGAGCGCGACGGGCGCCAGTACCACGTCCGGCGCCGGATCGACGACAACCGCGTCGTGAAGGACGTGCTCATCGAGGAGGAGGGGCTCACGCTCACCTACAGCGAGTCGGTGCGGCTCTACAACCACCACGAGCTGGTCCAGCTCCTCAAGGCCGCGGGGCTCTCCGTGGTCGCATCGTACGGCGCGTTCGACGGCCGCGACTTCACGACCGACGCGCCGCGCTGCATCCTCGTGGCGCGGAAGACGCGCGAGGCGTGACGCCGCCCCTCGTGATTCCCTGGTCGCGGATCGACCCGGGCAACGCGCTGGCCCGGGCCTACCTCGTGGAGCCGGAACGCGTGCTCCCGCTGTTCGCGAGCGACTATCGCGACCCGCGCGCGCTCGCCCTCCCGCCCGCCGGCGGCCGGCCGAGGCTCGGCGACGCGCTCGCCGCGTACAACCGGGAGATCGGGGGCTCGGTCGAGAACGCGCGGCGCCTGGACGACGGCTACTGCGTGGTCTCCGGCCAGCAGGTCGGCCTCCTCCTCGGCCCCGCGTACACGACCTACAAGCTCTTCACGGTGATCAACGCGGCGCGCGTCCTCGAGCGCGAGCTCCGGGTACCGGTCGTGCCGGTCTTCTGGATCGAGAGCGAGGACCACGACTGGGACGAGGTGAACCGGTTCGCGTGGGGCGACAAGCGCTACCGCATCGAGGCGGACGTCGTTCCGGGGACGCCCGTCGGGAGGATCGAGGTCGACGCGTCGGCCTTCCTCGCGGAGGTGCGCGAGGCGCTCCGCGACGGGGAGGCATGGGAGATCGTGGAACCCGAGAGGAACGTCGCGCGCTGGCACGCGAGGAACCTCGCGCGCCTCGTCGAGGGAGAGGGGGTCGTGTTCCTCGAGCCGTCGCTCCTGCGCGGGCCGATGCGGCCGCTCGCGGAGAGGATCGCGCGCGCCGGGGAAGCGATCGGCCGGGCCGTCGCGATGGACACGGGCTTCCCGCGCCGTCTCGCGCCGTCCGACGGGGCCTACCTCTTCGACAGCACGGGGCCGCGCCGCCGTCTCGCGCGCGGCGAGAAGGTGCCGGAGCAGTGGTCGACCGACGTCGTCTCGCGCGTGCTCGTGCAGAACGCGGCGCTGCCCGCGATCGCGGCGGTGTGCGGCCCGGCGGAGATCGAGTACTGGTCGCAGTTGAAGGGCGCGCACGAGGCCCTCGGCATCCCGATGCCCGCCGTGCTGCCGCGCGCCTCCGCGACGCTCGTCGAGGAGGGGATCGCGCGCGACGCGGCGGGGCTTGGGCTCGACCTCGAGGAGGTGATCCGCGGCGTGGCGAGGCCGCCCGAGCACGGCGAGGCCGACCCCGTGGCGACGAGGCTCCGGAAGCTCGCGACGGAGGCGGCCGACCTCCAGACGTCGCTCGACGCGAAGAAGCTCGACCTCCCCGCGAACGCGGAGAAGCCCTTCCGGAAGACCGTGGACCGGCTCCGCGAGGAACTGGGGAAGCTCGCCAGCCGGATCGACGACGCCCGGGCCGAGGCCCAGGGGGCCGGCCGGCGGCGGTACGAGCGCGTGCTCCGGGAGCTGCGGCCGAAGGGCGCCCTCCAGGAGCGCACCCACTCGCTCTTCCCCTACCTGCTGCGCCACGGGACCGGCCTCGCCAAGCGGTTGCGGGAATCCTTCGATCCGTTCGAATCCGGGCACTATCTTGTCCGGTTGTGAACCTCGCCCAAGTCCTCGCGGTCGGCGCCCACCCGGACGACGTCGAGCTCGGGTGCGGCGGGCTCCTGCTCGCGATGCGCGCGCGCGGCCACCGTTTCGCGATCCTCGACCTGACCGCGGGCGAGAAGGGCTCGCGCGGCACCGCCGAGGAGCGCGCGAAGGAGGCGCAGGCGGCGGCGGCGGTGCTCGGCGCGACGGCGCGCGAGTGCCTCCACCTCCCCGACACGCGCGTCGAGCCCACGGCCGCCGCCGTGAGGGCGGCGGTCGAGGCGATCCGCAGGTGGCGGCCGCAGCTCGTGGTCTCGATGAACCCGGCCGACCGCCACCCGGACCACGCGGCGGCGGCGAGGATCGTCGAGAACGCGTGCTTCCTCGCGGCGCTCCCGAACTTCGACGCCCCCGGAGCCCCCCATCGTCCGCGCCGCGTGGTGCGCTACTCGCGCCACACGTGGTTCGCCCCGAGCTTCGTCGTCGACATCACGGACCACGTCGAGAAGAAACTCGAGGCGATCCGCTGCTACAGGAGCCAGTTCACGCGCGCGGCGCCCGGCGCGAAGACGCCGATCTCCGCGCCCGATTTCGAGGAGGACCTCCGCGCGTTCTGGCGGTTCCACGGGCAGGGGATCGGCGCGCTCTACGCCGAGCCCTTCGCGATGGACGGCCCGCCCGCGGTGCCCGACCCGGTCGCGGCGTTGTGCGCCGAACGGCGCGATTTCTAGGGGGTCCGGGGGCACGGCATGAAGGTCGCGATCGTCTGCTACCCGACGTACGGCGGCTCGGGCGTCGTCGCGACCGAGCTCGGCTTGGCGCTCGCGGAGCGCGAGCACGAGGTCCACTTCCTCTCGTACGAGCCCCCCTACCGCCTCGGCGGCGACTTCCGGCCGAACGTCTTCTTCCACGAGGTGCAGGTCACCGCGTACCCGCTCTTCCGCTACCCGCCCTACGACCTGGCGCTCGCGTCGAAGCTCGTCGAGGTCGCGGAGATGCACGGGATCGAGCTCATCCACGCGCACTACGCGGTGCCGCACGCGGTCTCGGCGGTGCTCGCGCGCGAGATGCTCGGGCGGCCGGTGAAGGTGCTCACGACGCTCCACGGCACCGACGTGACGCTCGTCGGCAAGGAGAAGAGCTACCTCGCGTCGACGCGGTACGGGCTCATGCGCTCGGACGGCATCACGGCGGTTTCGCGCCACCTCGCCGAGGAGACGAAGCGCGTGCTTTGCGACACGTGCAAGGTGCGCGTCGTCTACAACTTCGTCGACACCGAGCGGTACGCGCCGCGTCCGTGCGGGCCCACGCGCGCGCGCTTCGCGCAGGCGGACGAGAAGGTGCTCCTCCACGTCTCGAACTTCCGCCCCGTGAAGCGGCCGCTCGACGTGGTCGCGATCTTCGCCGAGGTCGCGCGGAAGATGCCCGCGCGGCTGCTCCTCGTCGGCGAGGGGCCGGAGCTCCAGCGGGCGGAGGAGTTCGCGGCGGGCCTTGGCCTCGCGAACCGGGTGCGCTCCCTGGGCCAGCGGTCCGACATCGAGCGGATCCTCCCGTGCGCCGACCTGTTCCTGCTCCCCTCCCAGAGCGAGAGCTTCGGCCTCGCGGCGCTCGAGGCGATGTCGTGCGGCGTGCCGGCGGTCGCGAGCAGAGTAGGGGGACTTCCCGAGGTGATCGAGGACGGCGTGAGCGGTATCCTCGAACCCGTGGGAGCGACCGAAGAGATGGCCGCACGCGCTGTTAGGCTCCTCGGGGACCCGAAGGCTCACGCGGCGATGTCGAAAGCGGCAAGGGAGCGGGCGACGGGCAGATTCGACCGATCCCTTTGGATTGGCGAATATGAATCCGTCTACCGGCAGCTCCTCGCCGGCGCCTGATCCCGGCGGCGTCTCACCTCGGTCGGGCGAGGGCTCAAGGCCCCCCGGGTCCCCGCCGACAATGAGAGCCGAGCGGCGGCCGCTCCAGAGGGAGAGCCGCCCGTGGGTACAACGGGAGGACAGCACCATCGTGAACCGGGCCGCCCTCAATGCGTACCTGAGGGAGATCAACAGGGTGCCGCTCCTCACCGCGGAGGAGGAGCGGGACCTCGCCCACCGCATCCGGGAGGGCGACCTCGAGGCGCGCGAGCAGATGATCCAGGCGAACCTGCGCCTGGTCGTCTCGATCGCCAAGAACTACGGCGGCCGGGGACTCTCGCTGATGGACCTCATCGAGGAGGGCAACATCGGCCTCATGCGCGCGGTCGAGAAGTTCGACCCGGGGCAGGAGACGCGCTTCTCGACCTACGCGACGTGGTGGATCAAGCAGTCGATCCGCCGCGCGCTCGTGAACACGGTCAAGACGGTCCGCATCCCCTCGTATCTCGTCGAGGTCATCACGCGCCTGCGGCACAAGACCGCCGAGCTCGAGCAGACGCTCGGCCGCGACCCGACGCTGGCGGAGCTCGCGAAGGCGCTCGACCTCGAGGAGGAGAACGTCCGGGTGCTGAAGCGCGCGATCCGCGCGGAGGCGACCGGCGCCGGGACCGTGAGCCTGGATGCGATCCCCGCGGCGAGCGAGACGATCGTCGACGAGCGGGTGCAGCGGCCCGAGGACGCGTTCTTCCGCCGGTACGACCTCGGCAAGATCGAGGAGCTGCTCTCGGCCATCAGCGACCGGGAAGCGAGCATCCTCCGCCTGCGGTTCGGCCTCGAGAAGGGGCAGAAGGAGCCGCTCACGCTGAAGGAGATCGGCGAGCGGATCGGCCTGACGCGCGAGCGCGTGCGGCAGATCGAGGCGGAAGCGCTGCGCCGCCTGCAGAAGATCATGAGCAGCGACACGTTCTGAACGCGGCCTCGCGCTCGCGTTCGCCGCCGCCCGTCCTGCGCCCCCTCTACTCCGCGACGCGGAAGGACACGTCCCCGGTCGCGGAGACGGCCCAGACCGTCGGGAGCGGCGCGGGCTGTCCGGCCCCCGGCTCGCCCCCCATGTTGGCGACCCCGCCCGGCGCGGGCGGCGTTTCCTTGCGGCGGGGCGGGCCCATCCGCCCGACGGCGCCGCGCTTGTCCTCGTCCCAGATCGTCGCGAGGTTCTTGTGCGTCGGCACGTCGAGCGTGCCCGTCTGCGTCTGGAACTTGAGCTGGCCCTTCCACGCCGCGGGCAGCGTCACGGCGACGTTGCCGCTCGTCGACTTCGCGGGCAGCTCCCCCGTCGGCCCCGCGCCTCTTCCGACGAACTCGACCCCTCCGGAGTGGCTCCGCAGCTCGCCCGAGTCCGCGCGGTCCACGTGCGCGGTGATCGCGCCCGCCTCCGTCAGGACCCTGAGGCGGCTCCAGGCGCCCGAGACGTCGACCGGCCCCTTCCCGCCGAGCACCTGGACCGCCATCCCGGCAGGCGCGGTGACGTCGAGTTCCGTCCCGACCTGCTTGGCCAAGTCCGCATCGGGCCTGACCGTGATCCCCTCGCCGGGGATCTCCGCGTAGGACCACGCGACGTTCCGGTCCGCGCCCCGCCAGCGGAGCGTGGCGTCGATCCGCCCGTCGGGGCCGCTTCGGACGCGGACCGTCGCGTTGAAGGCGACGACGACGATCCCCGGCGCCCGGCGCAGGGCCTCCGCGTCCTCGAACGCCGAGGAAGACGAGTTCCTCGCGCCGCAGGCGGCGAGGAGGAGAAGCAGCGGCACCGGGGCCCTCATCCGACCAAGTGTATCCTTGTCCGCGTGGCCGCGACGTTCGCCCTCCTCCTCTGCGCGGGGGTCTTCGACCCCTTCGACGAGCCGCTCGATCCGGCGCGCTGGTACGTCGGTGTCCCCGGTGCGCCCGAGAAGGGGTGGATGAAGATCCCGCGCGACGGCTGGATCGTCGCGCGCGGGCTGCCGGAGGACAAGGAGCGGATCGAGATCGTCTTCCGCCACAGCGGCGGGTCGCTCGAGGTCGCGTTCTTCGACGAGAAGGAACCCCTCTCCTCCCCCCGCGGCACCCCCCTCCTCATACCTCCTGGCGCGGGCGCACGCACGCTGGTCCTGACCGCCGCCGGCGCCGAGGTGGACGGCAAGGCGGCCGCTTCCCCCGGCTTCAAGGGCACGTTCCGCCTCCGCGCGGCGAAGGGCGACGTCGAGATCGACGAGGTGCGCGTCACGCCGCGCGGCAAGGAGCCGCCTCCGCCCGACGGTCGCATCGTCTTCGCCGCGACCTGCCCGCCCGTCTGCACCGAGGGCAAGACCGTCTACGCGTGCGCGACGCTCACGCTCTGGGATGTCGACGTCTTGGTCCTGCTCGCGCGCGGCGAGCCCGCGTTCGCCGAGCTGCGCGCGCCGCCGAAGGGCTCGCCCGTGCTCGGCGCGCTCGTGCGCGCGGGCGACGGGAAGGCGCTCGCGAAGAAGGCGGGCGGGCACCCGCTGGCGAGGGGCGACTGGCGCGACGAGGCGAAGAACCTGCCGAAGTCCGCGCTCGACGCCTACCTCGAGACGGAGTACGCCGTGTTCGCGCTCGTGATGGACACGCAGCGCGCGCTGAACGCGGCGGCGGCCTCGCGGAAGGATCTCGAGCCGCTCGTGCACCTCGCGCTCATCCGCCACGCGAACAACGTGCACGCGGCGGTCGGCCTCGCGGAGACCGAGGGCGCGCGCGATGCGCTCGCGGCGCTCAGGAAGGCGCTCAAGGGCGAGGATCCGTCGGGCGCGAGCGACGACCGGCTTCGCGCGGCGGCGGCCGAGGCCGCGCGCGCGATCCTCGGCGAGCCGCCGGCGGAGTGGCCGGGCTTCAGCTTCGACGCGACGCGGCGCTACGTGTCGATGACGCGCGCGAAGGAGATCGCGGAGGACCTCGCGCGGTGAGCGACCCCTCGCTGTACGTCCACGTCCCGTTCTGCGAGACGAAGTGCCCCTACTGCGACTTCAACTCGTTCGCCGTGGAGGGCCGCGACGTCGACGGGTATCTCGACGCGCTCCGCCGCGAGATGGACGCGCGCGGCGTGCCCCGAGACCCCCCCACCGTCTTCATCGGCGGAGGCACGCCCACGGTGGTCGATCCCGAGCAGCTCGCGCGCTACCTGAAGGACGTCGCCGCGCGCCTGCGCCCGGACCCCGCGCGGGAGTTCACGGTCGAGGCGAACCCGGGCTCGCTCACCGC
Source organism: Planctomycetota bacterium (assembly GCA_036273915.1). GTDB lineage: Bacteria > Planctomycetota > PLA2 > PLA2 > PLA2 > PLA2. The sequence continues at coordinate 1,385 of DASUGR010000274.1, read as the reverse complement.
GGAGAAGGTCGCGGTGCTCAAGGAGCACGGCGTCAACCGCGTGAGCCTCGGCGCGCAGTCGCTTCTCGACCGCCACCTCGGGACGCTCGGCCGCGTGCACCGCGCGGCGCACGTGGAGGAGGCGTACCGCATGGTGCGCGCAGCGGGGATCGCGCGCGTGAACCTCGACTTCATCTACGCGGTGCCCGGCATGACGCTCGCCGAGTGGGCGTCGACGCTCGAGACCGCGATCTCCTGGAGGCCCGATCACCTCTCGTGCTACGCGCTGATCTTCGAGCCGGGAACGGAGTTCCACGCGCGGCGGACCGCGGGGCGGCTGAAGGCGATCGCCGAGGACCGCGAGCTCGCGATGTTCCGCTACACGGAGCGGCGCCTGCGGCGTGCGGGGATCTTTCGCTACGAGATCTCGAACTTCGCGCGGCCCGGCGAGGAGTGCCGGCACAACCTCGTCTACTGGCGGAACGGCGAGTACGCGGGGTTCGGCGCGGGCGCGTTCAGCTTCCTCCACGGGAGCCGCACGGGCAACGAGCGCCACCTCGGGCGCTACGCGGACGCCGTGCGCGCGAGGGGCGACGCGATCGCGAGCGAGGAGCGGCTCGAGGGCGAGGCGGCGGCGCGCGAGGCGATCGTGCTCGGGCTCCGCACCGCCGAGGGCGTGGATCTCGGCGCGCTCGAGCGCCGCTACGCGGTCGATCTGGGGGGGCTCCGGGGGACCATCGAGCGGATGCGCGGACTCGCGCTTCTCGCGCCCGATCCGCCGCTCCGCCTCGCGCGCCGCGGCTGGCGCGTGGCCGACGAGGTCGCGGCCGCCTTTCTTTGATCGCGTGGCGGCCTGCGCGGGGTCGCCCCCGGAGCCCCCCCACTTCCGGCGCGAGCTACTTGCCGAGGCGCAGTCGCTCGCCGAGGATCCGCGGCAGGCGGTTCTTCTCGATCGCCTTGATCGCGCCGTCGACGTCGTACGCGACGCGCTTGATCCAGACCTTGCGCTCGTTCGTGTCGAAGACCGCGTAGGCGGCCTTCGGGTTCTCGTCGCGGGGCTGGCCGACGGAGCCGACGTTGATGAGCACCCGCTCGCTCGCGTCCACGTCGATCGTCGTCTCCATCGTCCACCCCACCACGCCCTCGCGCAGGTAAAACGAGATCGGGATGTGCGAGTGGCCGACGAACCCGCACCGGGTCTGCATCTCCTGGAGGCTCAGGTGCGCGTCGTACTGCGTCTGGATGTAGTCGAACGCGTGCGCGTCGTAAATCGTCGCGTGCGCTAGAGTTACGTCGGGATCCACGTTCGCCGTGATCGGGAGCGACTGGAGGAAGGCGAGATCCTCCTTGGTCAGCGCCTCGCGTGTCCATAGGACCGCGGACTTCGCGTAGGAGTTGAAGAACTC
>DASUGR010000273.1:0-9418 GCA_036273915.1 Planctomycetota bacterium | reverse complement strand
TGGCGGTGCTCCTGCCGGACGACCTCGCGCAGCGGCTGCTCCAGCGCGAGACTGCGGCGGTGCAGTTCCTGATCGACGGCTCGGACTCGAACATGGCGCTCCAGGCGCAGGCGGCGGCGATGGGGCTCGCGACGAGCTTCTCGCGCCGGCTCGCGGCGGAGGCGCCCGCGCCGCCGATCGAGGCGCGGCCAAGGCTCCTCTACAACCCGGACGGGCGTTCGGAGGCCTTCTTCGTGCCCGGGCTCCTGGGCATCATCCTCCAACTCGTGACCACGACGCTCACGGCCTTCGCGATCGTCCGGGAGCGGGAGCGCGGCACGCTCGAGCAGCTGATGGTGACGCCGGTCTCCCGGCTCGCCCTGACGTTCGGGAAGATCCTGCCGTCGGTCCTCGTCGGCGCGGCGGCGACGGTCCTCGCGCTGCTCGCGATGGTGCGCGTCTTCGCGGTGCCGATCCGGGGCGACATGGCGCTCCTCGCCGGGCTGACGGGGCTCTTCCTGTTCACGAGCCTCGCCATCGGGCTCCTGATCTCGGCCGTGGCGCGGACGCAGCTGCAGGCGCTGATGATGACGCTCATGCTGATGCTCCCGTCGGTCCTCCTCTCGGGGTTCATGTTCCCGCGGGACGCGATGCCGACGCCGATCCGCGAGCTCACGTGGCTGATCCCGGCGACCTACTTCATCGAGATCATGCGCGGGGTCGTGCTGCGGGCGGCCTCGGCGCCGGAGCTTCTCCGCTTCATCGTGCCGCTGGCGGCCCTGGGCGTGGCCTTCTACGTCCTCGCGGCCCTCCGCTTCCGCAAGTACGTCGCCTGACGGCCGCTTCGGGCGGGGACTACAATCCCGCGGCGATGAGACGGAAGCAGACGCTCCTCCTTGCCGCGGCGCTTCTTGCCGCCTGCGCCTCGCACCACGACGACCTCGCGGGCTGGGCGCCCCAGGATCCGGCCCCCGAAGCCCCCCCCGATATGGCCGACGGCGACGTCGTGGGCGAGGCCGGCGCCGGTCCCCTGCGCACGGAGCTGACGATCGAGGAGGCCGTCACCGAGGCGCTCGCGCACAACCGCGCGGTGCAGCAGGCGCGCCTCAACGTCGCGATCGGGATCGACAACGCGCAGGAGGCGCGCTCGGCGCTCCTCCCGCAGGTGAACATCCTCGGCACCTACGACGCCGTCGACAAGCCGCGCCAGATCGTCACCGGCGGGTCCGCGATCACCACCGCGCCCTACAGCACCTGGGGGTTCGCCGCGTCGATGGACTTCCCCATCTTCGCCTTCGGCCGCCACCTGAACACCTGGCGCGCCGCCAGGCTCGCGCAGCAGAGCGCGGAGTCCCAGCAGCAGGCGGTCGAGGCCGACACGGCCGCCGCGGTGACCGCCGCCGCCTTCGACGTCCTCGAGACGATCCGCCGCATCGACGTCGCGAAGAGCAACGAGGATGCGCTCGCGCAGCAGGTGAAGGACGCGCAGGCGCAGCTCGACGCGGGCAGCGCCACGAAGGTCGCGGTCCTCGAGGCGTCGGTCGAGTACGACGCCGCCAAGCGCGTGCGGGAGCGGCTCGAGAGCCTCGTGCCGGTGAGCAAGATGACGCTCAACCGCCTCCTCGGCCGCCCGGCCAACAGCCCGATCGAGGTCGCGGACGAGCCGACCACCCGCGCGCCGATCTGGCAGCTGGAGCCGCTGGTGCAGGAGGCGATCGACCGCCGCCCCGAGCTGCGCGCCGCGCGCCTGGACGTCGCGACCGCCGAGCGCACGCTGCAGGCGACGATCGGCGGCGAGCTCGGCGAGATCCGCGGAACGCTCGTGTGGGACACGGACGACAACCCGTTCCGCGCGCCGAGCGACCAGGTGAACCTCGGGATCACCTACGAGCTGCCCGTCTTCACCGCGGGCGCGCGCCCCGCGCGCATCCGCCGGGCGCGGCACCAGCTCGAGTCGTCGACGATCGTCGTGCGCGACCTCGAGGCCGCCGTGCGCCAGGAGGTGGCGGAGGCCTACCGCAACGCGGTCGAGTCCTACCGCGACATCGCGGTGGCGGGGAGCGCGGTCGAGCGCCAGGAGGAGAGCGTCCGCATCCAGCGCGAGAAGTTCCAGAACGGCCGCGCCACGTCGCGCGAGGTGCTCGACTCGGTCGCGCTGCTCCGGAACGCGCGCTTCGAGCTCGTCAACTCGACCTACAGCTACAACATCGCGCTGCGCGAGCTCGTCCGCGCCCGCGGCGCCGACCCGCGCGAGGATCCGTTCGCGGAGGTCGTGAAGAGCGTTCCGCGCGCGACCGGCGCGCCCGCGACGCTCGAGAGCGAGATCGAGGACGCGATCCGCAAGGCCGCGCCCGGAAACGAGGGGGCCCCGGGGGCCGAGGGCGAGCCGGGCGACGTCCCGAAGTGAGACGGCCTCCCTCGGCGGCGGCGCGCGGTCCCCCCGGCCCGCCGTCGATATCTCTCTTGGATATGGGCGAGGATCGGCCCAAGAAGGGCAAGCGTCCCGGCCTCTCGGCCGAGATCGAGCTGCGGAACCACTTCGCGGGCAAGCGCACGTCGCCCCGCCGCCCGATCGAGGTGCGGATCACGATCTGCGGGCTGCTCGAGAACTTCCCCGCGAAGTCGGTGGACGTCTCCCGCACGGGGATCCTCTTCCAGATCACGGACGACGTGTTCGCGCACGAGGAGGAGGACCTCGCCTCGTTCGCCTTCAAGGTCGAGCGGCACTTCGCGAACGGCACCGACATCCTGTTCGGGGATCACGGCTTCGGCGTGGCTGCCAACGTCGTGCGGGTGACCCACCGCCGGATCGAGGGCGTGCCGACGCTCCTGCTCGCGTGCCGGTTCAAGGTGCCCCTCACGGACGGCCAGTGCCAGACGCTCGGCGTCTCCCGGTCGCTCCGCAAGCGGCGGGGCATCCCGTCGGAGCCGGTGCCGGACGAGCAGGTGTAGCCCGTCGGCGCGGCCCCCGGCCCCCCCTCGAAAGCGCGACCCGCTCCCCCCGTTCGCTTAGGCTAGGGGGCGTGGTGGAGAGCATCTCCTGGCAGGACAGGGACGGTGCCCGGTGGATCGCGCTCGAGGGCGAGCTCGACCACGAGGGCTGCTCGCAGATCCGCGAGCGTTTCGACGGCGCGGTACGCGAGGGCACGGGCGACATCATCGTCGGGATGGACGGCGTGACGTTCCTCGCGAGCATGGGCGTGGGGATGCTCCTGAAGGCGCGCGAGACGCTCGCGAAGCAGAACCGCAAGCTGAAGCTCTCGGGCGTGCGCACGCCCGTCCGCCGCGCGCTCGAGCTGATGAACCTGCTCAAGGTCTTCGAGCAGGTGTAGCGCGCCTTCGGGGCGTCGCGAAGCGGGGGGGGCTCCGGGGGCGTTCGGCTCGTCCAGCCGCGTGTGGCTTCCGGCGGAGTGCGGGTCAAGCTGGTGGAAGCCGCCGCGCGCCAGCGTGAAATGAAGCATGCTCGTTACGACCGGTGGATCCTCCGCCGCATGGCGCCGGTCCTCCTGCTCGTTGCTGGCTCCTCGATCGGCTCACTCGTTCTTCTCCGCCAGGAGATGCGTCCCTGCTCGCGCAATGCGACGAGGCGCTCCGCCTGGCAGGTACCGCGTTCCGCGGCCTGCGCGTCCCGAGGCTTCGTCCCGACCGTGCAGGCGCAGGTTCCGGGCCCCGACCGCGCGGCCGGTCCCAGGCGGGAGGGCGAGGGCGATGACAGCGCGCTTGCGAGGGCCCGGCGCCTCTACCATGAGAGCGTGGTCGTCGAGGCGAGGTGGGTCGGCCGGCTGTGCCCGGACGGCGTCCAGCTTCGCGTCCTCACCGCCGCCACGCGCTCAAGGCGGAGTCCGATGCGCTGGCGGGACGTCCTCGTCGTCGACGACCGGGAGTTCCTGTGGGCGCTGATCGCCTACATCGGGGAGGAGGGCGTCTGGTGCGACAGCGTCGATCGGATCCTTGTTGGGGGAACCGCCGTGAAGGTGACGCCTCACGGGTTCCTGGTCGAGCACCGGTCGTTCCAGTTCGGCGGCGGCATCGGGTCGTATCCGGACCCGAAGGGGTGCTTTCGCAACGATTGTGTCGTGACGTACGAGGACCCGGAGCCAGACGCCTTTGCCGTGGGCCCGCAATCCATCGAGATCGATGCCGCGGACCGCACGGCCATCGAGGCGCTCTTCCCGAGCATCGAGGGACCGCCCGACAATCCGAAGGAGCGGACGATCGAGGTGCTTGCGAAAAGGCGCACCAACCGCGGCTCCGTCTACGTCGTGTTCGTGAGCTGGGCACTGACCGCGATGCTCTCCCCGCGTGGTGGCGCGGACGTCTTCTGGGTCACGGGAGAGGGCGACGTCCTTGGCTCGCTGGCGTTCGCGGAGCGGGATGCGATCCTCGACGTCAGCGTGGGTTCGATCCGGGTGAAGGGCCGGGAGGACGCGGTCCGATTCCGGCACGGCGTCCTGGAATCGTCCACACGGTACTTGGACAAGAGCGGCGGGGACGGCCCGTTCGCGCACGACTGATCCGAGGGTCCCGACCCCCTCCCCGGACCCCACCCCCTTCCTTCTGCCGGTGCGTAGGATGGTTCGGCATGAGCGAGAAGAACGGCAGCGCCATCCGCATGGAGAACGGGACCCTGAAGGTCCCCGACCATCCGATCCTCCCCTTCATCGAGGGCGACGGCACCGGGCGCGACATCTGGAAGGCGTCACGGAAGGTCTTCGACGCCGCGGTCCAGAAGGCCTATGGCGGCGACAAGTCGATCGTCTGGAAGGAGGTTCTTGCCGGCGAGAAGGCCTATAAGACCACCGGCAGCTGGCTGCCGCCCGAGACGCTCGAGGCGTTCCGCACCTACCTCGTCGGCATCAAGGGGCCGCTCACCACGCCCGTCGGCGGCGGCATCCGCTCGCTCAACGTCGCGCTCCGCCAGGAGCTCGACCTCTACGTCTGCCTCCGCCCCGTGCGCTGGTTCCAGGGCGCGCCGAGCCCCGTCCGCCGCCCCGACCTCGTCGACATGGTCATCTTCCGCGAGAACACGGAGGACATCTACGCCGGCATCGAGTGGGCCGCCGAGAGCGCCGAGGCGAAGAAGGTGATCGGGTTCCTCCAGAAGGACATGGGCGTGAAGAAGATCCGGTTCCCGGCGACGTCGGGGATCGGGATCAAGTCCGTCTCGCGCGAGGGGACCGAGCGGCTCGTGCGCGCCGCGATCCAGTACGCGCTCCGCTGGAAGCGGAAGAGCCTCTCGCTCGTGCACAAGGGCAACATCATGAAGTTCACCGAGGGCGCGTTCCGCGACTGGGGCTACGCGCTCGCGAAGAAGGAGTTCCGCGGCGACGTCGTCACCGAGCGCGAGTCGTGGATCCTCGACAACAAGGAGCGCAACCCCGCGATCACGGTCGAGGAGAACGCGCGCCAGATCGAGCCCGGCTACGAGTGGATGGCGCCGGACAAGCAGGCCGAGGTGGCCGACGAGGTGAAGCAGGGTTTGGCGCTCTGGGCCACGCACGGCGACCGCAAGTGGAAGAAGAAGCTCCTCGTGCGCGACGTCATCGCCGACATCACGCTCCAGCAGGTGCTCACGCGCCCGCAGGACTTCGACATGATCGCGACGATGAACCTGAACGGCGACTACCTCTCCGACGCGCTCGCCGCGCAGGTGGGCGGCATCGGCATCGCGCCGGGCGGCAACATCAACTACACGACCGGCCACGCGATCTTCGAGGCGACGCACGGAACGGCGCCCAAGTACGCCGACCAGGACAAGGTGAACCCGGGCTCGGTGATCCTCAGCGGCGAGATGATGCTCCGCTATATGAACTGGGGCGCGGCCGCGAACCTCATCGTGAAGGGCGTGGACGGCGCGATCGGCGCCAAGACCGTGACCTACGACTTCCACCGCCTGATGGAAGGCGCCACGCTCCGGAAGTGCAGCGAGTTCGCGGACGACATCATCGCGCACATGCGCGACTAGCGCGCCGGAAGCGGGGGGGCTCCGGGGGCAGGGCCGCGTGTACTGCATCGCGGCGCTCGTCGCGGCAGGCGCGTTCTTCCTCGGACGCCGCGTCCGCTCCGTCAAGGGCTTCCTCCTCCTGCTGCCGCTGCTCCTCGGCAAGGCGGTGCTGCACCACCGGCCCGACTGGGAGGACGCGCTCTTCCCCTGGCCCAGCTACGTCTACGTGCAGAGCTGGCTCTTCTACCCGCTCGGGCTCTCCTGCCTCGGCCTCGCGGCGGGCCTGCTGCCGCCCGGCCGCAACCGGAAGGCGGTGGCCGTGCTCGCCGGCGCCGTGCTCCTGCTCTCGCTCTGGACGGAGCGGTGGATGGTCGCGGAGCCGGACGCGTCGCTCACGGGGCGCGCGGGGCCCGACCACCACTGCGCGCAGACGACGGGCTGGTCATGCGGCCCCGCGGCGTGCGTGACCATGCTCAGCTGCCTCGGCGTGGAGGCGACGGAGGCCGAGATGGCGCGCCTCTGCGGCACCGCGTCGTACGGCGGGACGAGTCTCTTCCACCTCGCCCGGGGGCTGCGCGCGAAGCTGCCCGGCCGCGAGGTGCGGATCGTCAGGGGCGACCCGGACGCGCTGCGCGCCCGCGGCGGCCCCGCGATCGTGTCGCACTACCGGGTGCACGTCGTGGCGGTGCGGTTCGACGGCGAGGACGTGATCGTCGACGACCCGGCGCGGGGCGCGCCGGAGCGCATGCCGTTCGAGAGCTACCGCGAGCGCTACGGCGGGTTCGCCGTGGTCGCGGGGCCGTGACCCGCCATCCGCTCGCGGGCGGCGAGCAGTTCGCGCTCGCGCCAGAGCGTCACCGTGTGGCGCCCCTCGACCGCGAGCTCGAGCCGCCACGTGCTCGACGATCCGGAGAGGTCGAGGCGCCGCGGCGCTGCGGGCGGGCCGTCGGCGACCTCCAGGTGGACCGTCATCCCGTCCGCGTCCGACCACTGCCGCACGCGGTAGAAGGCCGTCTCCTGCCCCTTCGTCGTGGCGGCGGCGCCCGTGCCGTTGTCGCCGAGGTCGAGCCGGTACCACGTGAGGCCGTCCGACGCGACGCCGATCCAGGTCGTGGCGAGGGCCGGCGATCGCATGCCGACCTGCTTCAGGCCGGCAGCGCAGCCCGCAAGAAGGAGGGCGAGGACAAGCGCGCGTTTCATGGCAGTTCGATCTCCCGTGTTCCGGCGGTGACCGCCTCGATCCGCTCCTCGCGTCCGCCCGCGACGACGCGCAGCGCGAAGGCCGCCCGCCCGGGCACCCGCTCGAGCACGAACCTGCCGTCCGCGTCCGTCGTCGCCTCCTCGAGCGGCCAGTCGGCGAGCGCGCAGACGCGTGCGTCCGCGATCGGCGCGCCGCGGCGCGTCACGCGTCCCTCGAGCCGTCCCGCGCGCTCGAGCATGACATCCAGGGGGGCTCCGGGGGCGGCGGCCTCCACGGCCCGCGCGACCCGCCCCGCCGCGTGGAAGAAGACGGTGAAGCTCCCGCGTTCGAGGCCGCGGATCTCGAACGCGCCCTTCGCGTCCGCGTACGCGGACCGCGGGCCGGCGAGGACGAGCGCGCCCGGCGCGTCCACGATCCCGCGGATCGCCTCGCCGCGCGGCAGCACGATCCGCGCCGGGTCGCGGACGATCACGCTCGGGAAGTCGGGGTGGGAGACGACGAGCTCGCCCTCGACCCGGCCGTGGAGCCGGAAACGGCCGTCCGGCTCGCTCCGCGCCCGCAGGCGCCCGCCGCGCACGAGCGCGCCGCCGACGGGCGTTCCGTACTCGTCGACCACGTCGCCGTCCGTCACCGGCCACGGGCGCAGGGAGAGATCGAACGCGTCGATGCCCTCCGCGAAGCCGTCCGCCGTCTCCGCGACGATCGCGAGCGGTACGCCGGGCGGGAGCTGGCGGAGCACGAACGTCCCGTCCGCCCGCGACACCGCGGTCCAGTCGAGGCCCGCGCGCTCGAGCGCGCGGCGCACCTCGCCCGAGCGCGGGAGGCCGGGCGGCCACGCGGTGATCCGCGCGCCGGCGACGCCGACCGTGCCGCGCCGCTCGACCGCGCGCACCATCTCGATGTCCGGGTCGAGCGTGCCCCCGGAACCCCCCAGGAGAAAGCTCGCGAGGTCGAGCCCCTTCGGCAGGAAGTCGGGATGCGTCGCGGTGAGCGCCACCGCCTCGTCGGGGACGTTCTTGACGACGAAGCGGCCCTGGGCATCGGTGCGCGCGATCTCGAGCACGCGGTCGAAGCCGCCGACCCACGTGACCTCGGCGTCCGGCACACCGGCGCCCTCGCAGCGGACGACGCCCTCGATGCGGCGGCCGGGCGCGAGCGCGACGGTGTCGCCGCGGCGCACGCTGACCCTTCGCGGCGCGAAGCCGGGGACGCGGACGATCGCCGTCGCCTCGTCCGCGGGGAACTCGCCGTTCGCCTCGCCGGTCGCGCCGGGGGCCTCGAGCGCCGCCGGCACGCCGAGCGGGAACGGCTCGCCGCGCACGATCTCGTACGGCGGGCCGTCGAAGAGGCGCGTCGCGAGGCCTCGTACGCGCACCGCGAGCGGCGGGTCGAGCGCGAAGCCGCCGTCCCGGTCCGTCACGGCGCGGCCGAACGGGCTCGTGACCACCGCGCCGGCGACGGGCAGGCCGCCTTCGGTCACGCGGCCGCGTTCCGGCCCGGCGCCGACGCGGAAGTCGATCGTTCCGGGCTCCTCGACGATCGCCTGTTCCTCGCCCGTGCGCACAAGCCAGCGGCCGGCGGGGATCTCGAGCCGGTACGCGCCGTCGGCGTCCGTGCGGGCCTCCTCGACCGGGCGCGGGTCGCCGTCGTGGAAGCGGCCGCGGGGAGGCGCCTCGCAGAGGTCGACCGCGAACCCCGCGCGCGGGCGGTCGTAGGCGTCGATCACGCGTCCCGTGAGCAGACGGGGAAGGGGCGCGGGGGAGGGGGGTGCCGCGTCCGGGAGGGTTGCGGTCGCGAGCGGCGCACGCGGCGGCGGCCGCTCGTCGGTCGCCACGTAGTAGGTGGCGCCGCCCGCGGCGAGAAGCGCGACGGCCGCCGCGACGGCGACGGGGAACCTCCTCGGGCGCTCGGCGAGGAGCAGCAGGCCGAGCATCAGCGCGCGGCGGTCGTCGCTGTCGTGCTCGAGGCGCGCGCGCACGATTGCCAAAGCGCGCTTCAGCCGCACGCGCACGGTCGAGGCCGGGACGCCGAGGTGGCGCGCGATCTCGGCCGGCCCGAGGCCGTCGTAGAAGTGGAGGAGGAGCGTGGAGCGGTAGGGCTCGCGGAGGTCGGTGACGGCGTCCACGATCTTCCGCTCGAGCTCGAGGCGCGCGGCCATCTCCGCGGGCGACGGCGGCGCGTCGGCGCGGTGCGCGAGCAGCTCCCGACGGAGCGCGCGTTGGCGGCCGCGGTGCCGCATGCGCGCGATGTTGGTAAGGACCTTGCCGAGCCAGGCGCGGAGGTTCCCGGGTGCC
>DASUGR010000272.1:0-16662 GCA_036273915.1 Planctomycetota bacterium | reverse complement strand
GGGAGAGCGGACGATGACGCCAAGGGCGTCGGACTCGACGAGGATCTCGTCGGTGGCGGCGGCGGCCGATAGAAGGAGCAGGAGGGAGGCAGCGAGGCGAATGAGCGTGTTCAAAGCTTACGACATCCGCGGCATCTACGGCAGCCAGATCGACGCGGCCCTCGCCGAGAAGATCGGCCGCGCCTACACCGCCGAGGTGAAGCCGCGTTCCGTCGTGATCGGCCACGACATGCGGCCGTGCGCGCCGGAAATCGCGCAAGCGCTCGCGCGCGGGCTCACGTCCGCCGGCGTCGAGGTCGTGGGCATCGGGCTCTGCTCGACGCCCGTGCTCTCCTTCGCGCTCGGCCGCGGCGGGTTCGACGGCGGCATCATGGTGACCGCGAGCCACAACCCGGCGGAGTACATCGGGATGAAGCTCGCGCGGAAGGGCGCCGTCCCGATCGGCCGGGACACCGGGATCGCGGCGATGGAGGCGCGGATCCGCGCCGGCCAGCTTCCGCCGGACGCGGCGAGGAAGGGACACGTCCGGGAGGCGTCCTACACCGACGAGTACGTCGACATGGTCGCGCGCCACGCGAAGTTCGGCCGCCGGCTGAAGGTCGTCGTCGACGCCGGCAACGGGATGGGCGGCTGGGAGTTCCCCCTCGTCGCGAGGAGGCTCGACCTCGAGGTCGTGCCGCTCTACTTCGAGCTGGACGGGACCTTCCCGAACCACGAGGCGAACCCGCTCGACCACAAGACGCTCGCGGAGCTCGAGAAGCGGGTCGTGAAGGAGAAGGCGGACCTCGGGATCGCGTTCGACGGCGACGCGGACCGCGCCGGGTTCGTTGACGAGAAGGGCGGGATCATCACGAACGACCTCGCGACCGCGCTCATGGCCGCCGACATCCTCTCGCGCGAGAAGGGGCCGGTCGTCTACGACCTCCGGAGCAGCCGCGCGCTGCCCGAGGAGATCACGCGCCACGGCGGCACGCCGGTGCGCGGCCGCGTCGGCCACTCGTTCATGAAGAACGCGATGCGCGAGCACGGCTGCGTGTTCGGCGGCGAGTACTCCGGCCACTACTACTTCCGCGAGAACTACAACACCGAGTCGTCGAGCCTCGCGGTCATCGCGATGTGCAACATCGTGTCGCGCGCGAAGGCGGGCGTGTCCGGCCTGCTGCAGCCGCTGCGCCGCTACCTGCAGACGGGCGAGGTCAACTTCCGCGTCGAGGACAAGGAGGCGAAGATGAAGGAGATCGAGGCCGCCTTCCCGGACGCGGAGATCGACTGGCTCGACGGCGTGACCGTGCAGTACGCGGACTGGTGGTGCAACGTGCGCCCGTCGAACACGGAGCCGCTCCTGCGCCTGAACCTCGAGGCGAACTCGAAGGCGGTCTTCGAGAAGCAGAAGAAGAGGGTCTTCGCGATCCTCGGCACGCCGGTCGGCGGGCACTGACCCGGGGGGGCTCCGGGGGCCGGACCGCCTTCGCGCCTCCGGCGCTTCGGCAGGAGCCGCTCGGCGCCGCTACGCGCCGCCGAGCGTGTACTCCACGGGCTGGCGGACGTCGTAGGCGATCGCCATGCCGTCGCGCAGCGCGGGCTCGTACCGCCATTTCGGGGCCGCCTCCTCCGCCGCGCGGTCGAGGACCTCGTGCCCGCTCGACGCCGCGACCTCGACGCGCTCGACCGTGCCGTCCGCCGCGACGTGCAGCAGGAGCACCACGGTGCCCTCGAGACCGAGGCGGCGCGCGCGTTCCGGGTAGCGCGCCGGGGGCGAGTCGGGAAGGAGCCGCGGCTCCCGCACGATCGCCGGCCGAGGAGGGGCCGCGACCGACGCCGCCGCCGGGGCTGCCGCCGGCTTCGGCTCCGGGGCGGGCGCCTTGGCCGGCCACCTGAGCGGTGTCTTGAGCCGCAAGACCGGCAGCATCCTGTCGCCGCCGACACCGAGGCTCGCCGGCGGCGCCTCGATGTCCTCCGTCGCGGGCTCCTCCTCCGGAACCGGCCAAGCCTCGGCCGGACGGGGCAGCGTGGGCAGCTCCTCCCGCTGCTCGACCGCCATCTCCGGCTCAGGAGCCTCCACTGCCTCCTGCATGGCGACCGCGATGCGGCGCATGGGCTCTTCCGGACCGTCCGGCGCCCGCGCTACTCCCCAGATGACGAGGGCGGCCGCCGCGAGGCCGTGGATGGCGAGGGAGAGCACGAGGCCGAGGCGCATCTTGAGGAGGGACCCGCCAACGATACCAAGGCGCCGCGGGTGCCGCGGAAGACGGAGGATCGGGGCCGCGGGGGTTCCCCGGACCCCTCCCCTTCGAGCCGCCCCGGGCAGCCGGGAGACGCCTTGCATGCCGCGGCCCCTTGGAAACGGCGTGCCACAACGGAAGGCCGCTACCACCGGGGCGGGAGAGCGCCCGGCATGTACAGTCCGCCGACACCGTCTGGCAACATTTACGTGTCCTTGATGTTTTGGGTAACGGGGCTTCACCCCCGTCTGGTCTGCTGCCAACGGCCCCTGGGGGCCGCCGGGGCGGCGTCCGACGCCAGACAGAAAACAGGGTCGGCCTCGGCGAGGATAGGCCATGGCCGTCCCGTCGAGTGAGACCTCCGTACGGGTGCCGGGGGCGCTGTGCTCCTGGCACCCGTCTCCAACAAGGCCGCTCGCCTCCGAGGAGGACCGATGATCGAAGAGAGCGTGCAGCGAGGGGAAAAGAGCCGCGAGAAGGAGCCGCCGAAGAAGGCGGCGATCGCCGGGTTCGTCTCGGCCGACGAGCCCGTCGCGCCGAAGGCGGAGCGGGAGCCTTCCGGGCTCTTCACGGCGGTGGAGCGCGGCCTCCCGTTCGCCACGAAGGTCCACGAGGAGCTCGGGTCGTGCTCGTCCGAGGTGGAGATCGAGGCGTTCGACCTCTGGTACGCCGCGAAGCAGGCCCTCTTCGGCATCAGCATGTCGGTGCCCGACGGGGCGGTGACCGCGCTGATCGGACCCTCCGGCTGCGGCAAGTCGACGCTCCTGCGCAGCGTCAACCGGATGAACGACCTCATCCTCTCCGTGCGCTACGGCGGCGACATGCGGCTGTCGGGCGACTCGATCTACTCCAAGGACACCGACGTGATCGAATTGCGGAAGCGGATCGGGATGGTGTTCCAGAAGCCGAACCCGTTCCCGATGAGCATCTTCGAGAACGTGGTCTACCCCCTGCGCGTGGACGGCGTGCGCGACCGCCACACCCTCGACGAGGTCTGCGAGAAGAGCCTCCGCAGCGCGGGGCTCTGGGAGGAGGTGAAGGACCGCCTGAAGGAGAGCGGCCTCGGGCTCTCCGGCGGCCAGCAGCAGCGTCTGTGCATCGCGCGCGCGATCGCGGGCGATCCGGAGGTGCTCCTGCTCGACGAGCCCTGCTCGGCGCTCGATCCGATCGCCACCGGACGCATCGAGGACCTGATCGGCGAGCTCAAGGGCCACTACACGATCCTGATCGTCACGCACAACATGCAGCAGGCGTCGAGGACCAGCGACTACACGGCGTTCATGTACCTGGGGAGGCTCGTCGAGTTCGGCCCGACACAGAACATCTTCCTGAATCCCCGGCTGCGGGAGACGGAAGACTACGTCACGGGCCGATTCGGTTAGATCCCATGGGCGTCGACCCGGTTGGGAACGGGGGGGGCGAAAGGCGCCCCGGACAAGAGGAAAGGAACGGAGGCATGGGGCAGGTCGCGTCGAAGATCGGCCGCGGGACGCCGCGGACCGTCGGACCGGTAGCGGAGGATCCCACGTTGCGGCAGATGAGCCACAGGATCCTTGTCGTCGAGGACGAGCCCGACCTCCTCGAGGCCGTCGTGTTCGCGCTCCGCAAGGAGGGCATGAAGCCGATCCCCTGCAAGGACGGGGAGGAGGCGCTCCGCATCGTCAAGGAGCGCCGGCCCGACCTCGTGCTCCTGGACCTGATGCTCCCGGGGCTCGACGGGATCGAGGTCTGCCGCAGGCTCCGGGCCTCGGAGGACACGGCGCGCATCCCCATCATCATGATCACCGCGAAGGCGGAGGAGACCGACGCGGTGATCGGCTTGGGCGTGGGTGCGGACGACTACGTGCGGAAACCCTTCGGACTGAAGGAGCTGGCGGCGCGGGTGCGCTCGCTGCTCCGCCGCACCAACGAGCCGCCGGAGCCGGGCCAGCCGATCCGTCACGGCGAGCTGGAGGTCGACCCGTCCCGCCACGAGGTGCGCCTGCACGGCAAGCCCATTCCCGTGACCGCCACCGAGTTCCGCCTGCTCGTCCACCTCGCCCGGAACCCCGGGCGCGTCTACTCGCGGGCCCAGCTGCTCGACAAGGCCGTCGGGACGGACGTGATCGTCATCGAACGGAACATCGACGTGCACATCTCCGCGCTCCGCCGGAAGCTCGAGGACTACGGGGACCGGCTCGTTACCATCCGCGGCGTCGGCTACAAGTTTGTAGAGTAGGGGAATGCGCCTCGGATGGGCCGGCAAGGCTGCGATCGCCGCGTCGCTGCCGGTCGTCGTAGGCTTGGCGGCGTTCCTGCTGGTCACGGTCCACCGTCTCGGCAAGGTGACGCGCGACAGCCTGGACCACTCGTTGCTCCGGGAAGCGCGGGGCGTGGCCCGCGCGGTCGCCCGCGGCCCCTTCGATGCGGGGGAGCTGCAGAAGTGGGCGCACGAGCTCGGCCAGGACACGGGCGCGCGGATCACCGTGATCGACGAGGACGGAACGGTGCTGGCCGACAGCCATGTCGACGACAAGGACGTCGGCGCGCTCGAGAACCACGGCGAGCGGCCGGAGGTCGCCGAGGCGCGCGCGAAGGGCGAGGCCATCCGGACACGCCATTCGCGGACCATCGACCGGGACCTCCTCTACGCGGCGGTGCGGGTCCCCGGCTCGATGCGCGTCGTCCGCATCGCGCGCAACCTCGCCGAGGTCGACGCGGCGCTGCGCGACGCCTCCCGGACGTTCTGGTACGTCGCCCTCGGCGTGGGAGGGGCCGGCGTGCTCGTCGCCGCCCTGTTCGCCAGAGGTCTCGCGCGGCCGCTGGGGGAGCTGACGGCGGCGGCGCAGCGCGTGGAGGCGGGCGACTTCTCGGCGCGCGTCTACCCGCACGGCAGCGACGAGGTCGCGCGCCTCGGCCACGCGTTCAACCGGATGACGGTCCAGCTCCGGGAGACGCTGGCGCGGGCGGAGGCGGAGGCGGCACGGCTGTCCGCGGTGCTCGAGGGAATGAACGAGGGGGTCGTCGCCGTCGACGCCCAGGAGCGCATCTCGTTCGTCAACGGCGCCGCGCGGGGAATCCTCGCGCTGCCCCCGGATGCGGAGATCGCCGGCAAGCGCATCTACGAGCTGGTGCGGGAGCCGCGCGTCCTGGGCCTCGTGCAGGCGGCCGCCTCCGGGCGCGGTCCGGTGGAGGCGGAGATCCGTCACGACGGCCCGCCGCGCCGCCTCGTGCAGGTGCGGGCGGCGCCCGTCGGCACCGGCGTGATCCTCGTGCTCCGCGACATGTCGAGGCTGCGGCGGCTGGAGCAGATGCGCACCGACTTCGTCTCCAACGTGAGCCACGAGCTCCGGACGCCGCTGGCGAGCATCGCCGCCGCGGTGGAGACGCTCCAGGACGACGGCGCGCGCCTGGACCCGAACGAGGGCCCGCGCTTCGTCCAGATGATCCAGCGCAACCTGCGACGCCTCGAGGCGCTCCTCGACGACATCCTCGCCCTCTCGCGGCTCGAGTCGCGGCCGGAGACTCTGCCGCGCGAGCCGCTGGATCTCGCGGGCGTCGTCCGCGCCGCGTGCGAGGAGCTGATGGAGCGGGCGCGGCAGGCGGGCATCGCGCTCACCGTGAGGGCCGAGCGGAGCCGCGTGGTCGGGGACGGCGTCACCCTGCGGCGCGTCCTCGACAACCTCGTCGTGAACGCGATCACGTACACGCCGCGCGGCGGCAAGGTGGACGTGGTCCTCGAGCCCCGCGACGGGGCGGCGACGGTCGAGGTCCGGGACACGGGGATCGGGATCCCCGAGGAGGATCTCGATCGGATCTTCGAGCGCTTCTACCGCGTGGACAAGGCGCGCTCGCGCTCGGCGGGAGGGACCGGATTGGGCCTTGCGATCGTGAAGCACGCGGTGGGCCTCCACGGCGGCACGGTCGAGGTCAAGAGCAGGCTGGCGCGCGGCAGCACGTTCACCGTGCGCATTCCGCTCGCGGCGGAGGCCGCGCCGACCGGCGCGGCGGATGCCGGAGCGTCGGGGGAGATGGCGTTATGACGCGACACTTTCTTCGTGAGATGGAGCAGCTCACGCGCGACGTGATGGTGATGGGCGGGCTCTGCGAGTCCGCGGTCGCCGGGGGCGTGAAGGCGTTCCTCGTGAGCGACCACGCGGGCGCGAATGC
This sequence comes from Planctomycetota bacterium, assembly GCA_036273915.1. GTDB lineage: Bacteria > Planctomycetota > PLA2 > PLA2 > PLA2 > PLA2. Next base: position 10,291 of record DASUGR010000272.1, on the reverse strand, counting down.
GGTCATCGAGGGCGATGGCGAGATCAACGCCCTCGAGCTGCGGATCGAGGAGGAGGTCCTGAAGATCCTCGCCCTCTACGCCCCGACCGCGAAGGACCTGCGGTACGTGGTGGGCATCTTCAAGATCACGAACGATCTCGAGCGCGTCGGGGACCTGGCCGTGAACATCGCGGAGCGGGCGCTCGGGCGCGAGGGGCGGGAGGACCGCGAGGGGCTCGCGGAGCTGGGCGCGATGGCGGAATCGTGCGGCGCCATGCTCCGCGGCGCGCTGGATGCCTTCGTGAAGCAGGACCGGCGCCGCGCGGAGGAGGTCCTCCGGATGGACGACCAGGTCGACGACCTCCTCGCCAAGACCTATGAGCAGCAGCGGGCGATCATGGAGAGCGGCCAGGTGGACGTGCGGTCCGGCCTGCTCATCCTCTCGACGGCCAAGTACCTGGAGCGGATCGCGGATCACTGCACGAACGTGGCGGAGGACGTGATCTACATGGTGGCCGGCGACCTCGTGCGCCACACGCACTGATCCGCGACGGCGGCGGGGCCTCCTCGCCGGCCTTGGGTGGAGATGCGGGCCGCGAGTCCGCGGCGTCCGGGGAGTCCGAGGGGCTCCGTGCGATGCAAGCTCCTTTTCCCGCGTGATTTTCGGGGGCTCCGGGGGCGGCCGAGCCCTGACCGTCGGCGTAGCCGGGGATTCAGGGGTCTTTCAATCGGCCTTCACGATTCCTTTCCAATTCAACCCTAGATTCCCTCGCCAAGCGCCGGTTTAAATTCCGGCCTACGAAAGGAGTCTCGGAGGATGAACTTGTTTCTGAGGATCGCGGCGGCTCTCGCCTTGGTGGTGGCGTTGGCCGCACCGCGCGCGTCCGCTGCGGAAGCGGTCAACCCGTCCCTGCAGAAGGAGGTCGAGAGCTACCTCGCGGAGACGCCCCCCGCTACGGGCGGGGACACCACCGCGAAGGCCTTCTTCAAGAACGGGCTGCAGTTCGAGACGGCGGACAAGTCGTTCACCGCCCACCTCGGGGGCCGCCTCGAGTTCGATCAGGCGTACTTCGGCTCCGACGGCGACTACGGCGGCGCCCAGAAGCAGGACTCGTGGTACTTCCGCGAGCTGTTCACCGTCGTCGAGGGCACGATCTACACGAACGGCTTCTTCCGCGTGGAGCTCGACTTCGCGTCGGGCGCGGTGGGCCTCAAGGACTGCTTCCTCGCGCTCAAGAACCTCGGCCCCGCCGGCACGTTCCAGGCCGGCAGCTACAAGGTGATCACCTGTCTGTCGGACCAGACGAGCCTCCGGTTCGTGACGTTCATGGAGCGGCCCGCCTGCGTGAACGCCTTCGCCTACTCCTACCAGGACGGCTTCTCGCTCTTCAACAACTTCCTCGAGGGCAACATGCTCTACGGCGGCGTCGAGGCCTTCAAGGTGTCCGCGAACGGCACGGCGACGGACAACGGCGGCTACGGCTTCGCCACGCGCTGGGCGGTCGCCTTCCTTGAGGACAAGGACAAGAACCAGATCCTCCAGCTCGGCATCAACTTCGTCTACAGCACCACGCCCGGCGGCACGATCCAGTACCGCGCCCGCCCGAACATCGGCACCGGCGCGCGTCTCGTGGACACGGGCACGTTCGCGGCGCACGAGGCGAGCACCTTCGACTTCGAGCTCCTCTTCACCTGGGAGAAGCTCCACGTCCAGGCCGAGTTCTTCTGGGTCGACGTGAGCGGCAACGCCGGCCCCGAGCCCACGTTCACCGGCTTCTACGTCGAGGTCGGCTATTGGCTCATCGGCGGCAACAACAACTACAACAAGGGCGCGAAGAAGCTGGACCGCCCGAAGGTCACGGAGATGTTCCACGCCGGTTCCGGCAAGGGCCGGGGCGCGTGGCAGGTCGCGATCCAGTTCGACAACGTCGATCTGAGCGACGGCGCCGTGGTCGGCGGCGAGCAGGATTGCATCACCTTCGGCGTCCGCTGGTTCTGGAACCCCCAGATGTGCTGGAAGTTCAACATCATCTGGGCCGACATCAGCAACGGCGGCCCGTTCGGCGAGGGCAACATGACCGTGTTCGGTACTCGCTTCCAGGTCGATTTCTAGACCGAGGCTCGCATCGGCACGCGGGCGGTCCGAAGGGGCCGCCCGCTTTTTTCGTCTACGATCACGGCATGCGCGCCGTGCACGTGGTCACCCGCCTGAACGTGGGCGGCATCGCGCGCTATCTCGGGGGGGCACGGGGGGCGGTCGACCACCTCGTGCGCGGCGTCGCGGAGGGCGACGAACGCGAGGCGCGGTGGGAGGGGCCGCAGGAGGTCCTTCCGGCGCTCCGGCGGTCCGTGGACCCGCTGCGGGACGCCCGCGCGCTCCTGGATCTCGTCCGGCGCCTGCGGAGGCTCCGGCCCGACGTCGTCCACACGCACGCGTCGAAGGCCGGGGCGCTCGGCCGCCTCGCCGCGCGGCGGCTCGGGATCCCCTGGGTCCACACGTTCCACGGCCACGTCCTCGACGGCTACTTTCCGGCGCCGCTCGCGCGTTTCGCCGAGGCGGCGGAGCGCTTCCTGGCGCGCGGCGGGGTGGTGACCGCCACGGGCCCCGCGACGGCCAAGGACCTCGAGCGGCGGCTGCGCGTCCCGGTCGCCGTCCTGCCGCCGGGGATCGAACTGCCCCCGCCCGTGCCGGGCGCGCGCGAGCGGTGGCGCGCGTCGCTCGGGACGCCCGAGCGGATCGCGCTCCTCGTCGGCCGGCCGGCGGCCGTGAAGGACCACGCGCGTTTCGTGGCCGCCGCGCGCGCCACCGGGTACCTCCCGGTCGTCGCGGGCGCGCGGCACGTCCCCGGCGCCCTTTGCCTCGGCCACGTGGAGCGCATGGAGAACCTCTACGACGCCGTGGACGTGGTCGTGCTCGCATCCCGGCGGGAGGGGACGCCTTTCGCGCTCCTCGAGGCGGCGTGGTGCGGGAGGCCCGTCGTGGCCACCCCGGTCGGCGACGTGCCCTTCGTCGTGGGGGAGGGCGGCGTGGTCACGGAGGACCTCGCGGGGGGCCTCGGGAGGCTCCGGGACGCGGGCCTCCGGGCATCGCTCGGCGCGGCGGCGGCCGAGCGAGTGCGGCGGCTCTTCCCGGCCTCCGCGGCCGCGCCGAGGCTCCTCTCGCTCTACGCCTCCCTCCGGCCCCCGCACCCCCCCCTCCTCGTTCCGTCCTGAAGCGCCGGAGTCCGCTGGAGTCGGCCGGCGAGGCCGCCCGGCTTCTCCGCTCCGCATCGCCGGGTTTCCGAGTCGACCCAGGTCGGCGCGCGGCTCGCCGGCGCCGCCATGCGGCAGGGTGGCGGCCGCATGCAGCGGCGACCCTTCGGGATCGGCCTCCCGCGCGGCCCTATCCTTCACGCCGTCCCCGGCGCTTCGGGACTCTGCCATAATCGCGGGCCGTGCCGACGACCCCTCGACCCCCGCGCGAGCGCCGCCGGAGCCTCCCGGACTGGTTCAAGAAGCCGCTGCCGGCGGGCGGCGCGACGACGGCCGTCCGCAAGGTCGTCGACACCCTCGGCCTCCACACCGTCTGCGAGTCGGCGAAGTGCCCGAACCGCAACGAGTGCTGGAGCCGGAAGACCGCGACGTTCATGGTCCTCGGCAACAACTGCACGCGGCGCTGCTTCTTCTGCTCGGTGCCGAAGCGCGCGCCGGACCCGGTCGATCCGGACGAGCCGCGCCGCGTCGCGGAGGCGGCGAAGCGCCTCGGCCTCTCGCACGTGGTCGTGACGTCGGTCGACCGCGACGACCTTCCCGACAAGGGCGCGGGCCACTTCGTCCAGGTGATCCGCGAGCTGCGCAGCGCCGGCGAGTTCGTCGTCGAGGTGCTGACGCCCGACTTCAAGGGCCGGCCGGGGAGCGCGGACGAGGTCGCGGCGGCGGGCCCCGACATCTTCAACCACAACATCGAGACCGTGCCGCGGCTCTACAGGACCGTGAGGCCCGGCGCGGACTACAAAGGCTCGCTCGCGCTCCTCGCGCGGGCAAAGCGCCCGGGGGTGCTCACGAAGTCGGGCCTGATGGTCGGGCTCGGCGAGGAGCCTGCCGAGGTGCTGGACGTGCTCGCGGACCTCCGCGCGGCGGGCGTCGACATCGCGACGATCGGGCAGTACCTGCGGCCGTCGGACCGCGAGCTGCCGGTCGCGCGCTACATGCCGCCGGAGGAGTTCAGCGCGATCGCCGCGAAGGGCCGCGCGATGGGGTTCCTCGCGGTCTACGCCGGGCCGTTCGTGCGCTCGTCCTACAACGCCGGCGCGGTCTACGCGGCCATCCGGCGATGAGGGTCGCGCTCCTCGAGCCGTTCGCGGGCGTGGCGGGCGACATGTTCGTCGGCGCGCTCGTGGGCGCGGGCGCGCCGTTCGCGCGGGTGCGGCAGGGGCTAAGGACGCTACGGCTTCCGGTCACGGTCTCCTGCGGCACGGTCGAAAGGGGGGGGCTCCGGGGGCGGAAGTTCCGCGTGAAGTCCGGGGAGCAGCACGCGCACCGCGGCCTCAAGGAGATCCTCGCGATCCTCCGGCGCGGGAAGCTCCCGGCGCGCGCGCTCGCGCTCGCGACCGCGGCGTTCGCGCGGCTCGCGGAGGCGGAGGCGAAGGTCCACGGCGTCCCGGTCGGGAAGGTCCACTTCCACGAGGTGGGCGCGCTCGACGCGATCTGCGACATCGCCGGCGCGGCGCTCGCGATGGACGCGCTCGGGATCGAGGGGCTCTGGTCGCGGCCGCTGCCGCTGTCGACGGGGCTCGTGACCATGGAGCACGGCCGCCTGCCGGTGCCCGCGCCGGCGACGCTCGAGCTGATGAAGGGGCGGGCGGTCTACGACTCCGGGCTCTCGGGCGAGCTCGTGACGCCCACGGGCGCCGCGCTCGTCGCCGCGTGGGCGGAGACGTCGGATCCGCCGGCGTTTGCCCCGTCCTCGATCGGCTACGGCGCGGGCGACCGCGACCCGCACGAGTATCCGAACCTCTGCCGCGTCCTCGTGGGCGAGACGGTGGCGCGTGCGGGCGAGCTCTCGGAGCTCGTCTGCGACGTCGACGACGCGACCCCGCAGGTGCTCGGGCACCTTCTCGCGGCGCTGCTCGAGGCGGGCGCGCTCGACGCCACGCTCCAGCCGGTCGTGATGAAGAAGGGGAGGCCCGGAACCCGCGTGGGCGTGCTGGCCCGCGCGGAGACGGTGCCCGCGCTCGAGGCGCTGCTCTTCCGCGAAGGGACGACGCTCGGCGTCCGCCGCCGCCGCGTGGAACGGACCGAGCTGCCGCGCCGGATCGTGAGCGTAAGGACGCGCTACGGCCCGGTGAAGGTGAAGGTGGGCGAGTTGCTCGGCGAGGCGGTCCACGTCGCGCCCGAATACGAGGACTGCCGCGCGCTGGCGGCGAAGGCGAACGTGCCGCTGCGCGAGGTGATCCGCGCCGCCGTGGCCGCTGCGGCCGGCGAGCGGCCCGCGCGGCCGCGTCGGGTGCGATAGCATGGGTGGGCCGGTCGCGGCCCGACGATGAGGTTTGGTATCGCGTTCCTTCTCCTGGTCGCCGCGTGCGGCGACAAGCCCGAGGAGGCGCCGGAGGGGCTCCCCCGGCCTCCCGACCAGCGGCCGAGCGGGACGGAGAAGCCGCCCCCGGAGCCCCCCCCGATCGATGGCAAGACGGACGCCGAGTGGAAGAGCGTCGGCACCCGGAAGCTCGGCTGGGATCTCGAGATCTCGGTACCCGAGAAGTGGACCGACGGATACATGGTCATCGACGAGGGAAGGCAGATCCACTTCAAGGGGCCGGCGGAGGATCAGGGCATCCGTGCGGAGCTCCAGTTCGGGTGGAAAGCGAGCGACACCTCGATCGACGACCTCGTGCGGAAGCGCATCGGCGACCTCGAACGGCTGCCGAACGGGAAGGTCGAGGAGAAGGGGCCCGTGACGATCGGCGGGATGCCGGGGACCTACTTCGTGTACGCGTCCGGCGACAAGCGCGAGATCGACTTCTACTTCGGCGGGCACGGCTGCATCGGGTTCGTGCGCGGGTGGAGCCCCGCGCGCCTGTACGCCGAGAGCCTTCCGGTCTTTCGCGAGGCCGCGGCCCGCGTCCGCTACAACCCGCAGTAGGCGCGCAGCGCCGCGATCCCCTTCGCGAAGGACCTCCGGTCGGCGCCGAGGAAGATCCGGACGTGGTCGGGCGCGCCGAAGAACGAGCCGGGCGCCACGCCGATCCCGCGCGAGTGGAGCGCCGTCGCCGCCGCGTCCCCGTCGCCGACCCGCACGAGCGCGGTGAGGCCGGCCTCCGGCTTCACGAACGGCAGCCGCGAGCGCTTGAGCGCCGCGAGGTTCGCCTTGACCGGAGCGACCGCGCGGCGACGGAGCTCCCCGAGCCGCGGCCAGACCCTCTTGAGCGCGAGCATCGACGGCGTGGAGACCTGCACCGACACGAGGTTGTCCGTGCGGCGGACCCGGTCGAGCAGGTCCGGCGCGCCCAGCACCCAGCCGAGGCGGAGCGCGCCGAGGCCGTACGCCTTCGTGAAGCTCCCCGTCGTGAGGAATCGCGGGTGCCGGGACGCGGCGACGGCCGGCGGCCTCGCCTGCAGGTCCCGGTAGACTTCGTCCACGAGGACGACGCCGCCGGTGTCCGCGAAGCCCGAGAGATGCGCCCACTCCTCGCGCGCGAGCAGGCGGCCGGTCGGGTTGTGCGGCGTGGAGACGATCGCCAGCGACGCGCCTTCGGGAACCGGCCCGAGCGCCGCGTCGAGCCGCGGCATGTCGAGGACCGTCGCGCCGAGCCCCCGGGGGATCTCGGCGAGCGGCGCGTAGCGCGGCGTCTCGACCGCGACCGCGTCGCCGGCGTCGCAAAACGCCGCGATCGTCACGAAGTTGGCGAGGCTCGTCCCCCCGACGAGGTAGACGTGGGTGTCGGGGACACCGTAGCGGCGGGCGATCCGCGCCTGCAGTTCCGGGTTCCCGCTCCCGTGTTCCCGGAACGCGGGGCCCTTGGGCGCCCGCGCGCCGGAGAACCCGAGCTCGACGGGAAGGGGGTCGCGGGAGTGGGCCTTCGCCCACTCCATATGGGGGAATAACGCGTTTCGCATACTATATCCTTGAAATTGTCCCCGGTCGGCGCGATCCTACGGGGCGATCCAACGGACTGCATTTGACACGCGGAGGCGGGACATGAAGCTTCTTGGCGCGGCGTTCACCGGCATTCTTCTCCTCGGGCCCATGGTCGCGGCCGAGGACGACACATTCGCGGGCGAGGTGACGGCGAACACGCTCAACCTGCGCGCGGGACCGGGCGAGGCGTACCAGCCCGTCGTGACGGTCAGCAAGGGCGCGAAGCTCATCGTCCTCGGCCAGTACCCGAACGACCCGGCGTGGTCGCTCGTGGAGGTGCCCGCCGGCTACACGGCCTGGGTCTCCAGCGACCTCGTGAAGAAGGGCGACGGCGGGACGGGCGAGGTGACGGCGAGCCGGGTGCTCGTGCGTCCGCGCCCCTCGACGCGCTACCACCAGTTGAGCGGCCGCCTGGAGAAGGGCGAGGCGGTCACGATCCTCGAGGAGAAGAAGACCGACAGCGAGGGGCTGTGGTATCGCATCCGCGTCCCGCGCCGGTTCCCGCTCTACGCCGCCGCGCGCTTCCTGAACAAGATCGGCCCCGCCTCCCTCGCCGAGGTGAAGGAGGAGGACGCCGCTGCCGCCCCCGCGCTGACGCTGGGGAGCACCGCGGCCGACGCGAAGTTCGAGAAGCTCGAGCCCGGCGCGCGCGCCAAGCTCAAGACGGCGAAGACCGCGGCAGACGTCGAGCTCGTCCGGACGTCGGTGGCCACGATCGACGCGAGCGAGCTGAGCCCCGACAACCGCGACAAGCGCGTGAAGCTCCTCTCCGACGTTCTCGACAAGGAGCGGATGCTCGCGATCGAGGAGCTCCGGGCGAAGGAGACCGAGCTCAACACCGCGCTCGACTCGAAGCTCTCGGAGATCGACAAGAAGTACAAGCGGCGGCTCGCGGAGATCCGCGAGGAGTTCGAGCGCGAGAAGAAGCCGCGCTACGTCGCGACCGGCATCGTCAAGTTCGTCCCGGACATCGTGGGCCGCTACCCGTCGTACCGCCTCGTGGAGGGCGACAAGATGCGGTACTACCTGATCGCGAACCAGTTCGATCTCGGCAGGTTCGTGAACAAGCGCGTCGGCGTGATCGGCATCACCGACCCGGAGAGCGGGACCGGCTACGAGACGGTGATGGTGAAGCGGATCGAGATCCTCGCCGACGAGTAGCCCGCGCGGAGGGTAGCCGGCGGTGTTCGGGGCAAGGCTCGCCCGCCGCATCGTCTGGCCGCTCGCCGTCGCGGTGGCGCTGCTCTTCGTGGTTCTCGGATTCGCGGCGGCGCGCCTCGCGGACGCCCGCGTCGAGGCGGAGCTGGCCGACAAGGCCGACCGGATCGCGGCGACGCTGCAGACGCTCTCGCCGCCGAGGCCGGAGATCCTCGAGCCGCTCGCGCACCTGATGGGCGTCGGCCTCGTCGTCGACCGCTACGCCGTCGGCCCCGGCTGGGGCGCGGACGAGACGCGGCGGCTCGTGCCGCTCCTCGCCACGACGCGGCTCCCGCCCGCCGAAGCCGCGACCGTCGGGGGCAGGAGCTACCGCGTGCTCCGCCGGTCGGCCGGCCCGCGCGGGCCGTGCCTGATCCTCGAGGACGAGGTGCTGATCGAGGAGCGGCAGCGGGACGCGCTCGTGCCGATCGCGGTCGCGGGGGCCGTGGGGCTCCTCGTCGCGCTCCTCCTGGGACTCGCCGTCGCGCGGGCGATCGCGCGGCCGGTGAAGCGGCTCGCCGACTCCGTGCGCGGGTTCGGCGAGGGGCGATACGAGGGGGGGCTGGGGGGCCGGGGCCCCGGCGAGATCGGCGATCTCCAGGACGCGTTCACGCGGATGGTCGACGCGATCCGCGCGAGCGAGGGAAAGCTGCGCGAGAGCGAGCGGTTCGCGGCGCTCGGCCGCCTCGCCGGCGGCATCGCCCACGAGTTGCGGAACCCGCTCACCGCGATCCGGATGGCCGTCGAGGCCGGCATGCCCGCGGACGGGGACGACGGCGAGGCGCGCCGCATCGCGCTCGCGGAGATCGACCGCCTCGACCGCACGCTGCGGGAGCTGCTCGACTTCGTGCGGCCGAGGAAGCCGAGGCTCGTCCCCGTGGACGTCCGCCGGCTCCTCGACGACGTCGCGAAGCTGCTGGGGCCGCAGTGCGACCACCTGCGCGTGCGGCTGGAGGTCGACGCGCCCGCTGGTCTCACGCTCCCCGCGGACGAGGACCGGCTGAAGCAGGCGATCCTGAACCTCGTCCTCAACGGGGCGCAGGCGCAACCGGCGGGCGGCGCCGTGAGGATGCGCGCGCGGGGTCCGGCCGGCGGCGAGGGGGCGCTGGTCGAGGTCCAAGACGAGGGGGGCGGGATCCCGGAGGAGGTGATGGGGAGCCTCCTGCAGCCGTTCGTCACGACGAAGGAAGGCGGCATCGGGCTCGGGCTCGCCGTCGTCGCGCAGGTCGCCGAGGAGCACGGCGCGCGCCTCGACTTCCGAACCGGGAAGGGCGGGACCACGTTCTCGATCAGGTTCCCCGCATGAGGCCCTCCTTCTCCCCCGCGCCCCCTCATCCTCCTCGCCGCGGCTAGACTCTCTTGTCCATGGCGCGCGTTCTCATCATCGACGACGAACCGAACATCTGCTGGGCGCTCAAGAAGGCGCTGGAGCAGGCCGGGCACGAGGCCGAGACCGCCGGCAGCGCCGAGATCGGGCTCCCGCTGGCACCGGGCAAGGATCTCGTGTTCCTCGACATCGGCCTGCCCGGCATGAACGGGCTCGAGGCGCTGTCGCGGCTCAAGGGCCAGTCGGTCGTCGTGATCACCGCGCACGGGACCGTGGAGAACGCGGTGGAGGCGCTCCGGCGCGGCGCCTACGACTACCTCGTGAAACCCCTGCGCGCGGAGGAGGTGCCCGCGCTCGTCGACCGCGCCGTGCGCCGGACCGCCCTCGAGCGCGAGGTCGCGAAGCTGCGCGGCCAGCTCTCGAAGGCGGCCTCGCCTCTGAAGGGCGCGACGCGCGTCATGCAGGAGGTCTTCAAGCAGATCGCCACGGTTGCGATGGCGGAAGCGCCGGTGCTCGTGCTCGGCGAGTCGGGCACCGGCAAGGAGCTCGTCGCGCGCACGATCCACGCGGCGTCGCGGCGGTCGGCCGGGCCCTTCGAGCCCATCGACTGCGGCGCGCTGCCCGAGACGCTCCTCGAGAGCGAGCTCTACGGCCACGAGAAGGGCGCGTTC
>DASUGR010000271.1:0-12067 GCA_036273915.1 Planctomycetota bacterium | reverse complement strand
GGACGGTTTCGTGATGGACGGCGTCGTCGAGACGTGCGTCTTCACCGGCGCGGGCGACAAGGCCTTCATCGGCGGCGCCGACATCGCGCAGCTCCGCGAGCGCAACGCGATGGACGCGCTCAGGACGATCAACGCGGCGCTTTTCGGGAAGATCGAGGCGCTCCCGTTCCCGACCATCGCCGCGGTGCGCGGCTACTGCCTCGGCGGCGGCTGCGAGCTCGCGATGTGCTGCGACCTGCGCGTCGCCGGCGAGGGCGCGAAGTTCGGCCAGCCGGAGGTCGCGCTCGGCATCATCCCGGCCGCGGGCGGCACGCAGCGGCTGCCGCGCCTCGTCGGGCTCGGCCGCGCGAAGGAGCTCGTCCTCACCGGCCGCACGATCGACGCGCGCGAGGCGGAGCGCATCGGGCTCGTCAACCGCGTCGTCCCCGACGACGAGGCGCTCGACGCCGCGAAGGCGCTCGCGCGGCAGATCCTCGCGCAGGGCTCGCTCGCCGTCCGCCTCGCGAAGCTGAACCTCAACAACTCGGCGCGCACCGGCCAGGACAGCGGGCTCCTGCTCGAGCAGGTCTCGCAGGCGGTGCTCTTCGAGAGCGAGGAGAAGCGCCGCCGGATGACCGAGTTCCTCGAGAAGCGCGCGAGGAAGTCGTAGCGTCCCGGGCGGGGGCTCCTGGGCTCCATCCCGCCCGCCAAGCGGCCTTTCGCCCCGTCATTCTGCCGAAACGAACCAGGTACGTTTTGGCAGCCGGTACCTTATGGGCGATGCGGCTACGCGCCTTGACCTGGAACATCCACAAGGGGATCGGGGGCCTTGACCGCCGCTACCGGCCCCAGCGGATCGTGGACGTGATCGCGCACTATCGCCCGGACGTCGTTCTCCTCCAGGAGGTGGACGAGGGGGCCAAACGCTCGGGATTTCACCGGCAGGTCGACACGCTCGGGGACGCGCTCGGGCTACGGCATCGCGCCTTCGCGCCGAACGTGAGGCTCCGCCTCGGTCCCGGGCACTACGGGAACGCGATCCTCTCCCGCTGGCCGCTCTTCGAGCCGCGCAACGTGGACCTGACGATCCCGCTCAAGAAGCGGCGCGGCGTCCTCTACGCGCGCTGCCGGGTCCGGAACGGCCGGTACAGCCGCACGATCGCGCTCTACAACCTGCACCTGGGCCTCGCGGCCTACGAACGGCGGCGGCAGCTCCGCCGCTTCCTCGAAAGCCACCCGTTCGCGCAGCTGCACCCCCGGACGCCGATCCTCGTCGGCGGCGACTTCAACGACCTCTACGGGACGCTGGGCCCGCGCCTCCTCGAGCCCGCCGGGTTCCGGCGAGCCGGCGCCGCCGCGCACACCTACCCGGCGATCCTCCCCGTGCGGCCGCTCGACGCGCTCTACCTGCGCGGCGACCTCCACTGCGACCACTGCTTCCCCTCGCGCCTCGAGCTGACGCGCGAGGCCTCCGACCACCTGCCGCTCGTGGCGGACCTCGAGATGCGATGGGCCCCCGGAGCCCCCACCCTTCGCCCGCAGGACGCCGCCGCCGGTGCCTGACGCGCTCAGAAGTCCTTCCGCATGCCGAGGAAGAACTCCGGTTCCGTCCCGTCGGGCGCGTGCTCGGGCTCGTCGTGGTCCTCGCCGTTGCCCATCGGCCGCCGCGCGCGCGCGCCGATGTCGAGGAGCCAGTTCTTGCCGAGTTTCACCGACATGCCGCCGCCCATCACGATCTCCGGCTCGAAGGGCGTGCCGATCGCCTCCGACTCGTAGTAGGAGACCATGCCGCCCGCCTCGATGTAGAAGATCACCTGGCCGCCGGCCGCCTCGATCGGGAGCCGCACCTTCTCGCCCAGCGAAACCCGCTGGTACGAGACGTCGTTGCCGTACTCCTCGGGGAGCGTTCCTTGCCCGACGACAAGGAACGGGACCCCCTGGAACGGCGACTTCTCCGCGTCGGCGAGCACCATTTCCACCTCGCCGAACGACATGTCGTTGTCCGAAACGCCGTAGTGCGCGTTCGTGCCGACCGCCTGGCAGCCGGCGATGAGGACGCACGCCGCGGTCGCCCACACCGCTCGCATCCGACACCTCCCTACCGATACCGGGGCGGGATTCTACGGGGACCGCGGTCGCGGCCGCAATGGGGGTGATGGGGGTGCGAAATCAGGGGGGCTGGGGGGCGGCTTCCGCATGCGCCAAGGCTGCGGCGGACAAGCCGGCGGGCAGGCCCGCCTTCCTCCCGGCGCTACGGCGGGACAGGCTTCGACTCATGCGAGGTCGAAGAGCAGGAGCGTCGCGGGGGTCTTCGCCTTCGCCTCGATCCGCTCCTCGGCGCTCGCCGCGAGGCCGTCGCCTGCCGCGAGCGCCTCCCCGTTCACCGTCGCCTCGCCGCGCGCCAACTGCACCCACGCGTGGCGTTCAATCGCGAGCGGGAAGCTCGCCTCCTCGCCCGGTTCGAGCTCGGCGACGCGCAGCTCGGCGTCCTGGTGGATCTTGAGCGAACCCTCGCGGCCGTCGCGCGACACCGCGAGCGCGAAGCCCTTCCGCCGCCCGAGCGCGCGCTGCTCGTAGCCGGGCGCGAGCCCCTTCCGCTCCGGCAGGATCCAGATCTGGAGGAAGTGGACGGGCTTCTCGTCGGAGTGGTTGTGCTCGCTGTGCGTGACGCCCGTGCCGGCGGTCATGCGCTGGATCTCGCCCGCACGCGTCACCGTGTAGTGGCCGAGGCTGTCCCGGTGGGCGACCGCGCCCGCGAGCACGTACGTTAGGATCTCCATGTCGCGGTGGGGGTGCGTCGGGAACCCTCCCCCGGCCCCCACCCGATCCTCGTTGATCACGCGCAGCGAGCGGAACCCCATGTGCGCGGGGTCGCTGTAATCGCCGAACGAGAAGGTGTGGCGGCTGTCGAGCCAATCGAGGAGCGTGCGCCCGCGCTCCTCCCCGCGGCGTACCGTCAGCATGGGAGCAGTCTACCCGCGCGCGTACAGCTCCTCCCACCCGGCGAGCGTTTTCGGCCAGTCGTCCTTGAGGAGCCGTGACAGCGCCCGGTCGGCGAGGAGCTTGCCGCCGGTCTGGCACGCCGCGCAATAGTTCGTCTCGTTCTCGGCGTAGACGATCCGCTGGACCGGCGAGCCGCAATCCGGACACGGCTCCCCGAAGCGGCCGTGCACCGCCATCCCCTCGCGGAACGCCGTGACCTTCGTCGGGAAGCCGTCGCCCGCCTCCTCGCGGAGCCTGCGCGTCCAGTCCAGAAGCGTGTCCCTTGCCGCCGCGTGAAGGCGCCGCGCGTCCTCTTCCGCGAGCCGCGACGTGAGCGCGAGCGGGGAGAGCCGCGCGCGATGGAGGATCTCGTCCGAGTAGGCGTTGCCGATCCCGCTGAAGATGCGCGGGTCGGTGAGCGTGCGCTTCAGCGTGTGGTTCTCCCGCGCGAGCGCCTCTGCGAACGCCTCGAACGGCGCGTCGAGCACCTCAAGGCCGCCCGGGTCGTGGCGCCGCAGCGCGTCACGGCCCTCGAGCGCGTGGAGCGACGCGCGCTTGCGGCTCCCCATCTCGGTGAGCAGGAGCGTGCCCGTCGGGAAGTCGAATCCGGCGAGCCCGTACTTCCCCGGCAGTGCCGCCCCCGGAGCCCCCCAGCGGAACCTTCCGGCGATCATCAGGTGGAAGACGAGGAACAGATCCTCCTCCAACGCGAGCACGACGCGCTTGCCGAGCCTCTCCACGCCGGTGACGCGCTTGCCCTCGGCCTTCGAGAGCGGCGGGTCGACGGTGCGCACGAGGAAGACGCTTCTCACGCGTGCGCGCTCGAGCGGCTGGCCGACGACCCGCGGCTTCAGGCACTCGACGTAGACCGTCACGTCCGGCAGCTCCGGCATGGCGGCGATTGTAGGCCGGCCTGATACGGTGGGCCCATGCGGATCCGGACGGTTGGCGTCCTCGGCGCGGGGACGATGGGCGCGGGCATCGCGCAGGTGTGCGCGCAGGCCGACTGCGACGTGCGGCTCTATGACGTCTCCAAGGAGGCGGTGGCGAAGGGCGTGAAGCGGATCTCCGACTTCCTCGGGAAGGGCGTCGGGAAGGGCAAGGTCACGGCGGCGGATCGCGACGCCGCGCTCGCGCGGATCAGATCCGTGACGGCCGTAAGCGAGGGGGCTTCGGGGGCCGACCTCGTGATCGAGGCCGCGCCGGAGGACCTGGAGCTCAAGCGGAAGCTCTTCCGCGAGGTCGCGCAGGTGGCGCCCAAGGGCGCGATCCTCGCGACCAACACCTCCTCGCTCCCGATCACGAGGATCGCGGAGGACAACGACGCGGCGCCGCGCATCGTCGGGATGCACTTCTTCAACCCGGTGCCGCTGATGAAGCTGCTCGAGCTGGTGGTGGGGGAGAAGACGGCGCCGGCGACGGTCGAGGCCGTCCGCGAGTTCGGCGTGCGGCTCGGCAAGGAGGTCATCACGGTCCGCGACCGGCCGGGCTTCGCGTCGTCGCGCCTGGGGATCGCGATCGCGATGGAGGCGATCCGGATGGTCGAGGAGGGGGTCGCGTCGCCGGAGGACATCGACAAGGCGATGGTCCATGGCTACGGCCACCCGATGGGGCCCTTGCGGCTCACGGACGTGGTCGGCTGCGACATCCGGCTCGCGATCGCGGACCACCTGGCGGAGGCGCTCAAGGCGCAGCATTTCAAGCCGCCGCAACTGCTCCGCAAGATGGTGGCGGAGGGGAAGCTCGGGAAGAAGAGCGGCCGCGGGTTCTACGAGTGGAAGGAGTAGGGGTCCGGGGGCCCGGGCTCGACGTCGTTCGTCATGCCGCCGCCGCGTCCTCTGCTTGCCCGCAGGCGAGCGCGGGCGGCTCGGATACGCGATCCGCGGCGGGAGCACGGCATCCCCACCGATTCCAGGCCGAGTGGGATCGTTCCCCCCGGCGGGTATAACGGGAGCCGCCCGAATGCCCCGCCTGCGGAAGAAGATCGAGGAGACGAAGGCGCTCGCCGCCGAGAAGGGCATCGACCTCGCCACCGCGCCCCTGCTCGTCACCTTCGAGATGCCCCCTTGGGGGCCCCTCGCGGTCACCGCGGAGATCGGCGAGCTCGTGAGGAAGCCAGGCACCGCCATCGCCGTCATCTCGGTCGACCCGCTGCCGGAAGTGCGCGCCGCCATGGAGGCCGCGCCCTACGTCCACATCATCGCGGAGCGCGGGCTCGTCTGCGGACTCTCCGGCGGCGCCGTCCTCCACGCCTACCCGCAAAGCACCACCGAGATGCAGGCGTTCGCGTGCGCGCTCTTCGCCGGCGCCGCGCCGGACATGCTCCGCGTGAGCCTCGCCGGGTTCGTCTCGAGCGGCCGGCAGGAGGTCACCTTCGAGGGGATGGCGTCGACGCCGGTCCCCAGCGTGCGCGAGCTCCTCCAGGCGATCCGGAACCACGGCGGCACGCCGGTCGAGGCGGCCGAGGAGGCGGCGATCGTCCTGGGCGACCCCTCCGAGCTCGAGGCCGTCCGCGCAGCGCTCGCGGGCGACCTCGCCGGCTGCGCCGTCCGCGTCACGCGGCTGCCGTCCGGCCGCTTCCGCTTCCTTCCCGACCCGCAGCCCCGCCCCGAGGCGAGCCAGAAGGTCCAGATCCTCGCGCAGGAGATCGCGGTCTCTTGCGACCGCTTCACCGAGATGCGCGGCGTCACGACCTTCGGCTTCGTCACCGAGTCGGTCGCCCGTTGGCAACACGGCCCCGAGCAGGGCGCGCGCCGCCTCGCGTCGGAGCTCTTCCCGGGCCCCGACACCGCGATCACCCACATCGGGCTCCACCCGTTCGGCGGCGAGGGCACCGTATTCTTCGCCTACGAGGGCTCCGAGACCGTGTGGGAGGCCGCGAACAAGGGCGTCACCTGCGTGACCGTGCGCGACATCCACGAGTACGGCCGCGTCCTGCACGAGATCCGGAAGGGCGCATGAGCGTTCGCCTCAAGAACCCCGCGACGCTCGCCGAGGCGAAGGGCTTCTCGCACGTCGCGGTCGGCAAGGGCGCCCCGGTCGTCCTCGCGGGGCAGATCGGCTGGGACAAGGCGGGCAAGGTCGTCTCGGAGGATCTCGTGGCGCAGTTCGCGCTCGCGCTCGACAACCTGGTCGAGGCGCTCCGCGCCGCCGGCGGCAAGCCGGCCGACCTGGCGCTCCTCCGCATCTACTGCACGCGCGTCCCCGAGTACCGGGCCAGGCTGAAGGAACTGGGCGATGCCTACCGGAAGCGGCTCGGCCGGCACTTCCCGGCGATGTGCCTGCTCGGGGTCACCGAGCTCTTCACGCCGGGCACCTGGATCGAGATCGAGGGGCTCGCGTACGTCGAGGCAGAGGGGGCTCCGGGGGCATGATTTCAGCGAGCACCGCTGGAATGACGATCGGCAAGGCGTGGCCGGGGAGTGCATGACGATCGGCAGCGAGGCGGTGGAGCGGCTCCAGGGGACGGACGGCATCCGGCGCCCGGTGGCGCTGGCCGCGGACCCGCGCGTGGCCGGCCTCACGCCCCAGCGGGCGTTCCTCGAGAGGGGCCTCCTGACCGAGGAGTTCTTCGAGCTCTACGCGTACGCCTACGTGGCGTCGCTCGGGAAGCCGGGCGAGGTCGTGGTGGGGTGGGACCCGCGCGACCCCGCGGGCGACTTCACCGGCGCCGCGGTGCGGGGCGTCCGCAAGGCCGGCGCGACCGCCGTCGTGCTCGGCATCTTCCCGACGCCCGGCGTCGCGCTCTACCACATCTGGCGCGGCAGCATGTGCGCGCTGATGATCACGGCGAGCCACAACTTCCGCGACCAGAACGGCATCAAGGTCTTCCACGGCCCGCACGCGCTGAAGCTGTTCCCCGAGGAGGACCGGGAGCTGACCGCGCACGTCCTCTCCCTCGACTACGCCGCCGACGTGAAGCCGCTCTTCGAGAAGGGCCGACGCGTCGATGCGCGGGACGAGGCGCGCGAGGTCTTCCTCCGGTTCCACCTGGACCCGCGCAACTCGTGGCTGAAGCCGGGCGAGACGCTCGGCGACTTCCCGCTGGTCATCGACGCCGCGAACGGCGCGATGTCGGGGCTCGCGATCGAGGTCTTCCGCCGGCTCCACGGCGGCGACGTGACCGAGCTCAACAGCGACACGAAGAGCGGCGACGTCAACCGCAAGAGCGGGGTCGCCGACCTCGAGGGCGTGCAGGAGATCGCCCGCGGCGACCTGCGGTTCGCCCAGCACGCGGCGGTGCAGGCGCTCTTCGAGAACGGCGGCAAGGCGGCCGTCTTCGACGCCGACGGCGACCGCTTCTACCGCCTCGACCACGACCGCGAGAGCAGCAGCATCCTCGTGCTCTCGGGCGACGAGACCGCGTGCCACCAGGCGCGGTTCCTCTCCCCCCGGCCCCCCTCACCTCTCTACGTGAACACCGTGGAGAGCGACCTCAACGCCGCGCGCTTCGCGCAGGAGCTCGGCTACGAGCCGGTGCTCACCGGCGTCGGCGACAAGTGGGTGCTGAAGCAGGCGGCTGACCACCCCGACCGCTACGGCATCGGCAGCGAGGAGACGGGCCACAACATCTCCCGCGGGTACGTCACGACGCGCGCGGGCCGCGACCTCGAGGTGTTCCTCGGGAACGGGCTCAAGAGCGCGCTCAACACGTTCGTCGCGACGCGCGGCCTCAAGGCGCGCGACGCGGCGCGGCCCTTCCCGCGCGGCTTCAAGAAGACGTTCTACGTCTACTACACGAAGAAGGATCTCCTGCGGCAGGGCGGCGAGGTCTTCCGCGATCTCGAGGAGCTGATCCGGCGCGAGTGCGCGCTCGGCGAGGTCGTCGTAGAGCCGCGGCCGGAGGAGCCCGACATGCTCTACCTCGCGGTGACGGGGCCCGACGGCCGCCAGCGCGCCGGCATCTTCGTGCGCAACTCCGGCACGGAGGAGAAAACCGGCGTCAACGTGCGCGGCACGCTCGAGGACTCGGCCGAACTGCTGCGCGTGGGGGAGGGGGCGATCCTCCTCGTCGCCCGCACGATGAAGGACCGCGGGCACGCGATGGCGCAGGCGGAGCGCGCGGTCCTCGAGTCGCTCCGCGACGGCCCGCGGGCGTCGGAGGAGCTCCCGGTGCCTCAGGGCGTGCACCGCGAGCGGCTGCTCGAGGAGCTCGCGAACAAAGAGAAGGTGATCCGCGCGTGCGAGGCGGGATACGAGCTCACCCCGCTCGGCGCGCGCATGCTGGAGGCCTGGGCATGAACTTCGCACCGGAGGAGTTCTTCGACCTCGCGGGGTTCCAACACCGCGAGATCTTCCGCGACTGCGACGAGGTGTGGCAGGCGCTGCGGAAGATCGGCGCCTACGTGCGCCAGCACCTGCGGTCCGACATCCTCGGGACCGTCGAGAAGGGCGCGTTCGTCGGGCCCGACGTGCTGATCGGCAAGGGCACGGTCGTCGAGCCCTTCGCGTGCGTGAAGGGGCCGGCGATCATCGGCGAGGACTGCCAGATCCGGAGCGGCGCCTACATCCGCGGGGACGTGCTCGTGGGGAACCGCTGCGTGGTCGGCAACTCCACGGAGCTCAAGAACACGCTCATGCTCGATGGCGCCGCGGCGCCGCACTACAACTACTGCGGCGACAGCATCCTCGGGAACAAGACGAACCTCGGCGCGGGCACGAAGCTCTCCAACTTCAAGATCGCGGCCGACAAGACGATCCGCCTGCGCGTCGGCGACGAGGTGATCGACACGGGCCTCGAGAAGTTCGGCGCGATCCTCGGCGACGGCGCGCTGACCGGGTGCAACTCGGTGCTCAACCCGGGGACGATCCTCGGGAAGAACGTGATGGTCTACGCCTGCGCCGCGGTGCGCGGCTACATCCCGCACAACACGGTGGTGAAGCTGAAGCAGGAGTTCGAGCTCGCCCCGCTGAAGTAGGCGCGCGGGGGAACGGAGGGGGGCGCTCGGTGCCCGAGCGTCGGGCCCGCCCGCCACGACAGGTAGCCGCGAACGCGGCAGCGGCGCCGGCCACCTCGATGCCGAGCCACGGGGGCAGGAGCCTCACCGCCCGGCGCGGCCGCGCTTCGGACGGCCCGCCGCGGTTTGCGAAGCAGCCGTCGCGGGACGCGCCGCGTTCTCCCGGGGACGGCCGTCGGTCAGTACCCGAGCGACGGGTCGAACTCGCTCGGGTTCGCGCGCCAGGACAGGTACGCCGCGAACGCGGCAGCGGCGCCCGCCGCGAGCACCCCGAGCCAGCCGCGGCGCTGCTGCGCGGCGATCGGCGCAACCGCGAGGACCGCCGCGCTCCCGAGCGGGAGTTTCGCGAGGCGCCAGCCCGCGATCCAGAGCGGCAGCGACGCGAGCATGTAGACGGTCACGGCGCCGCCGGCGAGCGGGAGCTTCCGGCGAAGGAGCGCGTATGCGAGGACGGGTCCAGCGGCGGCAGAGAGCGCGCCCGCGAGCTGGCCGAGCCGCCCGGTGCGCGCGGCTGCCAGCGCGACGGCGCCCGCGCCCGTCACCACGACGAGCACGGCGGGCCCGCCGTAGCCCTCCACGTGGCCCGCGCGCCACGCGAACGCGCTCCACGCGAGAAACGCCCCCACGCCCACGGCCCCGACCTTCCACAGCGGGTCGACGGGCGGCATCAGCGCCCACGCGCACGCGGCGCACGCGGCCGCGCGCAGGATCCAGCGGACGACCGCCGGGACCCGCACCGCCGCCTCGACGGTTCCGAGCACGAGGCCCAACGCCGCGAAGTGGAACAGGCGGTCCGCGCGCGCGGGCGGCCAGGCCCTGTCGGGGAACCCGACCGATGCGACGTGGCACGCGAGCACGCCGAGGCCGAGCGCGACCGGCACCGGCCAGCCGCGCTCGCGCCACGGCCATGTCAGAAGGAGCGCGGCCGCGCTGACCGCGGCCGCGTATCCGATCTGGAAGAGGACTTCGGTGGGCGGAAGCTCGGGCACTACTGGGCCTGCGCCTCGACCGAGATGATCAGCTTGACCTCGTCGCCCAGGGGGCCGCCGAGGCCGTACTTCATCCCGAAGTCGCTGCGGTTGATCGTGACCGTGCCCTCGAACCCGATGAGCTTCACGCCCTTCATCTCGCCGGCGCCGACCTTCTCGACCTCGAACGTCACCTCCTTCGAGACGCCGCGCAGCGTGAGCGTGCCCTTCGCCTCGTACTTGGCGCCGCCCAAGTGCTTCAGCGCATCGCTCTTGAACGTGATCTGCGGGAACTCCTCGACGCTGAAGAAATCCGCGCTCTTCAGGTGCCCGTCCCGCTTGTCGTTATTGGTGTCCACGCTGGCGGCGTCGATCGTCACCGAGACGGACCCGGTCCCGCCGTCGACCACCGAGAAGGTCCCGTTGACCGAGTTGAACCGGCCGTAGAAGTTGGACGCGCCCATGTGCTTGATCCGGAAGATGACGTTCGAGTGGACCGGGTCGATCTTGTACGACTCCGCCTGCGGCAGCGAGGCCGACGGGGTGGAGAACAGGGCGACCGCGCCGAGGACGGCGACGGAGAAGATGCTGATTCCGAGACGCATGGGATCCTCCTTGCCGGGCCGGCAACGGCGTGCCCGGGGCTTACCAACATACCTGCGAATCGGGGCCTGCCCATTTTGGAGCGGCTCGGAAAACCCCCTGCCCCCCTGGCTCCCCCTGTTCGCGGCGTCGTATTGAGGAATAATGGCCCCCGGTCGGAAAGCCTTGCATATGCAACGTATTGGAAAGGAACCCATGCGCACGACCACGCTCCTGATCATCCTCGCGGCCGCGCTGGCCGCCCCCGCGGACGACACGAAGACGATCGACCCGGTCCGGATCCCCGGGGTGATCGAGGTCAACAACAAGACCTGTCCGGTGAGCGGCGACGAGATCACCGGCGACGACCACATCGACTGGCATGGCGTCCGCGTCCGCATCTGCTGCCCCGACTGCAAGCCCGAGTTCGACAAGGAGCCGGAGGTCGCGCTCGAGAAGGTCGGCTTGAAGGTCACGAAGGACGGCGACACGGTCGTCATCGACCTCGACAACACGACGTGCCCGATCATGAACAAGCCGGCGAAGGGCGACGTCGTCGCCGACGTCGGCGGCGTCCGCATGCACTTCTGCTGCTCGAAGTGCCCGGCCAAGGCGCAGAAGGACCCGGCCACGGCG
Organism: Planctomycetota bacterium; assembly: GCA_036273915.1. Classification (GTDB taxonomy): domain Bacteria; phylum Planctomycetota; class PLA2; order PLA2; family PLA2; genus PLA2. The sequence goes on along the minus strand of DASUGR010000271.1, from coordinate 963 downwards.
CTGAAGAAGCTCGGCTACGGCTACATCCCGCCGGTGGTCGACCTGCGGAACGCGGCGTGCCCGATGTCGGGCAAGCCGGCGAAGGACGACGTTTTCGCCGACAGCGACGGCATCCGCGTGCACTTCTGCTGCCCGAACTGCCCGAAGGCGTTCGAGAAGGATCCCGCGGCGACGTTCGCGAAGCTCGGCGTCGATCCGGCGAAGGTGAAGGAAGCGACCAAGTAGCGCAGGAGGTGAGGGGGCGCGGGGGAGAGCCCTACCCCCGGAGCAGGCGCAGGGCGTTGAAGACGACCGCGAGGCTCACGCCCATGTCCGCCGCGATCGCCATCCAGAGCGTCGCCACGCCCATGAGCGCGAGCACGAAGACCAGCAGCTTGAAGAACAGCGCTGCCGCGACGTTCTGGCGGATCACCGACAGCACCCGCCGCGAGTGGCGCAGGAGCCACGGCAGCCGCGACAGGTCGTCCGTCATCAACACCACGTCCGCCGCCTCGATCGCGATGTCCGTGCCCGTCTGCGCCATCGCGATCCCGAGATCCGCGCGCGCCATCGCCGGCGCGTCGTTGATCCCGTCGCCGACCATCGCCACGCCGCCGCCCCCGCGCACCAGCTCCTCGACCGCCGCCACCTTCTGGTCCGGCAGCAGCTCCGCCCGCACCTCGTCGATCCCGGTCTCGCGCGCGATCGCGTCCGCCGTCGCGCGGTTGTCGCCGGTGAGCATGACCACGCGCCTTACCCCCGCGCGCTTGAGCTCCGCCACCTGCGCGCCCGCGTCCGGCCGCATCTCGTCCGCGACCGCGAGCAGCCCGCACACGTGCCGGTCGTTGCCGACGAAGAGCACCGACCGCCCCGGCCCCGCGAGCTCCTCCATCCGCGCGCACACCTCGTCGTGCTCCTCGCCGCGCACCTCGTCGAGGAACCGGTGCGACCCGACCCAGAACCGGCGGCCCTCCACGACCCCCT
>DASUGR010000270.1:0-2086 GCA_036273915.1 Planctomycetota bacterium | reverse complement strand
CCCGTTGCCGTAAGTGGCGGAGGGGCGGTGGTTTGCGCGCGTCGGACCCGGACGTTAGGGTCCGGGTTTTGGGACGGGGCCCGGCGCCGGGCGGGGGAGGGAGTGTCCCCGCCCGGCCCCCGGAGCCCCCTCGCTTCCTAGCCGAGCTGGCCGGCCGCGCCCTGGTGGCGCTGCAGGATCCGCTGGAAGATCTGCGTCAGCGTGTTCGCCGCTTCCGCGAGGTAGAGGCGCACCATGCCGATCGTCGTCTGGTCGTCGAAGACCACCGACAGGATCGTGCGGTTGCCGACGAGCGTCACCTGGATGTTGGCGCGCTTGCCCTGGTGGAACAGGTTCAGGAACGTGTCCTCGCCGAGCATCAGCGCCATCTGCTTCGTGGCGGCGAACGCGCCGGCGACGAGGCCGCAGATCGCGTCGACGTCGATCTTGTCGTCGACGCCCTCGCGCGTGATGAGGTGGCCGTCCTTGTCGACGAGGAACGCGGAGCTCGCCTTCGCGCGCTGGAGGAAGCCGCGCAGCGTCGCGTTGATCTCCGACATCTCCTCGCGATAGAACATGAGGCGGTCGCGCCGAAGTTCGGCGTCGGTCTTCTGCTGCATCGGGCCGGGCATGGGTCGTTCTCCTCCCTCACAGTAGTGCGTGGACCAGGTATCCGATGATCCCGAGCAGGAACAGAGAGAACAGCGAACCTGCCCAGAGACTCCTTGTGGAAAGCACCTCGACGTTCTCGCGACGGGGGCGCTTGCGGCGGTCGACGACCGGGCGCGGATCGCGCCTCCGGGCGTCGTCCCACGTGCTGACCGCCCCGCGCACGCGCACCGAGCCGGTCGCGGGCTGCCCGCCCCAGCCGGCCGCGGCGCCCTGCAGGTCGACCGACTTCGGGTCGGTGTATTCCGCCCAGTCGTTCGAGGCGTGCGCCGACGCGGCGTCGACGAGGGACGTCTCGGTGTCGGTGGACCGGCCGCGCGTGGGACGGCCGCTGCCGCTGCGGTCCGCGGCGCGCGGCACGTCCTTGGACGGGAGCTCCGTCGTCGCGTGCGCACTGGGCCCGACGTGGCTGAAGCTGTCGGTGCTCAGGTGGTCGGCGAACTCCTCCTGCTGCGAGCGCACGGAGGGGCTGCGGCGCCACGGCGGCGTGATGGGCGTCTCGTGCGCCCCCTGCTCGGGCGGATCCTCCTGCGCCGGCGCCCCCGCCCCGGCATCGGCCTGCGGAAGCGAGACATCGTCGAAGTCGAGGCGCGAGCCCGCCGCCGCGCCCCGCTCGAACGCGGGCGCTTCGGGGAACTCGGGCTCCGCCTCGAGCGAGGGTGCAGACGCTGCCGCGGGGGCGGTCACCGGCTCGAGCCTGGGCGACGAGCCCCGCGTGCGCTCGCGGCTTGCGACGGCGCGGATGCGTGCGGGGGCGGCCGCCGCGACGGGCTCCGGCGCCTGCGCCGGCAACGGCTCCTCGGCGGCGCCGACCGCGGCCATCGCAGGTTCCTCCGGCGTCGCGACGATCATCTTCGTCACGTTCACGAGCACCGCGTGCGTGATCGCCTTCAGCGTCTGAAATACCCCCGCGCCCATGAGCGCGGCGGCCTCGAACGCGGGCTGCCCGTGCGGGTTGAGCGCCTGGGCGAGCTCCGCGACCGACACCGCCTCCTTGAGATCCCGCTTGTTCCACTGGAACACGAGCGGGACGTCGCGCAGATCGCGGCCGAGCTGCGACATGTTCTCGTGGAGGTTCTCGAGCGCCTTCATGTTCGCGCGGATCCGGTTGGGCGTGCTGTCCGCGACGAAGACGACGCCGTCCACGCCCTCGAGCACGAGCAGGCGCAGCGCGTTCTGCGCGTCCTGGTACGGGACGGCGTAGAGGTTGATCTTCGCCCGGACGTTCCCGACGAGGCCGAGGTTCAGCGGAAGGAAGTCGAAGAAGAGCGTCCGGTTGGTGTCGGTGGCGATGGTCGTCAGCTGGCCACGCACGCGCTCGGGCGAGCGCTCGTGGATCTGGCGCAGATTGGCCGTCTTGCCCGCCATCGAGGGGCCGTAGTAGACGACCTTGCACTGCACCTCGCGTTTCGCGAAGTTGATCTGGACCATCGTCCGG
>DASUGR010000269.1:0-5755 GCA_036273915.1 Planctomycetota bacterium | reverse complement strand
ACCATCCCCTTCGCGACGAGCTGCGCCACGAGCTTCTCGCCGAGCCCCTCGATGTCCATCGCGCGCCGCGACGCGAAGTGGCGGATCCCCTGCTCCACCTGCGCCGGGCAGCGCGCGTTCGGGCACCGCGACGAAACTGCGTCCTCCCCGCGCACCACCGCCGTGCCGCACACCGGGCACGCGAGGGGCATGCGGAAGGGCTTCCCACCGCCGTCCTCGACCACCTTCACGACCTTCGGGATCACGTCGCCCGCGCGCTCCACGAGCACGCGGTCGCCCGGCTTCACGCCGAGCCGCGCGAGCTCGTCCTCGTTGTGGAGCGTCGCCCGCCCGACGGTGACGCCCGCGATCGGCACCGGGTCGAGGATCGCGACCGGCGTCAGCGTGCCCGTCCGCCCGACCTGCACCTGGATCTCCTTCAGCGTGGTCGTCTGCTGCGTCGGCGGGAACTTCCACGCGATCGCCCAGCGCGGCGACCGCGCGCGGAACCCGAGCTCCCTCTGCACGCCGAAGTCGTCCACCTTGACGACCATGCCGTCGATCTCGAACGGGAGGTCGTGTCGCCGCGCGAGGTAGTCCGCGTAGACCTCCTCGACCTCCTCCGGCGTCGCGCACGCCCGCGCGCCCGGGCAGCCCTTGAGCCCCCAGCCCCCCACCTTTCGATAGAAATCGGCCTGCGAGCGCACGACGACGCCCTCGATCTCGCCGAAGCTGTGCGCGAAGAAGTCGAGCCTTCGCTGCGCCGTGACCCGCGGGTCGAGCATCCGCAGCGACCCCGCGGCGAGGTTGCGCGGGTTCGCGTAGATCTTCTCGCCCTTGAGCGTCGCGTTGATCGCCTCGAAGTCCCTCTTCGAGATGTACGCCTCGCCCCGCACGCTCAAGAGCGCCGGCGCGTCGCCGCGCAGCCGAAGGGGGATCGACCGGATCGTCTTCGCCTCTACGGTGACGTCCTCGCCGGTCGTGCCGTCGCCGCGCGTCGCCGCCGTCTCGAGGAGCCCGTCGCGGTAGATCAGCTCGAGGCCGGTGCCGTCGAGTTTCGGCTCGACGAAGTACGCACCGGGATCCCGCTTCAGGAAGTCGCGAAGCGACTGCACCCAGTCGCGGAACTCCTCGACCGCGACGCAGTTCTCGATCGAGAGCATGCGCACGCGGCGCGTGTAGGAGGGGAGCTCGGAGACCGGCTGCTCGCCGACGCGCTGCGTGGGCGACGTCGGCGTCACGAGCTCCGGATGCTCCGCCTCGAGCTTTCCGAGCTCGCGGAAGAGCTCGTCGTACTCGGCGTCGGAGATCGTCGGCTGGTCGAGGACGTGGTAGCGGTAGCTCGCTTCCTCGATCTTCCGCACGAGCTCCTCATGGCGCCGGCGCGCCGCGGCGGGGACAGCCATCGGGCTCACGATAACGCAGGGGGGGTCCGGGGGCCGGGCCAGACGAGCATCGCGTCGCCGTAGCTGAAGAAGCGGTAGCCCCCGCGGAGCGCGTGGGCGTAGGCGCCGAGCACCCGCTCTTGGCCCGCGAACGCGCATACGAGCATGAGGAGCGTGCTCTTCGGCAGGTGGAAGTTGGTGAGCAGGCCGTCGATCGCGTGGAACTCGCAGCCGGGGTAGAGGAAGAGGTCCGTCGTCCCCTTCGCCGCCCGGATCCCGCCCGTCCGCGCGAGGCTCTCGAGCACCCGCGTCGTCGTCGTCCCGACCGCGACCAGCCGGCCCCTCCGGCCCCGGATCGCCGCCGCCGCCTCCTCCGTCACCTCGAACTCCTCCGCGTGCAGGCGGTGGTCCTCGACGCGTTCCGCCTCGATCGGCGCGAACGTCCCGTACCCCACGTGCAGCGTGATCCGCGCGACGCCGACGCCTCTCGCCCTGAGCCGCTCCAGGAGCCCGGGCGTGAAGTGGAGCCCCGCCGTCGGCGCCGCCGCGCTGCCGAGCCGCTCGGCGAAGATCGTCTGGTAGCTCTCCCGGTCCTCGGGCCGGTCCGGGCGCTTCACGTAGGGCGGCAGCGGCACGTGCCCCACGCGGTCGATCGTCTCCTCGACGCTCTCGCCCCCGGACCCCCCTTCGATCCTCACGCGCCAGATCGCGCCGCCGCCCGGGCGCTCGAGCAGCGTCGCCAGGAGCCCGCCGTCGAGCGGGACGGTCTCCCCCGGCCGCAGCCGCTTGTGCGCGCGGGCGAGCGTCTCGTACTCGCCGCCTTCGAGGCGCTTCAGGAGGAGAAGCTCGACCTTGCCGCCCGTCGCGCGGCGGCCGAAGAGGCGCGCGCGCCGCACCTTCGTGTCGTTGACGACCAGGAGGTCGCCGGGCTCGAGCAGGTCGGGGAGGTCGCCGACGCGCCGGTCCTCGATGACGCCGCCGAGCACCAGCAGCCGCGCCGCGTCGCGCGGGGAAACCGGCTCCGCTGCGATCCGCTCCGGGGGGAGCGCGTAGTCGAACTCGTCCGGCCGCACGCCGGGCGGATTCTAGGGCAGTCTGCGGGGCTGGGCTATCCTAGGGGTTCCCCGGGGTAGGGATGACGATCTTCCAGCTTCTCGTCCTCGCGCTCTACGTGCCGCTCGTCTGCCTGCTCGGCTGCTACGGGATCTACCGCGCGCGCATGGTGATCGTCTACCTGTGGGTGCGGAAGAAGAACCCGGTGAAGCCGCGGCCGCCGGAGCGGTGGCCGACGGTCCTCGTCCAGATCCCGGTCTACAACGAGCGCAAGGTCGTGCGACGGATCCTCGAGGCCGTCGAGAAGCTCGACTACCCGCCCGAGCTGATGCGGATCCAGCTCCTCGACGACTCGACCGACGAGACCGTCGAGACGGCCGCGCGCGCGGTGGCCGAGATGAAGGCGAGGGGCGTCGCGGTCGAGCACATCCGGCGCAGGAACCGCGTCGGGTTCAAGGCGGGCGCGCTCGCGGCGGGCCTCCTCCTCGACGACTCCGAGTTCGTCGCGATCTTCGACGCCGACTTCGTGCCCGGGGCGTCCTTCCTCAGGGAGACGATCCCCTACTTCGCCGACGGAAGGATCGGGCTCGTGCAGGCGCGCTGGGAGCACCTGAACCTCGAGGAGAACCTCCTCACGAGGGTCCAGAGCTTCTTCATCGACGGCCACTTCATCCTCGAGTCCACCTACCGCCACCGCACCGGCCGGTTCTTCAACTTCAACGGTACGGGCGGCGTCTGGCGCCGCCGCGCGATCGACGACGCCGGCGGCTGGTCGGCGACCTCGCTCGCCGAGGACACCGAGCTCTCGATCCGCGCCTACCTGAAGGGGTGGCGGTTCACCTACCTGCGCGACCTGAAGGTGCCCGCCGAGCTGCCCGCGAGCGTCACCGCCTACAAGAGCCAGCAGCACCGCTGGGCGAAGGGCTACACGGAAATCTTCCGCGAACAGCTCGGCCGCATCTGGAGCACGCCGATCCGCATGCGCGAGAAGCTCGAGGCGACGCTCATGCTCTCGAACCACCTCGCGTTCCTCTTCCTCGGCGTCCTCACGATCCTCCACCTGCCGCTGATCGTCGTGCGGTCGAACTTCGAGGCGGGCCCGTTCTTCAGGATCCTCGACCTGATCGGGCTCAACATGGTCCTCATGGCCTTCTTCGCCTTCTACGGGCTCTCGCAGCGCGAGGCGGGCCGTCTCACCCTGAAACGGTTCCTGCTGATCCCCTTCGCGCTCGGCCTCGGCATGGCGCTCATGGTCAACTCGTGCCGCGGCGTGCTCGAGGCGCTCTTCGGCCACCGCTCGGAGTTCGTGCGGACGCCGAAGGAGGGCGACCGGCCCGACCCCTCCTACCGCGCCCGCATGTCCGTGTGGCAGTCGATCGTGGAGTCCGCGTTCGGGGTCTACATCCTCGTGTCGAGCGTCGTCCTCGCCACCAAGGGCGTGAGCTGGGGCCTCCCGCTCAACACGATCGTGGGCGCGGGGTTCCTCTACCTCGGGCTCGGGTCGCTCAGGTACCACTGGCGCGCGCCCGCGCCGGCGGCTGCAGCGCAAGCGCCGGAGACCGAGCCGCTGCCCTCGCAGGCGTAGGGTCGCCCCGAGCGGTCGCCTGCCGTCCTGGATCCGAGGGGGCCCCGGGGGCAGGCCCCCGGAACCCCCGTGATTCCGCCCGCCAAGCGGCCCCCCGGCCTAAAGTGCCCCCCCCGGAAGTGCCAATAAGTCCTTGGAACGGGGCGGTTGAGGCCCCCGACAGGAGACCGATGCCGGGCCCGCATCACATCCTCTGCGTCGACGACGAGCCGATGATCCGGGAGATCCTCCGCGAGGCCCTGGAGCAGGAGGGCCACCGGATCAGCGAGGCGGAGAACGGCAAGGTCGCCCTGGAGAAGGTGCACAGCGGGGACTACGACCTCATCGTCACCGACGTGAAGATGCCGGTCATGGACGGCTTCACGCTGATGAAGAACCTCGGGGGCCTGACCGAGCAGATCCCCGTCGTCGTCATCACCTCCTTCGGGGACATCGACGTGGCCGTGGACGCGATCCGGCTCGGCGCCTACGACTACATCGTGAAGCCGTTCAACATCTCGCAGGTCACGATCTCGGTCAAGCGCGCGCTCGAGCGGCGGCAGCTGCTGCTCGAGAACATCCAGTACAAGAAGTCGCTCGAGCACAAGGTCGTCGAGAAGACGATCGACCTCATCCGGAAGAACAAGAAGCTCGAGCAGCAGGCGAAGCTCCTCGAGGGGCTCCTGCGCGACCTGCGCGAGTCGTACGAGGCGAGCCTCGACGCGATGGTCTCGGCGATCGAGTCGCGCGACTGCGAGACGAAGCACCACTGCCGCCGCGTCCAGGTCTACGCGGTGATGCTGGCGCAGCGGCTCGACGTCAGCCCGGAGCAGCTCGTCGACATCTCCTACGGCTCCCTGCTGCACGACGTCGGCAAGATCGGGGTCCCGGACTCGATCCTCCTGAAGCCCGGCAAGCTGACCGACTCCGAGTGGGAGGTCATGCGGCGCCACACGATCATCGGCCACCAGATGATCTCGAAGATCAAGTTCCTCCGCGGCGCGTCGGACATCGTGCTCCACCACCACGAGCGGTGGGACGGCGGCGGCTACCCGAACGGTATCTCCGGCGAGGAGATCCCGCTCGGGGCGCGCATCTTCAGCATCATCGACACGTACGACGCGATGACGTCGAAGCGGCCGTACAAGGAGGCGCTCCCGATCGCCACCGCCCGGAAGGAGATCGAGCGCTGCGCCGGGACCCAGTTCGATCCGCGCATCGTCAAGGAGTTCCTGCGCATCAGCGACGGGGACCTCATGGAGGCGCGCGCGGGGGTCGAGACGGAGTCGGCGGCCGCGGCCGCCGCGGCGCCGGTCGAGCCCGTCGAACCCGTGCGGATCTTCTAGCGATGGCGCCGCGGCTGCTGCGCGGCCTCCTCGCCGCGTGGCTCGCGGCCGTCCTCTTCGTCACGCTCGCCCCGTTCTGGCCGCTGCGCGCGGCGCCGCGCGGGTTCGCGGCCGCGTCGCGGCTCGGCGCCTGGGACTTCGCGCTGAACATCGTGCTCTTCCTCCCGGCCGGCGCGATCCTGCGCCTGCTCGGGCGCGGCACGTCGGCATGCACGGCGGCCGCGGCGCTCCTCTCGCTCGCGATCGAGGCGGCGCAGATGTGGATCCCCCACCGCCACCCGAGCCAACTCGACGTGCTCGCGAACGCGCTGGGCGCCCTCGCGGGCGCGCTCGCGGCCGCGACCCTGCGCGCGGGGGCCCGGGGCCTCGCCCCCTAGCTAGACCCCCTGTGCCTCAGGGCCGTGGCGCCCCTCCTTAGAAGTCGTGCG
>DASUGR010000268.1:0-6837 GCA_036273915.1 Planctomycetota bacterium | reverse complement strand
TCGAGCGCGCTCGTCCTCGCCTTCAACGTGGTCGCCGACGCGAAGGCGCGCGGCGTCGCGGAGCGGGCGGGCGTCCAGATCCGGAGCTACCAGATCATCTACGAGCTGCTCGACGACGTGCAGAAGGCCGTGCTCGGCCTCCTGCCGACCGAGCAGGAGGAGGTGGTCCTCGGCCACGCGCAGGTGCGCCAGCTCTTCAAGCACAAGAAGCGCTCCATCGCCGGCTCGATGGTCACGGACGGCGTCGCCCGCCGCGACGCGAAGGTGCGCCTCACCCGCGACGGCCGCGTGATCACCGACGGGCTCGAGCTGGAGTCCCTCCGCCGCTTCAAGGACGATGCCCGCGAGGTCAAGGAGGGCTTCGACTGCGGCGTGATGATCAAGGGCTACGACGACCTGAAGGAGGGCGACGTCCTCGAGTTCTATAAGATCGAGGAGCGCCAACGCACGAGCTAGGGCATGTTCCGGCCGGCCCACGCCGCGGGCAACACATCGTAGAATCCAATCCGGGGGGGCTCCGGGGGCCCCCGGGCCCCCCCGGCTTCGCTCTCATGAACGTCGGCGTCCTGCAGGTCGAGCTCCTGATCGGCAACGCGCGGTCCTTGAAAGACAAGCGTCACGTCGTGCGCTCCGTCCTCGACCGCATCCGCGCGTCCTTCAACGTGAGCGCGGCGGAGATCGACCACTTGGACCTCCACCAGCGCTCCATGCTCGGCTTCGCCGCGGTCAGTAACGACGGCGCCCACGTGCGGGGGCTGCTGCAGCAGGTGTTGAACCACCTCCGGCGGCACCCGGAGGCGCAGGTGCTGGACCACCAGCTTGAGGTGCTCTGATGGCGGACAAGCGGAGGCTGAAGCGTCTGGAGACGCTGATCCTCGAGACCGTCGCGCCGCTCGTGGCGCACGGGCTTAGTGACCCGCGGCTCGGCATGGTGACGGTGACGCGGGTGCACCTCGCGCCGGACATGTCGATCGCGCACGTGAACTGGTCGACGCTCGGCGGCGCCTCGGAGGAGAGCAAGGCGCAGCACGCGCTCGAGCACGCGCGGGGCCGGATCCAGGCGGCGGTGGCGGCGGCGCTCCAGACGCGCACGACGCCGCGGCTCGAGTTCCACTACGACGAGTCGCTGGCGCGCGCGCAGCGGGTGACGGAGGTGCTCGACCAGATCGCCAAGGAGCGCGCGGAGCGCGAGGGCACGCCGCCGCCGGAGGCCGCGCCGGAAGCGCCTCCGGAGGACGCGGGGGACGCCTGACCGCCGTCGTCCAACGGCAGATGGACGACGCGGCGTTCGTCGGGCGGTTCGAGGCGTGCGCGATCCCGCTCGAGGAGTGGGACCACAAGGCGCACCTGAAGGTCGCGTGGACGTACCTGCGGCAACACGGGCTCCTTGGCGCGACGGAGCGGATGCGGGCGGGGATCCGGCGCTTCAACGCGAGCAAGGGCCTCGAGGACAGCCTCGACCGCGGGTATCACGAGACGCTGACGGTCGCCTGGCTCCGGATCGTTGACGCGGTGATGCGCGTGCATGGGGCGGAGGCGGACGCGACGGCGTTTCTCGGGAAGCACACGCAGCTGCACAGCAAGGCGCTGCTGCGGCTCTACTACACACGCGACCGGATCCTGTCGTGGGACGCGAAGCGGCGGTTCGTGGAGCCGGACCTTGCGCCGTTCCCGCGGGCGCCCGAACCGACCTGACGGCGCGACGCGCGCCACCTCTGGTAAGCTCCCGGCGGAGTGGCAAAGGTCGGACGGCCCCGCCTCCGCATCGGATCCGTGCTCGGCAGGAGCCTCGGCATCTGGGCAAGGAACATCATCCCGTTCACGATCGTGAGCGGAGCCGGCTTCCTGCCGATCCTCGGCGCGGCGGCGCTCCTGCCGGAGCCGCGTGTCACGTGCAAGAACGTCAGCGACATCCTGATCCCACCGGCCATCGCGGCCGGGGTCGTCCTCTTGTGGGTGGCGATGCCGGCCGCCGTGATCCACGGCGTCCTGCACGAACTCCGGGGCGAGCGCGCGAGCGCCCGGGGCTGCGCGCGCGCGAGCAGCTCGTCGAGCTTTTCGCCTGAGGCGCCCGCCGGTCGGGAATGGGGTGGGTGACGGGACTTGAACCTGCGCCAGAAGCAGTCCGCGAAGGGTCCGGGCGGATAGCGGGCAGGAATCGCGGAAAAGCGGCGCCCCGGCGATCAGGTCCGGGGCGCTCGAAGTGGGGTGAGTGACGGGATTCGAACCCGCGACCCCCAGATCCACAATCTGGTGCTCTAACCAGCTGAGCTACACCCACCGTCGGGGCCGAACCCTAGAAACTACACGCGGGGACACGGAACGCAAGGCGCGGCACCCCCGGGCACGCCGGGGAGGCCGCCCCGGACGCGGCGCGGGAGACCGAAGGGTAGAATCGTCCAAACAGCATGCGCCCCCTCCTCCGGAGCCTCCTCCCTTTCCTGCTCCTCCTCGCCGCGGGCTGCGGCAACGGCACCCTGGGGGACATCTGGCACTCGTTCCCGGAAGACGTCTTCAACCCTCCCAGTGACGGAGGCGGAGGGGGCGGCGGGGGCGGGGGCGGCGTCACGCTCGAGGAGGTCGCGGGACTTGCCGGCGGCCAGAACGTCACCGGGACCGTCAAGAACATCGCGCTCGCGACCGTCGCCGGCGAGACGTTCGCGTTCCTCGCCGCGGGCACCGACGGCTGCCACGTCGTCGACGTCACGGCGCCCGACCTCGTGACCGGGAGCAGCTACGTCACGACGATCCGGCCCTCGGCCCTGACCGTGGCCCCGGCCGAGCTGGCCGGCGGGCGCGTGGACGCCGTCGCGGTCGTCGACAACACGTTCCTCGTGTGCGTCGCCGTCACGGCGGCCGTCCCGAACTGCGTCTCCGTCTTCAACCTCCAGACGCTCATCCCCGCCGCCACCTCCTCCACCGCGGACCTCTCCGCGTCGTTCATCCCCCCGACCACGCCCGGCACGGACCTGATCGCGGTGACGGGCGACTCGATGGGCAAGGGAGGCGGCGTGGCGGGTGTCGCGGGCTCGTTCTACGTCGCCACCGGGTCCAAGCTCGCCTCCGCGAAGATCGAGCTCACCGGCGTGCCGCCCGCGCTCACGTGGACGCTCGGCGCCGACGTGCCCCTCGGAACCCCCGCGTTCACGAGCGTCACCGACGTCACCGTGGGCACGGCCGTCGGGGCGACCGCGATCTTCGCGTCCGGCAAGCGCGACGACGGCAAGTTCGCCGTCGCGCTCACCGCGCCGGGGGTGCCGGTCGCCGTCTCCACGGTCGTCGAGAGCGAGGTCCAGCGCGTGATCGACGACTTCGTGAGCACCGCCGGCAACTACCCGCTCGACCTCGCGTTCGACGTGCTCAACCTCTACGTGACCGGGAACGACGAGGTCTTCGTCTACAGCGTCTCCTCCGGCAGCCTCCAGCTCGTCTCGACCATCTCCAGCACGGGCTCGAAGACGATCTCCGTCGCGGGCGGCTCGAGCGCGTTCGCCGTGGGCGCAGGCGACGCGATCCGGGTCGGCACGAACGTCCTCGGCCAGGCCCGCGTGACAGGCGCTCACACGTTCCCGAGCACCTACACGGTGCGCGGCGTCGCGGTCCGCTCCACCAACGAGGGCGCCTTCTTCCTCGCCTGCGCGGGCACGGGCGGCCTGCGGATCCTCCGCGTCCCGAGCGGCCCGTGAGACGCCTCGCCCTCCTCGTCCTCGCCGCGGCCGCCGCAGCGCAGGGGCAATCCGCCGATGCCGAGCTCCGGGCCGGACGCCAGGCCTTCGACGCGGAGCGCTTCGACGAGGCGCTCGCCTGCTTCACGCGCGCGGAGGCGCTGGACCCGGCCGATTGGCGCGGCGCCACGTACCGGTCCATGACGCTGCTCCAGCTCGCGATGGGGCACGTCGACACGCGCCAGCGCGAGGCGCTGCTCCTCGAGGCCGAACGCGTGGCCGGCGACCTCGTGAAGCGTGGCCTCGTCGAATTCCACGACCCGCTCTACCGCTTCATCCGCGGCGTCATCTACTCGATCCAGGGCGACGACGGCAAGGCGTACGAGATCCTCGGCGAGGCGCTCAAGGCCCCGCGCGAGAAGTTCGCCCCCTACGACGAGGTCGAGCTCCACCGGATGGTGCTCCGCGCCTTCTCGGTCTCCGCGCTCCACGTCGCCCGCCGCCAGATCGCGCAGGGGCTGTTCGAGAGGGCGGAGGTCGAGCTGGAGCGCGCCGCCAAGGGCATCCGGGAGGACGACCGGGAGCGCCAGCTGCTCGAGCGGCTCTTTGCGGCCGTCTCCGAGAACCTGAGCAAGATCGAGAAGGCGGTCGAGCACCTCCGGAAATGCATCGAGCTCTCGAAGCAGGACCCCGTCGCCGTCGAGGAGCTGACCGCCACCATCGCGATCATCTACCTCGTCCACGAGGACATCGACAAGGGGCGCGCCGTCCTCGCCGAGATCCCCGAGGACTCGCGGCAGCCCGACGTCGTGGCGGCGCGCTGCACGCTCGCCATGAAGGACGCGCTCAAGGAGCGCGGCGACCGGCTCGACGAGGCCCTCGCGTACGTGAAGGACGCGATGCGCACGAGCCCGCCGGAGTACGTCTACAAGATCGTCCTCATCTACCGGACGCTGCTCGACGCGAAGGTCGGGCCACGCGAGGCGGAGACGCCGGAGGGGCGCGCGCTGCTCGAGGAGGCGATCCCGATCTTCAAACGCGAGATCGACCGCCGCCCGGAGTGCCCGCCGCTCTACTTCGCGCTCTACCGCATCTACAAGCTCCTCGGCAACGCGGAGGAGGAGCGCCGCTACCAGGACCTGCACGAGCGCAAGAAGAAGGACTTCGAGCACCAGGAGAAGTACGACCAGCGCGGCTGGCCGCGGTGCGGGAACTGACCCGAGCGATGCGCCACCTCGTCGTCTTCGACGTGGATGGCACGCTGACGCGGACCGTCGAGGTCGATGGCCGTTGTTACGCGCAGGCGCTCGGGGAAGAGCTCGGCGCGCCGGTCGAGACCGACTGGAGCCGCTACCGCTCCGCGACCGACACGGGAATCGCGGCAGAGGCGTTCGAACGCCGGCACGGCCGCCGGCCGCGGGCCGAGGAGATGGCGGCGCTCCGCCGCCGGTTCCTCCGGCTGCTGCGCAGCTCGGGCGAGGCCGTCCGCGAGGTTCCGGGCGCGGCGGCGCTGCTGCGCGCCCTGCGCGCGCGGCCCGACGTCGCAGTTGCGGTCGCCACCGGCTGCTGGCGCGCGTCGGCCCACTGGAAGCTGCGCCGCGCGGGGATCCCCGTGGAAGGCGTCCCGATCGCCACCGCGGACGACGCGCCGGCACGCGAGGAAATCCTCCGCACGGCCATGCGCCGCGCCGGGCGATTCGGCCGCGCGACCTACGTGGGCGACAGGCCGTGGGACCTCGTGGCGAGCCGGGCGGCGGGCTTGGCGTTCGTCGGGATCGAGTGCGACGGCGATGGGCAGCCCCTGAGGGCCGCCGGCGCGTCCGTGCTGCTCCCGGACTTTCGCGACCTTCCGGGGTTCCTGGCCGCGCTCGGCCTCCAAGGTTGAGGGGCTCCGGGGACAGGGGAATCCTGTCCCTCCTGTTCGGTATTTGTTATCCTTGTGATCCTAGCCACCCGCCCCCCGCGCCCGGTATCCCGGCCTCGCTCCGCCACCCGGCTGCCCGACGAGGGCCAGGTGCGTCGGCCGGCGCGTGGATCATGGCCGCGGTGGGACGCCGAGGCGACCCGCGCTCCCATCCCCCCCAGAATCGAAGCCGGGGGACCTCGCGCAGCCTCCCCCGTGGCTGCGCCCGGCGACCGCCGCGGCACCCCCCACCGCCCGGTCGCGCGGAGCGGAAGATGTTCGCACTCCGCCAACGGGCGGGCGCCCAGCCGGGCCCGTGGACCCCCATCGCGCCGGGTCGCGCCCTTCTGGCAGACGGGCGCCGGCGCCAGATGTTCGCACACTGCCGCCCACGCGGGCCGCGCGGGGTGCCACGCCGTTGCTCCGCCGCCACGGCGCTACTCCGTGGGGAACGGGACGACGGTCGACAGCCCGAGGGCGGGCGCTCACGGCTGTTCGATTTCGACCACGCGATCGACCGCCTCGATCCGGTGCTTCGTCGTGTCGCCGTTCGGCCAGGTGATCTCGACGTCCACGGGTCCGGTGTTCGGCCCGAGCCCGACGTGGACCCGCGGGTCGTGGTTCCCGAGGAAGCCCTCGCCGCGCTTCGTCTCGAAGTGCTGTGTCTTCCCGGCGACCGTGACGCGCACGCGGCTGCCGACCGCGTCGCGATTCGACTTCTTCGCCACGTTGCCCGTGAGCCGCAGCTCGAGCCAGTGGCCGCTCTTGTTGCCGCGCTGGTTCACGAGCAGGTCGGGCGTGTTGTTCAGGTTGATGACGATGATGTCGAGGTCGCCGTCGTTGTCGAAGTCCCAGAGGGAGGCCCCGCGCGACCCCTTCTTCACCTCGAGGCCCGGCCCGCCTTCCGGCCCCACGCGCTCGAAGCGGATCTCCTTGCCGCGCCGCACCTGCCGGAAGAGCTTGTTGAACTGGTCGAACGACGTGCCGAGCGCCGGGACCGTGTCGACCTCCGGGTAGACGTGCCCGTTCGAGTAGAAGATGTCCTGGTCCATGTCGTGGTCGAAGTCGAACACGAGCACCGCCCACGAGAGGTCCGCGAACACGTCGGTCTTGATGCCGTTCCAGATCGAGTGGTCGCGGTAGGTGAGCGTCTTCAGCTTCCCGTCCTTCATCAGCGGCTCGGCCATGTAGACGTTGTTCGTCTGGAAGGCGAAGTTCGTCTTGTTGATGTCGAGCCACCCATCGCCGTCGATGTCCACCGACGACGCG
>DASUGR010000267.1:0-32683 GCA_036273915.1 Planctomycetota bacterium | reverse complement strand
GATCCGGCCGAGCGCGACCACGGCGGCGGCGCGGACCTCGCGGGTCGGGTTGTCGAGGAAGGGCAGCACGCGCCGCGCGACGTAGGGCTTCCCGCAGCGGCCCATGGCGAGCAGCAGCGCGACGAGGACCTCCGGCGAGCGCTCCTCTTCGTGGCGCGCGGCGAGCAGCGGGACCGCCCGCTCGTCGGCCATGGCCTCGAGCGCCTCCGCGACGGCGGCGCGGACGAAGGGGATCGGGTCCTCGAGCGCGACGAGGAGCGCGGCGATGGCCTCGTCGGGCGGCGCGTGGGCGAGGAGCTCCGCGGCCTGTCGCCGGACGCCCGCGTTTCCGTGGCGCAGGAGCTTCACGCGCCGCGCGGTGGTGGTTCCGAAATCGATCTCCTCGCCCTGCGGCTGCGACTGCGCGACGAGAAGGAGCAGGAGCGCGGCGTGCGGCACGACCGGCCCATTCTAGGGGGAAGCAAGGGGGGGCCGGGGGCGGGGCTCGCGCGAAGGGCGCCCCCGGAGCCCCCTACTCTCCGATCTCGTAGATCGTGCCGCCGTGCAGCACGCGCACGCGCGTCCCCACGGACAGGTAGCGCGCGAGCCCGGTGTCCTTCAGCAGATCCAGGTACTCGTCGGAGAGGCACTTCGCGCGCACCACCGGGCCGTCGAACACGTCCGGGATCGCCGTGTCCTCCCACACGCCGTCCACGAGGCGGAAGGTCTTGTCGCCGACCGTCTTCAGGCCGACGCCCGCGCCGGTGCCGCTCTCGGCCTCCGCAAGTCGCTTCGCCATCTTCGCGCCCGCGACCGCGCCGCCGCCCGCGTCCTGGCGCTCGCCGTAGGCGGCCTTCGCGGCGTCCGCCTCCGCCCGCGCCTCGTCCAAGGCCTCCATCGCGATGTCCCGGCCCCGCCCGTCGGACGCCGGCGGCGCCCCGGCGAGCCCCGGGCGCTCGCGGAGCATCCGCTCCTCCTCGACCACGAGGAACGACGTGTACGGCGTCACGATGCCGTACCGCGTGCCGAGCCGGCGCACCTCGTCGACCAGCTCCTTCGACTCGCCCTTCGCGCGGATCTCCCCGAGCAGGAAGCCGACCTGGCGCATCGCCCAGAGCCTCGGCAGGTACTCGCGCTCGGGACCGTCCGTGAAGCGCGCGTCGTAGGTCGTGCTGACCTCCTCGCCGCCGAGCCTGCCCTTGAGCGTCACCGCGCACGCGCCGGCTTTCGTGTAGCGCCCGACCACCGACACCTGCTGCCCCTTGAAGAGGTCCTGGAGCCGCGCCGGGTGCACGTCGTGCACGTCCGCGCCGTCGACGGAGAGCGTCACGTCCGTGAGCACCGGCGAGGCCACCTGGTCGAAGAGCGCCGACGCCTTGATCTCGATGCCCTCCTTCTCCGACACGAAGAGCGCGTTGCCGCGCGTGCGCGCGGCGAGGTCGGTCAGGAGCGTCGCGTTCAGGTCGTCGCCGACGCCGAAGGAGAAGATGCGCGCGCCCGCCTTGTTCGCCTGCTCCACGGCGGAGAGGATCGCGGGGGTCTCCACGGGACCCACCGTCGCCTCGCCGTCGGTCAGGAAGAAGACGATCGGCACGCGGCCCTCGGCGCGGTCGATCTTCAGCGCGGCGACGAGCGCGTCGTGGATCGCGGTGCCGCCCGTCGCCTCGAGCCCGTCCACGAAGGCGATCGCCGCCTTCACGTTCTCGGGCGACGCCTCGACGACGCCGTCCCGGAACGGCCGCGGCGCGGTCGCGAACGCGACGACGTTGAACCGGTCCTTGGCGCCGAGGCGGCCGAGCGCGTAGCCGAGCGCCGCCTTCGCCTGCCGGATCTTCTCGCCGCCGTGTTCCCCCATGGAGCCCGACGTGTCGAGCACGAAGACGATGTCCTTGGAGAGCGCCTCGCCCTTCGCCGCGCGGTTGGGCGTCAGGAGCATCAGGAAGTAGCCGTCCTCGCCCGCGGGCTTCGTCGACGCGAGGTGGAAGTCGACGTCGCCGCGGCCGAGGCCCCAGAGCACGCGCAGGTCGCGGTCGCACCGCGAGGCCCTCTCCTCGAAGCTCGCGACGACCCGGCCGTCGCCCTGGCGCACGACGTCGAGCGCGTGCGACGGGCTGAAGACGGTGCCGACGCCGGCGTCCGCGCGCACGTCGATCGAACCCGACACGCGCGCCACGCCGCCGCCGAACGCGTCGGCGCGGAGCGGGTAACAGAGCTCCACGAGCCCGCCGACCGAAGGGAGCAGCTGTTCGTAGCGCAGCGTGACCGTCGTGTCGCCGCGCGCGGGAATCGGGAAGAGCCGCGCGCGGATGAGCCCGCGCCCCGCGTACTCGAGAAGTCCCGGGTCCTTCCGCCGCTGCACGATCGAGAGGTAGATGTCCCGCGCGCGGTTCGCGTCGAGGATCTCGCCCGGCACGTCCTTGCCGCCCATGCTCATCGTGAAACGCGAGACCGACGCGCCCTCAGGCAACGGGAAGAGGTAGATGCCCTCGCCCGGCCACGCGTTCGGGTTCCTGAACACCTGCGTGATCTCGAAGACCGCGGCCTGGTCCTCGATGGTCGCCTTGACGCGGTGCTCGATGAGCTCCACCGCCCACGGCTCGCGCCGCTCGACCGGCGGCGGCGGCGTCGTGTCGGGCACGAGCCGCTCGAGGACGATGCCTTGGGCCAGCGCTTCACCCGAGGCGAGCGCGAGGAGAAGGAGGACGGTGCCGCAGTACCTCATGACATCCATTCTGACGCGGATCTGCGCCGGAAGTTCGCCTGTATCCGGGAACGCGCGAACGGCCTTTTTCTTGGGAGAAGGGGGGGAGATACGAGTGCGTCGGTGCCCGGCACCGTACGACTAATGATGATCGTGGAGGGGGCGGTAGTCGTAGGGGATGCCGTACCGCACGTGGAGCTCCCGGATCCGGGCGTGGAGGCGCTCCGTGAGCGCCGCCGCGGCCGCCTCGTCCGAGCAGAAATAGGTCCGGCACGCGAGCGCCCGCCCCTCGCGGTTGCCGCAAAGGGTCCCCCGGAGCCACGGGCACGTCCCTTCCTCCCCTGCCCCCGCGCCCCCTGACCTCACCATCTCCTCGAATTCGAGCCGCGTCACGTAAAGGACGTGTCCCGCCTCCCGGAAACGGCAGCACCGCCCCGAGAGCTCGCACCGGAGCCGCGGGTCCGACGCAGCCTCCGCGTCCGCCTCGGCGTAGATCCGGCGCAGCTCCGCTACGGCTTCGACAGGAGCTTCCACAATTCCTCCCGCGGCGTGTCGCGGTCGAGCGCGCGGTCGACCTCCTCCTTCGTGTACAGGGGCCCGGTCCCGACGCCGGGACAGCTCTCCTGGACCTCCTGCCAGGTCGCCGGGCTCTCGACGAGGCGCGGCCAGAACGGGAACGTGAGGCACTGGCGCGGCTTCACCGCGTGGATCGCGCACCGCTTGTCCTCGGTCAGGAAGATGCAGTCGCCGTTGGGCTTGTCGACGAGACAGAGGAGCCTCCCGACGAGGCGCACGTAACGCTTGAGGAAGGCCTCGACCGAGAGCCCCAGGTGGCGCGCGATCGACTCCTGGTCCGGGGGCGAGAGCCAGACGTAGCCCTGCGGTCCCGTGCAGCAGCGCGAGCACTGCGTGCAGCGGAAGCGGAGACCGTTCTCGTACCAGCTCACGACTTCCTCTTCCCGAAGACGAGGAAGAGCGCGACGACGCCGGCGAGCAGGAGCGCGCCCGCGGCGGGCCCGACGAGCGCCCAGGGGCGTCCGGCGACCGGGGGGGGCTTCGGGGGCGGCGGCGGCGGCGGCGCATCCGCCGGCTCGAACGGCACGAACGGATCGCGCGCCCGCGCGGCCTCCTCGACCCACGCGGGCGGATGGTCGGGGCCGAGGCCCTCGAGCGGATCGGGCTCGAGGAGCGCGGCGCGCTCGGCGCCGACGCCGAGATCGCCGAGGTCCGCGACGCCTCCGCAGATCTTCAGCACCGTCGGGTTCTCGTCCTCGGCCTTGTGCTGCGCTTTCGCGTCCCCGAGCGACCGCGCCGCCTCCTTCGTGCGCGCCTCGACCTCCTCCCGCGTGCCCGTGGTGCGCGGGGCGGTCTGGACGAGCTTCTGGTACGGCGCCGGGCAGCGCGGCTGCAGGTCGCGCGCGTGCTGGAGGTAGCGCCAGGCGAGGTCGTATTGCCCGAGCGCGACGGCGAAGTCGCCGAACCAGAGGCTGAAGTTGTAGTCGTCGCCGAAGATCCGGCGGTACTCGAGGAACAGCCGCCACGCGAGACGGATGTCGCCTTCGTGCTCGAGGAGCGTGCCGTGGATGACCGCCGCCCGCAGCCACGCGTTGCCGTTGAAGAGCGCCCGCGGGTCGGCGGAACCGCCGCAGAGCTCGCGCGCCCGCCGGTAGTGGTAGAGCGCCTCCTTCAGGCGGTTCTGGAGCCCGAGCACGAGGCCCAAGTTCTTGTGGTGCGCCGGGTTCGTCGGGTCGCCGGCGATCTGCTCCGAGAGGACCTCGGCCGCGCGCTCGTACTGGTGGTCCATCTCGTAGGCGCCCGCCTTGTTCGTGAGCAGGAGCTGTCGGAGGTACGCCTGCTGCGTCCAGCGGAGCCCCTGGTCCCAGGCCTGCTGCGCGGCCTCGAACTTCTCCGCGAGGGAGTACGCGTGGCCGACGTCGAGGTAGCAGAGTGCCAGGTGGTCGGCGCACGTCGCGGGCAGGAAGTTCCTCCGCACGAGCTCCCTGAAGTCGGCGATCGCGCCCGTCGCGCCGCCGCGGGCCTGCTCGTACTCGCGCCCGGCGAACTTCATCGCGGCGTTGGCGAAGAGGAGCCGGTTCGAGTCCACCTCGCCCCGCCGCACCATCGCGGCCTCGGCGAGGGAGAAGTCGTGGTGCGCGTCGAGGACCCAGCGCTCGACCTGGGCCGCCGCGTCCACCTGCTCCTGCCGCAGCGCCGCGTCGCCCATGCCGCTCGCCCGTTCGCGCGCGAGGTACATCTCGGTCTCGGCACGGTAGTAGAAGGCGCGCCGGCAGCGGTTCTCGCCTCGCTCGAAGAGGGCCTCCCACCGGTCGGGGTGGGCGAGCGCGGCGTCCCCGAGCTTCCGGTAGTGCGCGTCGAGCCGCACTCCCATCGGCACGGACTCGTCCGCGAGCTCCCTCCGCGCGTCGTCGAGCAGGCGCTCGTACTCCTGCGCGCGCGCCGCGGTCACGACGAGGCACACGAAGACGACGCGTCGCCACATGGGGACCGGATTGTAAGCCTAGGCTCCGCGCGGTCTTACGCGCCGCGAGGCAAAAGAAGCGCGGGCGACCGGGCGGTCGCCCGCGGAGGGAAACAGCCAGACACCCGCGTGTTCGATCTAGGGCATTTTTGAAGGAAGGAAGATGTGGGCTACGAGCATCTGGCCTACCTGTCTATTCTCCGCCCACCGGGGGACCCTGCAGGCCTTTTTTGCCACTCCGGCGTAACTTCCGCCCCACCAACCTGTTAGGATGCCGCCACACAAGTCCGCATGGCCACCAAGAGGGACATCGAGCTCGCCTCCCTTTTCTTCCGGAGCGGCATCCTCAACCAGGAGGAGATCCAGACGGTGCTCGCCCAGCAGGGCAAGCTGCTGACGCAGGGGAAGGTGGCCTCGCTCGTCGAGTTGCTCGTGGAGAGGGGATTGATCCCCGTGGACGCGGCGCCGACGTTCACCGACGAGCCGCTCGAGCGCCTCCAGCCGCTGCCTGACTACGACCTTCTGGAGTTCGTCGGGGACGGCGCCTCCGCGCGCGTCTACCGCGGCGTGCACAAGCCCACCGGGAGGGACGTCGCGGTGAAGGTGCTCCACCCGGAGCAGGAGCTGATGGTGAAGGCGCTGAAGCGCTTCCTCCGCGAGGCGCAGCTCCTCTGCAAGCTCGGGCACAGGAGCATCGTGAAGGGCTACGAGGTCCGGAAGGTGAACGGCTTCCGGTACGTCGCGATGGAGTGGGTGGACGGCGGGACGGTGCTCGAGGAGATCGACCGGCGGGGCCGGCTCGACGGCGCGAACGCGCTGCACATCACGCGGCAGATCGCGAGCGCGCTCCAGTACCTCCACGAGAACGGGATCATCCACCGGGACATCAAGCCCGGCAACGTGCTCATCGACACGGCGTGGAACGCGAAGCTCATCGACCTGGGCCTCTGCCTGCTCGTCGGCCAGGCGCGCGAGGAGGCGGAGGGGACGACGGTGGGGACGGTCGGCTACATCT
Organism: Planctomycetota bacterium; assembly: GCA_036273915.1. Taxonomy (GTDB): domain Bacteria; phylum Planctomycetota; class PLA2; order PLA2; family PLA2; genus PLA2. Next base: position 26,509 of record DASUGR010000267.1, on the reverse strand, counting down.
CGCCCGAGCAGGCGAAGGGCACGGACGTGGACGAGCGAAGCGACATCTACTCGCTCGGCGTGACGCTCTACCACATGGTGGTCGGCGAGGTGCCCTTCTCGGGCGACGACGACTTCGAGGTGATGAGCAAGCAGATCATGCAGTCGCTCAAGTCGGACAAGCTGAAGTCGTTGAACATCTCCCCGCACGTGCACTACGCGATCCAGAAGATGATGGCGAAGGAGAAGGAGATCCGCTACCAGCGGATGGTGGACGTCGTCACGGACCTCGACGCGTACCTGAAGTCGACGGGCTACGAGGCGATCCCGTTCGCGCGGCCGGCGAGGGAGACGGCGCGGGCGGAGACGCGCACGCCGAGCGGCCGCACGGCGCCGGCGCCGAAGCCCGTGGGGAAGAAGCCCGAGGCGCCGATCAGCAAGCGCCGCCGCCGGTTCCGGTAGCCGTCTCGCGCGTGGAGGGGATGGGGCGCGGGGAAGGGGAACGCGCCGCGGTGGTACCGGTCGCCGACACATCCGCGCGCGAACTTCGAGCGGCTGCCCGCCTTCGACGCGACCCTGGGCGAAGGCGGCGATCGAAGGCGGCGATCGCGTGAATGGCCGGGGGTGTCCTTGTCGGCCCGTGACCGAATCTGCGGACCCCAATGCCGCACCCGGACCGCGCAACTCCATGGCATGCAGCGGTTTGCGACCAGCCGATGGCCTATGGGATACGCCTCTCTAGGGGACGATCGAGAGGGTGGCGGCGAGCGCGCGGATGTCTCTTTCCGCCCAGCGCCACCAGCGGGCCGGCGCCGCGCCCACGAGCAGCACGTAGCGGTCCTTCGCCGCCACGGCCACGAGCAGCACGCGGAGGTCCTCGCCGCGGTGACGGGCCTCGAAGACGCGCGCGCGCGCCGGCAGGCCACCGACGTCCAGCGCCTCCGCCTCCCCGAGCCCCTTCACCTCCCTCGCGTCGAGCTTCAGCCGCGCCTCGCCGCGCGCGAGCGCCTCGTCGGCGTCCACCGCGCCCGCGGAGCTGAACACGTCCACCGACGCGAAGAGCGCCACCTTCTCGAAGCAGAGCACGCGCCCCGTCTCCGCGTCGAGCGGCTCCGCCGTCCACGCCGCGTCCGGCGCCTTGAACGACAGCCCCGCCCGCGCGTGGTGCGTCTCGAGCGACTTCGGCCGCTCGACGAACGGGTAGCTCTGCGCCTCGTCGAGCGAGAGCGGCTTCGGCGCGGCGTTCGCCTTCCGCGCGAGGTCCACGCGCTCCTTCGTCACGCGCGTCGCGAGAAGCGTCGGCCCGTTCAGCTCCACCTCGAGCGCCCCCTCGCCCGGCCGGTAGAGCGCGCGCTCGTTCCGCACGGCGCTCGCGAGCGTCACCGCGCGGCACGGCTTCCTGTCCGACGCCGCCGCGTCGTCCTCGTCGCGCAGGAGCACGAGGTCGACGACCTTCAGCTGCCGCACGTCGAAGACCTTCATCGCGCGCCGCTCGCTCGGCTTCGCCTCCTCGAGGAAGCGGCCCCACGCGGGCAGCGCGAGCGCGCATCCCTCGGGGAGGTCCACGACGAGGTTGTCGACGGTCCCGCCGCGGCTCACGCGCACGTACGCCTTGCCGCCGCGCACGGCCCCGCTCGTGACCTCCGCGTCGCCGGAATACGCCTCGAAGAGCAGGAACTCCGCGGGCCCGCCCGCGTCCTCGGTCTCCACGCGCCGCGTGCTCACGTCGTCGCCGCCGCCGGGCTTGAAGAAGACGGTCTCCTCCTGCACCTGGCGCCGCGCGCCGCGCAGGGTCTCGACCACGTGCTGCCAGCCGATCACCTTGCCGCGGTGGAGCACGAGGAACCACTCGTCCCTCTTCGTGAGGGTGTGCTGGGGGGCTTCGGGGGCGGCGCCGCGCTCGACGAGCTTCACCTGCGCGCGCGGGATCCTGAGCTTGCCCGCGCCCATGTCGATCACGACCTCGTCGTCGTTCTCCTCGAGGACCGTGCCGCGGAGCACGCGGCCGTTGGCGAGGTGGACCGCATCGCCGGCGACCGCGAGGGACGCGAGGAGAAGGAGGAGGCCCAGCCGCCGCACCTCCTTGCCTATCGGCATACGGCCGGGAAGACCGCAGAAGCGGGGAGCCGCGGGAAGGGACCCGGCGGAGACCCTAGCCCTGGGCTAGGGAACGGGCGAGAGAGCTGCCCCCCGGGCCCCCCTGCATCCCCTCGCCACTAGCCTGGGGCCGCCACCGCGCGGAAGCGGACGAGCGCGTCGCGCTCCCGCGCCGCGGCGGTCTCGAGCAGCCCGGTCCCCTCGCGGCGATGCTGCTCGTACGCCGAGATCGCCTCCGCGCGCTCCGTGTCGTCCGCGAGGTCGAACCCCCACGGCATCAGCTCGAGGAACCGCTGCAGCGCCGCGCACACCTCGCCGTAGAGGTCGTGCGCCTCCGCGAGCGCGTCCCGCGCCCCCTCCTGGTAGTCGCCGCGGTCCAGCAGCTCGGCGAGGAAGTCCCGCACCGCCCAGCGGGAGCCGTGGTGGTGCAGCACGCCGAGGCCGAGCCACGGCAGGAAGCGGCGCTGCTCGTCCGGCGGGATGCCTCGCGGGGAATGCCCCGACTGCAGGTCGTCGACGAGGTGCCGGTAGGCGTCGAAGCCGAAGGCCACCCGGTCGGTGGACGACAGCGACATCACCTCGATCGCGCCCGCGAGGCCGCGCCGCGCGACCTCGACGCGCGCGGGGATGCCGTGGCGCGGCCCGACCACACACATCGCGTAGATCACCGGGAGGTCGTCCGCCATCTCCTCCTGCGGGTGGTGCTGGCACCAGCACGCCTTGAAGCGCTCGGGGGAGAAGCGCATCCCGTCGCCGAGCACGCAGTTGACGAGCACGTCGCCCCTGTCGATCCCGGTGACGAAGACCCACTCCGCGCCGCCGAACCCGGTGCCCAGCACGGTCGCCGGCGACACGTGGAGCGGCGTGATGACCGTTTTTCCCTGCGCGAGCGCGGCGCGCAGCGCCTCCCACGCCGCGTCGAGCTCGACCTCGTCGACGAGCTCGCAGAGGAACCCGAAGTTCTCGAGGCCCCGCCGCAGCGCGTCGCGCGCGAAGCCGCCCCAGTTGAGGTCGCGCGTCTTCACGATGTAGGAGAGCCAGAACGCGTCCCCCGACACCCCCGCGATGTAGGGATACGAGGACTCCCCGGCCAGCGCGCGCAACGCCTCCTTGAGGCCGAGGACGTGGGTGCCGCCGTTGAGCGACAGCCGGATCGCGTTCACCTCCGCGCCCTCGAGCGCCGCCCCCTTGAGCGAGATGTCCGCCATGTTGGCGTTGAAGATGACCGCGCCGCGGAGGTCGGCTCCCGCGAAGCTCGCGTACGCGAGGTTGGCGTCGCCGAAGACCGCGCCGCGCGCCGAGCAGCCGTCGAACCGCGCGCCCGCGAGGGTGACGTTCCGGAACGACGCCCCCGAGAGATCCGCGCCGTCGAACCGCGCCCCGGAGAAGTCGAGGTGCGCGAACGTGGCGCCGCGGAGGTCGCCGCCCGAGAAATCGAGCGGTTTCCCCGACGGGAGCTCCGCCGGGAACGCGAGGCCCGCGAGCGAGAGGTTCCCGAGCGGCACGCCGCGGGAAGCGTGCTGGACGAGCGTCTGGACGCGGGTTTCGTCGGGCCCCACGGTCGGGACAATCCCAGCCCCGCGGGAAGGTGTCAAGACGGCGTGCTAACTTCGTGGGCTTGACGAGCGTGCGCCGGCCCCCCGCGTTCGCGCCGAAAGCCGTCGATTCCGACGCCGCCTTCGCGCTCGGGAGGAGCCTCGGGCTGCACCCGGTGACCGCCCAGGTGCTCGCCGGGCGGGGCATCGTCGAGGAGGGCGAGGCGCGCCGGTTCCTCCGACCGGGGCCCGAGACGCTGCGCGACCCCCTCCTCATGAAGGACATGGACCGGGCGACCGCGGCCGTCGCGCGGACGATCGACGCGGGCGGGCGGATCGCGGTCTACGGCGACTACGACGTGGACGGCGTGTGCGGCACGGCGCTCCTGCTCCGCGCGCTGCAGGCGCTCGGCGCCGACGCCAAGGGCTTCATCCCCCACCGCGTCGCGGACGGCTACGGGCTGCGCGCCGACGCGTTGCGCCGCCTCCGCGAGGAGGGGTGCACGCTCGTCGTCACCGTGGACAACGGCACGACGCGGGCGGCCGAGATCGCGGAGGCGCAGGCGGCGGGCCTTGAGGTCGTCGTGACGGACCACCACGAGGCGACGGACGAACTCCCGGCATGTCCCGTGCTCAACCCCAAGCGCCCGGACAGCTCCTATCCCTTCCGCGGCCTCGCCGGCTGCGGGGTCGCGCTGAAGCTCGCGCTCGCGCTTGCCGAGGGCATGGGACGGCTGCCGCAGGCGTCGTTCAAGGCGCTCGTGCCCGACCTCCTCGCGCTCGCGGCAGTCGGGACGGTCGCCGACGTGGTGCCGTTGGTCGACGAGAACCGGGCGCTCGTCTCGATCGGGCTCCGCGCGCTCGCGGTCTCGAAGCACGCCGGCATCCGCGCGCTCCTCGAGGTGGCGCGCTGCGCGGGCCGCCCGGTGTACGCGCGGGACGTGGGCTTCAAGATCGGGCCGCGCATCAACGCGGCGGGCCGCATCGGCTCGGCGGAGGCGGCGCTCGAGCTCTTCCTTTGCGACGATGCCGACCGCGCGAAGACCCTTGCGGATGCGCTCGAGACGGGCAACCGCGAGCGGCAGCGGATCGAGCGGGAGCACGCGGAGGAGGCGATGGCGCTCGCGGAACGCGCGATGGCAGCAGACCCGCCGGCGCTGGTGCTCGCGCGCGAGGGCTGGCACCCGGGGGTGATCGGCATCGTCGCGGCGCGCGTCGCGGAGACCTTCGACCGGCCGGCGGCGCTCGTCGCGATCGAGAACGGCCAGGGTCGCGGGTCGGCGCGCTCGTTCGGGACCGTGCGCCTGCACGAGGCGCTCGAGCGGTGCGACGCGCACCTGCTCTCGCACGGCGGCCACGCGAAGGCTGCGGGCTTCACGCTGCGCGCGGAGTGCCTCGACGCGTTCCGCGAGGCGTTCCTCCTCGCCGTGGCCGCGCAGGGGGCCGCCGCTGCGGGCCCGAAGCCGGTGGACGCGGAGCTGCCGATCGACGCGATCACCGGCCCGCTCGCCGCGGAGCTCGCGCTGCTCGAACCCCTCGGCGCGGGCAACGAGGACCCGGTGTTCTGCGCGTTCGACGTGCGGGCGGCGGGCGAGCCGCGCCGGCTGGGCCCGACGGAGAGCCAGCTCGTGTTCTACGCGGCGACCGACCGGAGCTCGGTAAGGGCGACGGCGCCGTTCGGCCTCTTCCCGGAGGAAGCGCTGAAAGGCCGCTTCGACATCTCCTTCGTGGTGCGGAAGCGGGAGGGGTCCGGGGAACCCGCGGAGATCCGGATCCGCGAACTCGTGCCGGTCCCGCCGCCAGCCTAGCACGGGGCTAGCCCAGCTACTCGAGCGCGATCGGCTGGGCGAACTTCACCGCGAACGAGAGGCGGATGTCGCCCTCGGAGAACTCCTGTTCGATGCGCAGGACCTCCCCGTCCGCGATCACGGGGCCGTTCCCCATGTCGATCTCGAGATGCACCGTCGAGCCCACGTCCAGCGCCGCCTCGAGGTGCGAGGTCACGATCAGCGCGCCGTTCGTCCCGAGGTTGTCCACGACGCCGTCGAACTCCTCGCCGTCCGCGCGGACCCGGACCGGGTAGCCGACCCGCTCGCGACGCTGGGAACGCCTCTCCGGCCCCGCCATCCGCCCATAGAGGTACCCCCTGCGTCCCCCAAAGGAAAGGCCCGACGCCGGGCGGCCCGAATCCACGGCTACACTCTCGGGAGATGCGGATCCTCCTCCTCGTCCTCGCCGTCGCGCCGGCCGCCTTCGCCGGCGAGTTCTTCAACGACAAGGTCGCCGCCCTGGACGAGTTCCCGCGCGAGGTCGAGCGCGGGAAGACGCTCACCCTCCAGGGTGCGTGCCGCGGCGCGTACAAGACGCCGGAGCTGGTCCTCATCGCCCCGGCGGGCAAGACCTACATGAACGAGCAGGCCGAGATCAGCGGGCCCTCGTTCAAGTTCCTCGTCCGCTTCGAGGAGGGACCGGGCCCCTACCGCCTCGAGCTCATCGCCCGGACGAACGACGCGACCCGGAGCGCCGCCCGCTTCACGATCTACTACGGCGTCGCGAAGCCGGCGGTCGAGCCCGAGGAGCCCCCGCCCGCCGGCCCCCGGACCCCCTCCGCGATCCATACCGACGTGCTGGAGAAGCGGTTCCAGCGCCTGCTCAACACGTTCCGCGTCTCGATCGGCTGCGAGCCGGTCGGCTGGAACGAGGCCGTCGCCGCGCGCGCGCGCGAGCACGCCGAGCACATGGCCGAGGCCTCCCGCCGCCAGCACCGCTTCGGCGGGAAGGGGGTGCTCGAGATGCTCGGGGAGGACGGCGCGGGGCCGGGCGGCCTCGCCGGTCCCGCCGGGCCGTGGCCGCGCCTCGACTCCGTGCGGCCGTTCGCCCCGCCCACGCCGGGGGTCACGGGCAACAAGGTCAGGAACCACGTCGTCGTCCAGAACGTCTGCGGCGACTCGATGGAGGAGCTCTTCGAGCGGCACTTCGTGCGCGAGGCGGCGTTCCGCATCTGCGCGGCGGACCCGCACTGCGTCGAGGTCGCCGTCGGCGCCGCGCGCATCCCGACCGCGCCGCCGGTGACGGGCAAGCCGCCGCCGGCCGGCAGCTCCACCGTCTACTACTGCGTCTGCTTCGTGCAGGTGAACGAGAAGCCGCTCATCCGCGGCCAGGACGACGCGTTCGACGCGCTGCTCCGGCGCGGCAAGGACCGCGACCCCGCCGTCCTGCGCGCGCTCGGGCGCTGGGGCCGGCCGAAGGCGGAGAGACTCCTCGACGCCGCGCTCGACGACCCGCGCCCCGAGGTCTCCGCCGCGGCGTTCGACGGTCTCCTCGTGCTCGACGAGGAGAAGGCGCGCGCGGAGTTCGCGCGCCGCACGGCACCGAAGCGGAACGCGCTCGACGGCGGCCGCTACGCCGATGCGGCGGCGCTTTTCGCGCCTTACCGCGGATGCCTCAACGACAGGGGGATCGCGAACATGTGGGCGGAGGTCGCGCGCGAGGCGCAGGCCGCGGCGCGGCACGAGCTGGTCGGGATCGTGGACGGCCCCGAGGCCGAGCGGCCGGCGAAGGTCGCGGATCTCAAGCGCCGCGTGCGGGGCCTCGGCATGGACGACCAGATCGACAAGGCGCTCGCGGCGCGATGACGAGGGGGTCCGGGGGCCTAGAATCCGCGGGTGTTGACCCGCCAGGTCCTCCACGCCGACATGGACGCGTTCTACGCGGCCATCGAGCAGCGCGACAACCCCGCGCTCCGGGGGAAGCCGGTGATCGTGGGCGGCGAGGGCCGCCGCGGCGTCGTCGCCACGGCGAGCTACGAGGCGCGGACGTTCGGGGTGCGGTCCGCGATGCCCGGGAGCCGCGCCCGCGCGCTCTGCCCGAGCGGCATCTTCGTGGCGCCGCGCATGGATGTGTACGCGGGCGTCTCGGAGCATGTGTTCCGTATTTTTGAACGGTATACGCCGCTCGTCGAGCCGCTCTCGCTCGACGAGGCGTTCCTCGACGTCACCGGGAGCCGCGCGCTGTTCGGCGACGGCGCCGCGATCGCCTCGCGCATCCGCGCGGACGTGCGCGCCGAGACGGGGCTCACGGTCTCGGTCGGCGTCGCGACGAGCAAGTACGTCGCGAAGGTCGCCTCCGACCTCCGGAAGCCCGACGCCCTCGTCGTCGTCCCGGACGGGACGGAGCGCGCGTTCCTCGCGCCGCTGCCGGTGGGCCGGCTCTGGGGCGCGGGGCCGGTGACCCAGAAGCGCCTCGCGGAGGCCGGCATCGCCACGATCGGCGACGTCGCGCGACTCTCCCTCGGCAAGCTCGCGGGGCTCGTCGGCGAGGCCGCCGCGGACCACTACCACGCGCTCGCGCTCGGCCTCGATCCGCGCGAGGTCGAGCCCCTCCGCGAGGCGAGGTCGATCAGCCACGAGACGACGTTCCACGACGACGTGGCGGGCGAGGAGGCGCTGCGGCGCGTGCTGCTGGAGCTGTCCGAGGCGGTCGGCCGGCGGCTCCGTCGCCTCGGGATCGCCGGCAGCGTGGTGCGGCTGAAGCTCCGCTACCCGCCGTTCGAGACGCACACGCGGCAGAGGAAGCTCGACGCGCCGACGGACGACGACCTCGTGGTGTTCCGGACCGCGCGGGCGCTCCTGGAGGGGACGCGGCCGAAGGGGCGTCCGGTCCGCCTGCTCGGCGTGGGCGTCGCGGACCTGACGTCGGGGCCGCGCCCGCGCCAGGCGCTCCTCTTCGAGGAGCCGCGCGCGACCGAGAAGAGCCGCGACCTCCTGCGCGCGATGGACCGGATCAAGGACCGCTTCGGCGACGACGCCATCGGGCACGCCTGACGGAGGCTCCAGGGAACGCATGCGCGGCGGCGTCCCGCCGCGAAGGAACACGTCGTGTCCCCGCCGGTACAATCGCCGCGGCAATGCGAGGCGCGGCGCTCCCGCTCGTGGTGCTGCTCTCCGGGTGCATCACGAAAGCGCTCTGGTCGACGCCCCCGGACCCCCCTCCGTCCCCGAAGGCGGCCGGCCGGGCGGAGTGCGCTCTCGACCTCGCGACGCCCGCGCCCGGGAGCAGGAGCCTCTCGTTCGCGGTCGGGAAGCCCGATCCCGAGGCGCCGAAGCGGATGTCGATCGAGATGGGCCGGGGCCGGACGTGCCTCCTGCTGCGCCGCCCCTTCGCGCTGGCGTTCGCCGCCGCCGACGTGCTCAACGGACGCACCGCGTTCGCGCCCGGGTCGGTGACCGTCAGCTTCGCGCAGACGCGCACGAAGCACGGCACGCGCCGCGATCCCGCTCTGCTGCGGATCGACGCGAAGGTGCCCGACGACTTCCGCTCCCGCATCGAGCGCTGTGAGGACGTCGAGGAGCACCACTCGCTCGACGAGGTGGGCGACCCGGACGTGCGGATGCGACTCGGGCGCGGCATCGACACGCTCGTGGGGATGCTCACGGAGGTCGGGCCGACCGACGTCGTCGCGTGGCGCACGGTGGACGGACCCGGCGACTGGCGGGACGCGCTCGACGAGGCGCACCGCACGTGCTCGCTGGCGCCGCTCCGGCCCTACCGCGTGGTCGCGCGCATGTGGCACGACGGCACGGCGAGCTGCTACCGCATGCGCCTCGAGGACGTCGTCGTCGCCGGGAACATGTCGTTCAAGGGGAGCGACTGCGAGTGGACGGGCCTGTGGATCGCCTCGCTCGAGCTCCCGCAGGTCCCGGCACCGGCGGCGGCGGACATCCCGTCGCGCCTCCTCTACGCGGAGTACAAGCAGGAGGGCGCGTCCGCGTCGGCGGCGGTCTGGCGCGTCCTGCTGACGCCCGTGACGCTCGCCGCGGACTTCGGGATCGCATCCGGCGAGTCATGGCTCGGGTCCTGGCTCGAGGAGCACGACGAGCAGGCCTCGATCACGCGCCCGCGCAAGTAGCGGGAATGAGGGGGGGCCGGGGGGGAACCCGCGGCGGGGCCACGCGACGCCGCCGCGGCGGGATCGCGGCGCGCGGCCCGTCAGAGGCCGAGCTCGGGCGCGATCCGGCGGAGCGCGCCGACCGCGAGGTCGCAGAACTCGTCGATCGAGAGGCCGATCCTCTCGCACTGGAGGATCGCCTCGCGGCTCACCTGCTTCGCGAAGTCCTTCTTCTTCATCCGCTTCACGACCGACTTGCCCTCGAGCGATTGGAGCTTCTTGTCGGGCAGCACGAGCGCGGAGGCCATCACGAGGCCCGTGATCGTCTCGCCGCACGAGAGCGCGAAGTCGAGCCACGCCGTCCGGTCGACGCCCAGCGCCTCGTTGTGCGAGAGGATCGCCTTCAGGATCCGCTCGTCCCTGACGCCGTGCGCCCTGAGGATCTCGACGGTCTCCCTCGTATGCTTCGTCGGCTCCTTCACGCGGTCGAAGTCGAGGTCGTGGAGCAGCCCCATGCACCAGAAGGTGTCCCTGTCCTTCCGGAACCGCTCCGCGATCGCCTCCATCACGGCCGCGCTGGCGAGGCAGTGCTTCCGCAGGAAGTCGCTCTTCACGTTCTCGTCGAAGAGCCTCATCGCCTGCTCGCGCGAGAGCGGGAAGCCCGCGACGTCCCCGGAGTCGTCCGTGTTCCCCTCCCCCGCGCCCCCACCCTTCGGCCGCAGGAGCGGGAAGAAGACGACGTCGCGGAGGCTGTCCGAGCCGGAGAGCAGCGCGCAGAGGCGGTCGATGCCCATCCCCCACCCGCTGATCGGCGGCATGCCGTGTTCCATCGCGAGGAGGTACTCCTCGTCGACGAACATCGCCTCGTCGTCCCCGCGCTCGCGCTCCTTCTCCTGCTCCTCGAAGCGGCGGCGCTGCTCGAGCGGGTCGACGAGCTCGCTGTAGGCCTTCACGATCTCCCAGCCGTTCACGAGCAGCTGGAAGCAGTCGGCGAGCCCGGGATCGCCGTCGTTGCGGCGGGCGAGCGGCAGGATGTCGGAGGGGATTCCGGTGAGGAAGCAGGGCTGGATGAGCTCGTCGCGCACCGTCGCCTTGTAGAGCGCGTCGATGAGCGCGCCGCGGCCGAGGTCGATGCGCTCGAGCTTGATGCCCTTCGCGGCGATCGCGCCGCGCAGCTCGTCCGCGGTCGGGCACCTGGCGATGTCGATGCCCGTGCGCTCGCGCAGGAGCGTGCCCATGTCGACGCGCGGCCATTCGCCCGAGAAGTCGATCACGCGGCCCCGCCAGTCGAGCTTGTCCTTGCCGAGGACCTCGCGGAGGAGATGCCGCATGAGCTTCTCGGTGAAGCGCATGTTGTCCTCGTAGCTCCAGTACGCCACGTAGAACTCGAGCATCGTGAAGTCCTGGAGGTGGCTCGGGTCCATCCCCTCGTTGCGGAAGCAGCGCGCGATCTCGTAGACCTTCTCGTAGCCCCCCACCACCAGGCGCTTGAGCCAGGTCTCGGGCGAGATCGAGAGGTAGACGTCGAGGTCGAGCGCGTTGTGGTGCGTGACGAAGGGGCGGGCGGAGGCGCCGGACGGGACCGTCTGGAGGACGGGCGTCTCGACCTCCTCGAACCCGTGCGTGTCGAGGAAGGAGCGGAGCGTGCGGAGGACCCTCGTGCGCATCCGGAAGCGTTCGCGCGTCTCGTCGCTCGTGAGGAGATCCAGGTACCGGCGGCGCTGGCGGAGCTCCGTGTCCTTCAGGCCGTGCCACTTCTCCGGGAGCGGCAGGAGCGCCTTCCCGAGGAAGTGGAGCTTCTCCACCGCGAGCGTGATCTCGCCGGTCTGCGTGCGGAAGATGGCCCCCTCCGCCCCGACGAAGTCGCCGCGGTCGTAGAGCTCGTGGAAGGCCTGCCAGACCTCCGGAGGGAGATCCTGGCGCTTGAGCGCGATCTGCAGGCGGCCGCTCCGGTCCTGGAGGTGCGCGAACGTGAGCTTCCCGAACGTGCGGACCGCGATCAGCCGGCCCGCGAGGCGGAGCCCCCCCGTCCCCTCGGGGAGCGAAAGGGCCTCGGCGAGCGCGTGGGTGCGCTCGAACCGCTCGGGGTTGGTCGGGATGCCCGCCGCTCGGAGGCGGTCGAGCTTCCCGATGCGGAGCTCGCGAAGGTCTTCTTCCACGGACTCCGGGATTTACACCGGAATCCCGCGGTTGGCTACTCTTCGTCCGAGTCCTTCTTGGGCGCCGGCGCACCGCCGGCCGCGACGCCCGCGTACTCCTGGAGCCCCTTGAGCAGGCTCTCCTTCGCCTCGTTGTTCGGCGCGGGGAGGAGGAAGCCCTGGTCCTCGGCGCTGGCGAGGCTCTTCCCGAGCCTCTTCGCCTGGGCCTTCTGGTTGTCGACGTAGGTCTGGAGCTGCTTCAGGGCCGCATCCTGCTCCTCGACCTTCTTGGTGAGCGCCTCGACCTTCTCGTCGAGGGTCGGCCCCCCCTCGTCCTGCGACAACGCGGGAAGGGACAGCAGGAGGGCGAGACCGAGCACCGGAAGGATGACGCGCTTCATGGGATCACCTCGTCTCCCGACCATCGGCCGGGCACCCCCGCCGGCTTGAGCGGCGGTGTTACCCTCTCACGGATGCGGCCCCTGATGCTGCTTGCCGTCGCCACCCTCTTGGGTTCCCTGTTCTTCGCCACGAGACACTACACCCGGCGGGAGGCGGCCCTCCCCACCACCCGCTTCGTCACGCCGGATGCGGCCAGCCGGGCGGCCGGGCCCTTCGAGGCGGGGCAGTTGGGCGTCGCCCTCGGGGGATACGAGGACCTGGTCAGGGAGAAGCCTCAGGACCTCGAGGCGATGCGGGGCCTCTTCCGGACCACGCTCGCGATCGGGTCCGTGGGGCTCGGGCAGCCCGGCATCCCGGAGAAGGTCCGTGCCGCGGCCGACACGTATCTCAGGGAACGGCATCGGCTCGATCCCGACGGCACGCTCCTGCAGCAGGTCGCGCGCCGCTGGGTGGACGGGCGGCTCCGGGTCGACTGGTACAACCAGGCCGGGTTCTACGCGTGTGCGGCGACCGCGATCTTCGTCGGGGCGCGCGGCGACCCGAAGGGACCGGAGACGCTCCTCTCGATCACGAATCAGGGGAACTTCTACCTCGAGTTCTTCCCGTTCGCCCGCCGGTACCACCCCGGCTGGCCGATCGTCGCGCCGCTCGTCGCGCACTATGTCGAGAACGGCGACCTCGCGGCGCGCGTCGAGGCCGGCGTGACGCTGCTCGAGTACAACGCGCTCTTCGGCGTGGGCGGCGATCTCCTCGAACGCCACCTGCCCGCGGTCCGCGACGCGATCCGCGAGATGCGGGAGCACGTGCGGAGGCTCACGAGCGAGGGAGCGTCCGACGTCGGCCGCGCGTCCATCCTGGGCACGGCGCTCCTCGCGGACCGGGGCGAGCAGGAGGAGATCCGCCTCCTCGCGGCAGCGAAGGGCGAGCGCGAGCGGAGCATCTACGCGCCGCACGCCGACACCGTGCGGATCGCGCGCCTCTGGACGGGGCTCGACGACTTCTCGGCCATGGACCCGCTCTCGAGCCGCTACAAGGAGCTCCACGAGCTGGACCAGGAGATCTACTACCTGGCGGTGGCCCACCGCGTGGCCCGGCTCCAGCGGGAGAAGGCGCCGCAGGAGAAGATCGCGCCGCTCCTGGACCTCCTCGAGGGTGCGTTCGACGGCACCGTCGCCGCCCTCCGCATCTTCTCGATGGAGGCGCTCATGCGTCTCGACCCGGCGCGGGGCGCCCCCCTGGTCCGCCGCGGGATCGACGGGGGCGGCCCGTTCGCCGTCTACGCGGGGGCGCTGGCGGAGAAGCTGGACGACCCGGCGGCCGTCTTCCTGCCCGCCATGAGCTCCCCGCAACCCGAGGTTGCGGCGCTCGCGGCGGCCTCGCTCCTCGACCTGCCGTTCCCGCGCGCCCTCCAGCGGTAGCGGCTACACTTCTGCGCCTATGGATCCGCGCATCCGCAAGCTCGCCCAGGTACTCGTCCGCTACTCGACCGCCGTCCGCCCGAAGGACGTGGTCGTGATCCGCGGCTCCACCGTGGCGGCCCCGCTCGCCGCCGAGGTCTACCGCGAGGTCCTCGAGGCCGGGGGGCTGCCGTGGGTGCGGCTCGTGCCCGACACGTTGGGCGAGCTCTTCTTCCGCCACGCGAAGAAGGAGCACCTCGAGAGCTTGAACCCGATCGACCCGGCGGTCCTCCGCGAGGCGAACGTCACGGTCGGGATCTGGGCCGCTTCGAACACGAAGGCGCTCTCCCGCACCGACCCGGCGAAGCAGGCGACCATCAGCCGGACCATGAAGCCGCTCATGGAGGAGCAGATGCGCCGCGGCGGGCTCCCGGAGAAGGACCCGAAGAAGCTGCGCTGGGTCGGGACGCTGCTCCCGAACGACGCCGCCGCGCAGGACGCGGAGATGGGCATCCTCGACTACGAGGAGTTCGTCTATCGGGCCGGGAAGCTCGACCAGAAGGACCCGGTGGCCGCGTGGAAGAAGCTCGGCCTCTCGCAGCAGCGGCTCGCGGACCGGCTCGCGAAGGGGCGCGAGATGCACATCACGACCCCGCAGGGGACCGACATCCGCTTCGGCATCAAGGGCCGCACGTGGATCAACTGCGACGGCAAGAACAACTTCCCGGACGGCGAGGTCTTCACCGGCCCGATCGGGGATGCGACCGAGGGCGTGGTGAAGTACTCGTTCCCGGCGGTGCACGGCGGCCGTGAGGTTCGCGACATCACGCTGCGGTTCAAGGCCGGCAGGGTCGTCGACTGCTCCGCGACGCACAACGAGGAGTTCCTCGTGCGGATGCTCGACCAGGACAAGGGCGCGCGCGTGCTCGGCGAGCTCGCGCTGGGCACGAACTACTCGATCCGGGAGTACTCGAAGAACACGCTCTTCGACGAGAAGATCGGCGGCACCTTCCACGCGGCGCTCGGCGCGGCGTATCCCGAGAGCGGGGGCAGGAACAAGTCCGGGCTCCACTGGGACATGGTCTGCGACCTGCGGAAGGGCGGCATCGTGCGCGTGGACGGCCCAGTGATCACGAAGGGCGGTCGCTTCGCGAACGCCGGGTGGCCCAAGTAGGCTGGGTACGGAGCCGGGCGCGGACTGCCGAGCAGGCGCCGATGGCCGTGCCCGAGGTGAGGGGGCGCGGGGGAGAGGACGCCCCGATGTCAGGCGATCTGTCGCTGGATCCCCGGGTCACCCCCCTTCCCGGCCCGTCGGCGCGTCCGCCGGGCCGTGTGCGAACATCTTCCGCCGATGACGCCCGCGCCCGCACGGACCGCCGAGGCGGCCGGCGCTCGAAGTCCTTCCGACCATGACCATACCTAACAAACTACCTAACGCGAGGGACAGCTTCCGGGCCTCCGACGAACCGCGGGCATCCTGCGCGGCCCGCCCCCGCGCCCCCCTACCTCACCACTCCTGCCCGGAGTGCTCCGGCTTGCCGGCCGCCTTCCCCCGCCCGGGTCCCCGTGTTTGACCGAAGCCGGTGCTGGGATAGGTTCCGACCGGGAACACCGAAGGAGACGGGACGTGGAATCGGAAACGGGCAGCCAGAGGGCCCGCGACCGGCGGCGCCATCCTCGCTTCGCCGACGACGCGAACGCCTTGTGCATCACCGAGACGGGAGGCGGCGGCTTCCACCAGGCGCGGCTCACCGACATCTCCTCGGACGGGATGCGCATCGTCTCGCCCTGCGCGTTCACTCCGGGCAGCCAGCTCTACGCGGGCGTGTTCCTGGAGGACGCGCGGGAGGCTATCGTGCTCCTGGGCGTCGTCCAGCACTGCGAAACGGAAGGCGGGGACGCGAGCCTTGGCATCCAGTTCCTGAGCGTCGCGGACGACCAGCGCGCCGCGCTCCAGCAGCTGCAGCGCTATCTGAGCTGTCGCCACGGCGCGGCCGCGACCGTGACGGTGCGGTCGGCGCCCGCGATCCTCCGTGTCGGCCAAGAGCGCTGGTGGTAGCGGCGCCCCGAGCCGCCGAGCCGCAAGGACCCGGCGGCCAGGCGCGGAAATGGTAGTGGGAGACGGACTCGAACCGTCGACCTCCGGGTTATGAATCCGGTGCTCTAAACCAGCTGAGCTACCCCACCATGGGGAGCCGGACAGTCTAACGCTCGGCGCACGTCCCGCCACGTTCGCCGCAACCGTCGCCGCCGCGCCGCCGCGCCGCGCCGGCACGCTTCGCCACCTGCCTTATGCTCTTGCGCGCGTGGCCCCCCTCCCCCCGGCCCCCTCCCCCACCCTGCCGCGACGCTGGCTCGCACTCGACGTGATCGCCTCCGGCTTCGTCGGCGCCACCATCCTCGTCGTCCTGCTCAACCTCTCCGAGGTCCCCGGCGCCCCGTTCGTGATCGCCGGCCACGTCGCCCTGCTCGCCGTCTACGCGCTCCTCCGATGGGGCGCCGCGCACCGCCCCCGGCTCCGGACCGCCTTCATCGTCTACCTCTTCGCGTTCGTGCTCGCGATCTTCCAGGCGATGGGCCTCATCATCAAGCACGTCCGCGGCGGCGTCGTGATGGACCCGGCGCTCGCCGTCCTCGACGTGCGGCTCTTCGGCTCCGACCCCACGCGCTGGCTCGAGCCCTTCCTGAACCCGTGGACGACGCTGGTCCTCGAGATCTGCTACTCGAGCTACTTCTTCCTGCCCGTCCTGCTCACCGTGCTCGTGCTGCGGCAGCGGCGGTACGCGGACTTCCTCTCCTACGCCGCGACGATCGTCGGCTGCTTCTTCACGACCTACGTCGGGTACTACCTCGTGCCCGCGTACGGCCCGCGCGCGCACGTCGCCTACGAGACGCCGCTGCCCCTCGGGGACGTCGCGGCCGCGCTCTACCGCGTGATCGACTGGCTCGACTACATCCGGCTGAACGCGTTCCCGTCCGGGCACACGGCGGTGAGCCTCGTCTGCCTCGCGATCCTCTGGCGCGAGAGCCGCCGCGCCGCCGCGTTCTCTACGCCGCTCGTCGCCGGCCTCATCCTCGCGACGCTCGCGCACCGCTACCACTACATGATCGACGTGGTCGCCGGCGTTCTGGTCGCGATGCTCTGGGTCCCCTTCGGGATGCGGCTCGTCTTCCGGTTCGACCGCCGCGGCGAGCCGCGCGCCGGCGCGCCGGGATGCGAGGGGGCTCCGGGGGCCGACGCCTAGCCCTTCGTCACCTTCGTGCGCAGGTCCTGCTCGCGCGCCACGAGGTCCCCGACGAGGCCGCCGGTCGCCTTCGCCTGGTCGAGGAACTTGAGCGCCTGCGCGGCGTCGTTGAGGTTCGCCGCCGCCGCCGCGGCGTCCAGCCAGAAGCCGGCCGCCTTCTCGTTGGCCTGCGCCTCGAGGGCGAGCTTCGCGAGGTCGCGACTGCACTCCATGGCGCGGCGCGCCCGATCGGTGTCCGCCTTGTCCCTCCTGAGCAGCTCGCGGTAGTCGAGCAGGAGCTTCTCGCGCAGGTCGGCCGGCAGGTTGTCGAAGGCGGCGTTCTCCGCCGCGTCCTTGTAGCGCTGGAGGAGCACCGGTTCCTTCCGCTTGTCCTCCGGCAGCCGCGCGTAGAGCGTCGCGTACCGGTACCGGGCGGTGCCGGCGGGGATCTTCGCGTCGGCGCAGCCCTTCACGAGGGTGCCCGCGAGCGGCTCGAGGCGCTCCGGATCCCCGCCGCTCTCCCGCTCGAGGATCTGGCACGCCGCCTCCAGGTCGAGCCGCTCCGGCGCGTCGGCCGACGCGCTCTTCGTGGCCGCGAGGCGGCCGAGGAGCACCAGCTTCGCCTCCTTGATCGCGTCCTTGAGCACCGGATCGAGGTCCTTCGCCTGCGAGAGCTGCTCGAGCGTCAGCGCGGACCGGCGCCCCCCCCGCTTGCCCAGCGCCTCGATCACGACCTTGCGCACGTTGAGCGGCTGGTCCTTGTCGACCACGAGGCCGACCAGCTCGGCGTGGAGGGTCTCGTCCTCGCGCGCCCAGGGGAGCAGGCCCTCCTCGATGGCGACCTGGCGCACCTCGGGCTTCGGGTGCGTCTTCGCGAGCGCGAGGAGCACCTTCCTCGCGTCGTCCGTGCGTCGCTTGCCGATCACCTTGGCGCAGTCCCGCATCTCGGGCTCGGTCAACTCGGGGTTCGCACCCTTCTCGAGATAGCCGGCGACGACGGCCGCGACGTCGACGGGGTCGGTCGCGACCGTGACGTACGGCTGGGTGAGCAGGTTGAGGATCTGCGCCCGGATCGGGGGGACGTTCTCCGCGCCCTTGAGCAGCGTCGCGAGCTTGATGCTCACGAAGTTGCTGCGCTTCGGGTACTTCTGCGCGAGCTGGCCGAGCTGCTGGATCGCCTGCTTCTTCACCTCGACCGAGGGGAAACCCTCGGCGAACGCGTGGAGCGTGATGCCCTCGTCGTCGACGACCCCGAGGAGCCCGACCGCGGCGGACCCGAGGTCCTGGTGCATCTGTCCGCTCCCGGGCAGCTTCGCCACCCGGGCGATCGCCTCGCGCACCTCCTCGGGCTTCTTCGTGCGGCTCAGCTCGCCCGCGTACTTCTGGAGCGCCTTGAGGAGGGGGACGAGCACGTTGGGGTCGGGCGGGTCCCGGAGAGTCTCGTCCGCCACCCCCTGGAAGACCCGGCGCGCGAACTCGGACGGGTCCTGGATCCCGTTTTGCGCGGCGAGCTTCTCGATCCGGCGCGCCGCGTAGGCGCGGTAGGCGCCGCCCTTCTCGAGCTCGGCCAGCGCCTCCGGGAGGGTCGCGTTCTCGAGGGAGACGCGCCGGAACTGCTCGTACTCCTTCTCCTTCTCGATGAGGCCGTCGATCCGCTCCTCCACGAGATCCTGGAAGGAGTCGCGCGGGCGTGCCGCAAGGTAGTCCGCGGCCTCCCGGAGCGTCGCGACGCCGAACCAGCGCGCGACGTACTCGCGCGCAACCCTCCTCACCGGCTCGTCGTTCGACTCCAGGCCGACCTTGACGATCGCCTCCGCCGCCTTCCGGCGCGGGATCTTGCTGAGCGCGATCAGCGCCGCGGCGCGCCCCTCCGCGTCGGGCACCCCGCCCGCCATCGCGATGCATGCGTCGAGGAGCGGGACGCCGCGATCGTCCTCCCAGAGCCTCTGGATGCGGAAGAGCACCTTGCTGCGGTGCTGGTCGGCGACGAGCAGCCGGCAGATGCGCTCGACGTAGGGCTTGTAGTCCTGCGCCCTCAGGAGCGTGGACACGACCGCGTGCACGACCTCGGGGTCGCGGGCGGGATCGAGGCCCTTCTCCGCGAGCTTGTCGAGCCCCTCCTTCGTCTGCTCGACCTTCTTCAGCGCGTCGACGCGCTGCTCGGGCGGCGTGCGCTCGTCGAGCGCCGTGTCGATCCAGTCCTCGATGCCCTGTGCCGCGCAGACGGCGGTGAGGAGGAGAGCGGCGAGGACCGTGCGCATGACCGAGGCTTCGACATCTTAATCGGCTTTCCCACGCGTGGTCGCGTGCACGACGCGCTCGATTTCCTCCGCGACCGCGTCCACCGCGAGACGGTCGGTGGCGACGCGCGCCGAGGCCACCGCCGCGTAAAGGTGCGCGCGCGATCTCGCGACCTCGCCGATCTCCTCCGCCGCCGGCCGACCGGTGAGCGACGGCCGCTCCCGCGGGTCCTTCCGGATCCGCCCGGCCAGCACCTCCGGCGCCGCGTCGAGCCAGACGACCGTCCACCCCTTCACGGCGGCCGCGAAGCCCGCCCAGAGCACGGCGCCGCCGCCCGCCGCCACGACCGCCGAGGGCGTCGCCAGCGCCTGCTCGAGGGCGCGCGCCTCCCGCTCCCGGAACTCCCCCGCCGCCCAGACCTCCCCGAGCGGACGCCCCGCCTGCTCCTCCACCAGCCGGTCCGTGTCCACGAACGAGACACCGAGCCGCGCCGCGAGGACGGGGCCGACCGAAGACTTCCCGGCCCCCCGCGCGCCGACGAGCACGACCCTAGCCCTCATGGCCGAGGAAGATCCTGCGCTGGTGCGCCGCCTGCGCCTCGAGGAACGCGAGTCCGCCGACACCCCGCTTCGGGGGACGGATGCCCTGGCCGTACCGGAGGTCGATGACGTGCTCGGCGTCCGGCGGGTCGACCGGCGTCGTGTTGATCACCAAGGGGAAGGGGTCCGGGGAGGGGGCGTGCGCCGCGCCAAGCGCTTTCGCCTCCTCGGGGCGGCGGCACCAGACGGCCGGATCGTAGCCGCGCCGCCGGAGCGCGAGGAGCGCTGCCCGGGCCGCGCCCCCGGCCCCCATCACGACCGCGCCCCCGAGGCCCCCCGGGATGAGCGCGAGAAGCGCACGATAGTCGGTGCTGTACGCCCGCCCGTCGGCGAGGAGCGTGTTCGCGGAGCCGCACGCCCTCACCTCCTCGGACGGCGCCGTCGCGAGCCGCGCCGCCTGGACCTTCAACGGCGCGGTCACCGAGAGCCCGCGGCCGCCGTGCGCGAGGAAGACCGGCCAGAACGCCGCGAGGTCGGCGACGCGGAAGCGCAGGTAGAGGGCATCGACCCCGTCGCGCTCGAACGCCGCGTTGAAAAGGTGCGGGCTCCGCGAGTGCTCGATCGGGTCCCCGACGACGCCGTAGAGCGCCGGCGCGGGGCCGTGGCGGCGGATGCGGAAGACGTCGAAGAGGTCTTCCGGCGTCGGCATGCCCGGGGCCAGCGGCTCGCGCGCGCAGTAGGTGAGCGGGGCGAGCACGCGGGTGAACGTGCCGAAGGGCCCCATGCCGATGGCGCCGGCTGGGAGGTCGAGGAGCCGGAAGGCCTCGACCGCGCTCCCCGGCGTCACCGCGATCTTCACGAGGTCGCCGCCGCGGAGCAGGCAGCGCTCGAAGACCGCGTCGAGGTCCTCGGGCATGCCCCGGACGTCGTGGAAGCTCGTGATCCGGTGGGGGCCCGGGGGCGCGACCGAGGGAAGGGCGTCGACCTCCACGTCGACCCAGTCCGCGGCCCCGGCGCGGGCGAAGAGGCGGCGCCGCTCCTCCTCGGACCCGGCGAAGCGGCCGCCGTCCGCAACGCGGCGGACCGTCGCGATCACGGGCTTCCCGTGGCGGCGGCGGACCTCGCGCACGTCGGCGTCCGGGTGGAGGTCCAGGCGCAGCTCGACCGCGTCCACGCGGGGGTCGGTCTGCTGCAGCGGGTCGAGAAGCGTCTCTACGACGAAGCGCCGCAAGGGCTACGCCTGCGCCGCATCCTCGGCCGGCTCGTCGTAGTCCATGTCGGGGTACGGGGCGGGCTCGTAGCCGGGCTGCTTGCTCCGCTCGACCTCCTGCTCGTACGCCTCGAGGATCCGCTTCTCCATCAGCCCGCGCGTCTTCGCGTTGATCGGGTGCGCGATGTCGGCGTGGAAGCGGAGGCGGTTCTCCTCGGTGACGGGCCGCGGCTTCAGGTGGCTGCCGCACTCGTTGCAGTAGCGCGCGCGCAGGTGGTTCTTGCCGCTGCACCGCGGACACCGCATCGTGAGCTTCCTCGAGGGCATCGCGATGAAATAGCCGTTCTGCCCCTCGATGATCTTCAGGTCGCGGACGACGAAGGCGTTCTCGAACGTCACCGTGCAGAACGCCCGCAGGCGGTCCTCGTGGCCCTGCCGGACGGGCAGCAGCTTGATGCGGACTTCGGTGAGCTCCACGGGTTGCCTAGCTGGTCGCGACCGTCATCGCCTCGACGCGCACGCCGCCCGCCTCGAATCCCACGGCCGGCGCGTCCACGCCGCCCTCGAGCGGCGCGAAATACGCCGAGCCCGACCCGGTCATCGTGAACATCCTCGAGAACATCCGTTCCCCCTTCTCCCGCACTGCGCGGAGGCGCGGCTCGAGACCTTCGGCCGCCCCCTGCAAACGGTTGAAGTAGGGGGCCTTTCCCTTGCCGAGATACCTCCGGGTAAAAACGGTAGCGTTTCGCCGGGGGCCGGTCAACAGGGGTCCGGCAGCGCCGTAGACCGCCGCCGTGGCCATGTGCAGTTCCGGCACCAGAAGCAGGAAGCGGCGCCCCCTCGGCCCGCGGAGCGGCTCCACGAGGTCCCCCACCCCCCGGCACCGGGCCGTGCCCCCCGAGAGGAAGAAGGCGACGTCGGACCCGAGCGACCGCGCGATCGCGTGGAGCCGGTCCTTCGGGATCCCGGCCCCGAGCGCCCGGAGCACGGCGGCGGCGTCGCTCGACCCGCCCCCCAGCCCCCCCCCGATCGGGATCCGTTTGTGGAGCCGGATCCGGACCCTCTCGCCCAGCGCCTCGGCGGCCCTCCACGCAAGGTTCTCGGGCCCCGGGGGCGCGGGCCGCCCAAGGACCTCGATCGAGAGCGCCTCCGCCGGCTCGATCGTCAGCGTGTCGAAGAGGTCGATCTCCGCGAAGACCGAGTCGATCTCGTGGTAGCCGTCGGGGCGGCGCCCGAGAACCTCGAGGAAGAGGTTGAGCTTCGCTTTGGCGACGATCATCCGAGGAGGATGTTGTCGAGCAGCCGCGTCCGGCCGACGCGCGCCGCCGCGACGAGAAGAAGGGGGGCTCCGGGGGCGGGGTCCCCGAAGGTGTCGGGGTCGACCGCCGCGAGGTAGTCGTACGCGAGCGCCGGGTCCCGCGCCGCCGCGACGAGGCGCGACGCCGCGCGCTCGCCCTGCGCGAAGAGCGCCCGCGCCCGGAAGAGGCCCCTGGAGATCCCGCGCGCCTCTTCGCGCTCCGCGGGCGAGAGGTAGGCGTTCCGGCTCGAGAGCGCGAGGCCGTCCGGCGCGCGGACGGTGTCCACGGGCTCGATCGCGACCGCGAGGTCCAGATCCCGTATTAATTTACGGATCACGGCGAGCTGCTGCGCGTCCTTCCGCCCGAAGAAGGCGGCGTCGGGCTTCACGATGTGGAAGAGTTTTGACACCACGACGCACACGCCGGCGAAGTGGCCGGGGCGGACCGCGCCCTCGTAGACGGTCGCGAGCGGGCCGACGTCGATGCCGGTCGAGAAGCCCTCCGGGTAGAGCTCGGCGGCCGCCGGCGCGAAGAGGACCTGGCAGCCCTCGCGCTCGAGCAGGCGCTCGTCCTTCGGGAGGTCGCGGGGGTACCTCGCGAGGTCCTCGTTCGGCCCGAACTGCATCGGGTTCACGAACACGCTCGCGACCACGGTCGGGCACGCCGCGCGGCACCGGCGCACCAGCTCGGCGTGGCCCTCGTGGAGCGCCCCCATCGTGGGGACGAAGCCCACGGGCCGCGGCGCGCCCGCCAGCGCGACGCGAAGCTCAGGGATGGTCCTGAAGGTCCTCAAGCAGCTCCCCGACCGTCCGTCCGGTGCCGGGGACCGGCCAGTCTAGCGCGATCTCCGCCAGGGGTTCGAGGACGAACCGGCGCTCGGGAAGCCGCGGGTGCGGGACCACGAGGTCGGGCTCCCCGATGCGCTGTTCCCCGTACAGGAGGAGGTCGACGTCGAGCGTGCGCGGCCCCCAACGAACCCCCCTCGTCCTGCCCGCGCCGCGCTCGAGCTCCTGCGCGAGCGCGAGAAGCTCCCGCGGCGTGCGCCCGGTCCTGACGGTCACGGCCGCGTTCAGGTAACGCGGCTGCGGCGGCCCGCCGACCGGCTCGGTCTCGCGGAACGAGGAGACGAGGAGCACCTGCCCAGCGGCAGCGAGCCCGCGGACCGCCGCTTCGAGGTGGGCCCTGCGGTCGCCGAGGTTGCTGCCGAGGCCGAAGGCCGCCCGGGTCACAGCCCTTCCGGGAGATCGTCGTGCGGGGTCTCGGTCGCCATCTCCTCAGGAGACTCGTCGGGAGGCTCGCCCCGGAGCCTTCGCCGGACGAACATGATGGCGCCGGAGAGCAGGTAGCCGACGAACGCGATCGCCGCGACCTCCTCGGTGAAGAACACGCCCGCGATGATCACGACGACGACCACGACCAGGTACGCGAGGTCGCGCCGGACCCGGAGGAAGCGCGTGCCCGCGTGGATGTAGGGCACGCGGCTCACCATGAGGTAGCCGAGGATCGGGCAGAGGGCCGGCAGCACGTAGCAGACGGGCTGGAGGTCGAAGAGGCGCTTCGGGTCGGCGTAGAGGTAGACGAGCGACGCGAGGACGCCCGCGGCGCCGGGCGTCGGCATCCCGGCGAAGGTCGCCACCGCGCGGCCGTCCGCGCGCCGCCCCTCGCTCGGGGTGTGCTCGACGTTGTAGCGCGCGAGGCGGAAGAGCGCGCAGATCGTGAAGATCGCGGTGAACCCCGTGAGCACCTTCGGGTTGTAGAGGGTGATGCCGCTCCCCTCCACCACGACCTTCACGAGAAAGGCCGGCGCCACGCCGAAGCTGACCGCGTCGGAGAGCGAGTCGAGGTAGGCGCCGAACCGGCTCGTGATCCCCGCCTTCCGCGCCACGAGGCCGTCGAGCACGTCGAAGACCATCGCCAGCATGATCATGAAGGCGGCCGCGTGGACCTTGCCGTCCTGGGTCTTGTAGATGGCGAGCAGCCCGCAGAACCCGTTCGCCGCGGTGACCAGGGTGGGGAGGATGCTGACGCGTCTCATGACCCGTAACGCAGGAGGACGGTCTCGCCGCCCTTCACCTTTCGCCCGACGGCGGTCTCGACCTTGACCTTGGCCCCCGCCGGGACGAGCAGCTCGGTGCGGCTGCCGAACTTGATCATACCCATGCGCTGCCCGCGGGCCACATCGTCGCCCTCCTTCAGGGGGCAGACGATCCGCCGCGCCACGAGGCCGGTCACCTGACGGACGGCGAACGGCCCCCGGACCCCCTCGACTCCCACGAGATTCCACTCGTTCCTGTCCTTGCAGCGGGGATCCCTCGCGTCGAGGAAGAGACCCGGCTCGTGCTTTGTAAGCCGCACTTTGCCGGAAAGCGGCACGCGGTTCACGTGCACGTTGAAGACCGAGAGGAAGATCCCGATCCGCAGCGCCTTGCCCCCGAGGAAATGGGGCTCGTCCACCTCCCCGATGTCGGCCACGGTCCCGTCGGCCGGGGAGACCGCGATCTCCTCCCCGGGCGGCGGCTTGCGCTCCGGATCGCGGAAGAAGGACAATACGAAGACGGCGAGGGCGACGAACGGAACGGCCGCCAACGGGTGCAGGAGAAACGCCCCGAGGGCCAGGAGCAGCGCCCCGCCGCCGAAGAGGAGCATCTCGCGCACGCCATGGGGCGTCAACGGAATCCGCATTCGGCGAAGAGGCTAACAGCCGTACGTCGGCGGCGCAGAGGATTCACAACCGAATAGTAAGGAGGGCGGGTATGCGGAAGATCACGGCGTTGAAGGCGCGCGAGGTTCTCGATTCGCGCGGCAACCCGACGGTCGAGGCGGACGTCGAGCTCGAGGGCGGGTTCAAGGGCGCCGCGATGGTCCCCTCCGGCGCGTCGACGGGCTCGCACGAGGCGCTCGAGCTCCGCGACGGCGGCAACCGTTACGGCGGGAAGGGCGTCAAGAAGGCCGTCGGCCACGTGAACGGCGACATCGCGAACGCGCTCGTCGGCCGCGCGTTCGAGGGGCAGTCGGCGCTCGACGGCGCGCTCTGCGAGCTGGACGGCACCCCCAACAAGGGGCGCCTCGGCGCGAACGCGATCCTCGGCGTCTCGCTCGCCTACGCGAAGGCGGACGCGGCGGCCGCGAGAAAGCCGCTCTACGCCCACCTCGCCGCGGACGCGCGCGTGATGCCCGTTCCGATGATGAACATCCTCAACGGCGGCGCCCACACGGGCTGGCAGTCCACGAACTTCCAGGAGTTCATGGTCATGCCGTCGGGTGCGCCGAGCTTTACCGAGGGGCTCCGCTGGGGCACCGAGATCTACCACGCGCTCAAGGGCGTGCTGAAGGCGAAGGGCTACGGCACCCAGGTCGGCGACGAGGGGGGATTCGCGCCCTCGGTCAAGTCGGACGAGGAGGCGCTCGAGTGCGTCATGAAGGCGATCGAGAAGGCGGGCTACAAGCCGGGCAGCCAGGTGACGATCGCGCTCGACCCCGCGACCACGGAGCTCTTCGAGGACGGCAAGTACCGCCTCCGCATCGGCAAGCAGACGCTCGCCAGCGAAGGGATGATCGACCTGTGGGCGGACTGGGCCGCGCGCTACCCGGTGGTCTCGATCGAGGACGGGCTCGCGGAGGATGACTGGGGGGGCTGGGGGGCGCTCACGAAGCGTCTCGGCGGCTCCGTGCAGCTCGTCGGCGACGACCTCCTCGTCACCAACGTCGCGCGGCTCGAGCGCGCCATCGAGGAGCGCGCCTGCAACGCGATCCTGATCAAGCTCAACCAGATCGGCACGCTCACGGAGACGCTGCTCGCGATCCGCACCGCGCGGGCCGCGGGGTTCTCGGCGGTCATCTCCCACCGCTCGGGCGAGACCGAGGACACGACGATCGCGGACCTCGCGGTCGGCTCGGGCGCCGGGCAGATCAAGACCGGCGCTCCCTGCCGCTCCGACCGGGTGGCCAAGTACAACCGGCTCCTCCGCATCGAGGAGGAGCTCGGGACCAAGGCGAAGTACGGATCTTGAAGGTCACCCGCATCCTGCCCTTCCTGCTCGCCGGGATGACCCTCGTGCTGGTCGGCGCCAACGCGCTCCCCACCGTGCAGCGCAAGCGGCTGCTGCGGGAGGAGCGCCGGCGGCTCGAGCGCGAGGTCTCCGAGGAGGAGCGGGCCGGGCTCCGGCTCGCCGCCGAGCTGGAGGCGCTCGGAAGCGACCCCTTCTACATCGAGCGCCTGGTCGTGGAGACCTGGAACGGCGTCCCGCAGGGGGCGACGCCGTTCGGCGTCCTCGAGATCCGCGACGACGTCGTGGTCCGGGCGCCGTAGCCACCCGCGGGTCGCGTATCATGGCGCGGTGAAGGCGCCCGTCCTTCTCCTCGCGCTCGCAACCGCCGTCGGCGCCGACGAGCTCGCGCGGCCCCGCCACAACTCCGCCTACGTCCGCGAGGACGTCGCGGCGGTCACGTCGCTCGTCGCCGAGGCCACGAAGGCCGCCGAGGCGGGCGACGCCCTCGCCGCCGCCGACCGGCTTCAAGCCCTCATCCTCACCGAGGAGAAGGGGCTCGTCCCGGTGCGCGAGC
>DASUGR010000266.1:0-27391 GCA_036273915.1 Planctomycetota bacterium | reverse complement strand
ATCGAGCGCTGCATCGGATGGCTCAAGGAGTGCCGGCGCATCTCCAGTCGCTACGACAAGCGTGCGACCTCCTACCTCGCCTTCCTCAAGCTGGCAGTCCTGCGCCGTCTCTTCAAATTCGAGTTTTCAGACAAGCCCTAGTCGCCGCGGGGCCCAGAGTCGAAGGGGCCCCCCCCGCCCGAACACGGTCGCCGGGCCGCTCGACGCCTCAGGCTTCAGCAAGGCGCAACCCGCCCTCTCCATCAAGACGTCTCATCAGCGCGTCCGCGCGCGCACCGTCGACGACGGCGTTCTCGACGACCATCTCGCGCCTCTGGAGGAGAGGCCCCTTCCACTGGATGGTGACCGAGACGGTCGCAAGGTCGCCCTCGGGACAGCGGCGAACGTCGAACCGGCCCTCCCTTCCGCTGCCGGCGCAACGGGGCACGGCGAGGATCTCGTCGATGCTCTCGCGGCTCGCGGCAGCCGCGAGCGCGGCGTGATCGATGTCGCGAACCAAGGCCGTGACTGCCGGCGCCAGCGGTTTCGAGTGAACCCCGCAGCTGAGCACGCGCACGCGAGCGAAGAACTTCGACACCCAGACCGCCACCAAAGCGAAGGACACGAGCTCGAGGCTCCAAGCGATGGCGACGACCCAGCCTGACGCCTCGTGGCCGCGCTCCGGCCACCCGTGGCGCAGGCGGAAGCCCGCGTACTCGGTGAACGTCCGCGCACGGACGGTCTCCGTCAGTCTCTCCGGCGGGGGCGGCTCGCTGAGCATTCCATCGAGGGCTCTCCTGCCCTTCTCCGTGCCGATGCCGTGGAGGATGTAGTCCCTCGCGTTCTCCGACGGAAGACGGCGCAGAAAAGCGTCGGTCTCCGACTCCACCCAGACTAGGTCGTGGTCGCGAGCGTGCTGCAACGCAACAATCCAGCTCGAGGTCACGGCCGCAAGGCCGGCGATCGCCCCGAGCGCGGCCAGCAGGACCCGGCTGCGGCACCGCAGACGCAACCCGGTGACCGCGATCGCGATGCCGGGCAGCCCGGCGAAGAGCGCCAGCGCCTTGACGGCGTGGGGCACCGCGAGGACGGCGTTCTGGTAGAGCCACCCGCCCGCGGCGCCGGCTACGACTGCGACGGGAAGCCCCGCCGCCAACATGACCCCGAGGTGGGCCTGGCCGAACGGCCTCAGTCGAAACGTCAGGTTCATGAACGTCCGCTTCATCGCCGAAGGGACCCGATGCTAGCAGAGGCGCGGCACGCCTTGTGGTGTGCACGCGCCCGCGCGTATCCTGCCCCCCCATGGCGGCAGGGCTCACCATCGTTCTCGGCGACCATGTCCTGAAGGCGCTTGAGGCAGGCCAAGGCGATCACGGTCGCGCTCGGCTCCGACGGCCGCGCGGCAGCGGCATCTCGAGCCGCCCCCGCCAAAGCCGCCCGCTCCACCAACGGCAAGGCCGGCCCCCACCCCGAGGGTCACGAAGAGCGGGGCGGTAAACCGCGTCGGGCGGGGGGGAGTACGCCGCTGCCTGACGCGGAGCCGGTCCATTCCGGTGGGTGCGGCGCGCGTTCATTGACGCTGAGCCGGTGGGTGCCGGACTTCGCGGGGTCCCGCGCTCACGCGTAGAAGCGGACGCCCCCGGTCGCGAGGCGTCCGGCCGGCGGGAGGGCGAGCCCGTCCGCGGCGGCCTTGGTCTTGGTTGCCACGACCACATGAGGGCAAACACCCGGCGGGGAATAACCGTTCCCGGCGGCCGATTCGCCGATTCCGGGCAGGATCCACGCGTCCGCCTGGCCCCTTCCCCGCCCACGCGCGCCACCGCCGCCCGCGGGCGCGCCGACGCGCTCAACCGATCCGCGGCGTGCCGCCCGGGCGCAGCTCGGCGCGCACGCGCGCGATCTCCGCACGGATGCGCGTCTCGTCCGCCCCGAATTCCCCGAGGAGGGACCGGGCCAGCGCGACCGCCGCCTCCGCCTCCTCGTAGCACACGATGCTCGCGCCCGCCTCCTCCAGCACGGGCCGCTCGCCGAGGTAGTGGGCGCGCACGAGGATGCGGATCGAAGGGTTGATCGCCCGCGCGCAGCGGATGACGGCCACGCGCGCGTGGAGGTCGGGCAACGTCACGAGGATGAACCGCGCGTCGCCGACCCCCGCCGCACGCAGGATCTCGGCGCGTCCCGCATCGCCGTAGATCGCGGCGTGGCCGCCGGCCTCGAGGCCGGACACCGTGTCGACGTTGAGGTCGATGACGACCGCCCGCACGTCGAACTCCTTCAGGATCCGCGTGACGGTCCGGCCGACCGGGCCGTAGCCCACGACGACGGCGCGCACGCCCTCCTCGGCCACCGACTCCGCGGTCCTCGCGCTCAGGGCCCGCGCCTTCCTCTCTGCCCGCCGATTGAGCGTCGCCCAGAGGCGCGGACGGCCGCGCAGCCACGCCTCCAGCGGGCCCGCCATGCGGAAGAGCGCCGGGTTCACCGCGATCGAGATGAGCGCCGTCGCGACGAGGAGGCTCTGGCCCTCCTCCGGGAGCACGCCGAGCGAACGGGCCAGGCCCGCGAGGATGAACGAGAACTCCCCGATCTGCGCGAGCCCGAGCGCGACCGTGAGCGCCGTGCGGACGGAGTGGCCCAGCAGCGCGACGATGGCCAGCGCGGCGAGGGGCTTGCCGACGAGCACGATCGCGAGCGAGCCGAGGACGAGTCCGGGCCGCTCCACGAGGAGCGCCGGGTCGAAGAGCATCCCGACGGAGACGAAGAACAGCACGGCGAACGCGTCGCGCATGGGGAGCGCGTCGGCCGCGGCCTGGTGGCTCACGCCGGATCGCCCGACCACCATGCCGGCGAGGAAGGCGCCGAGCGCCATCGACACGCCGAAGAGCAGCGCGGCCCCGGTCGCGACGACGAGCGCCACCGCGAGGATGGCGAGCGTGAACAGCTCCCCGGATCTCGTCCGCGCCACGAGGGAGAGCATCCACGGGATGGCCCGCGCCCCGACCACGAGGACGAGCGCGCCGAGGACCACGACCTTCGCGACGGCGAGCCCCAGCGCAGCCGCCACCGGACCCGCACCGCCGGCCGCGCCGGCGAGCGCCGGCAGCAGGACCAGGAAGAGGACCGTGAAGATGTCCTCTACGACGAGCCACCCGACGGCCGCATGCCCCTCCGGGGTGTCGAGCCGACGGGCGCCTTCGAGGACCCGGATGAGGACGACCGTGCTCGCCACGGAGAGTCCCACGCCGAACGCGATGCCGGCCCCGATGCCCCACCCGAACCACGCGGCGAGGGCGACGCCCAGCGCGGTGGCGCCGAGGCTCTGGCCCACGGCGCCGGGGATCGCGATCCCGCGTACCCGGACGAGGTCGCGCACGTCGAAGTGGAGACCCACGCCGAACATGAGCAGGACGACGCCCACCTCCGCGAGCTGCGCGGCGACGCCGCCGTCGGCGACGAAGCCCGGCGTCCGCGGCCCGATCGCGATCCCGGCGAGGAGGTAGCCGACGATGGGCGACACGCGGATCGACTGCGCGACGAAGCCGAGGACGAACGCCGTCGCGAGGGCCGCGGCGAGCGTGATCACGAGGCCGATGTCGTGCATCCGGGGAGCATGGATGGTAAGCCGAGGCCGTGCGGCGACCAAGAGGAGCTTCGACGCGGATGGGGGCAAGTCGCGGGCCCCCTGGCCCGCGATGCTACGATCGCGTTCCGTGAACGAAACCCGGCGCTTCGTCAGCCTGCGGATCGCGCTCGCCTGCGCGGCGCTGATCTGGATTGCCGCGGGGCAACCCGAGAGGCTCCATGAGGGCGGGCGCGTCGTCTCGTCGGCGTCCGTGCAGACCCTCGTCACGGAGAACCCGTGCT
Organism: Planctomycetota bacterium; assembly: GCA_036273915.1. Lineage (GTDB taxonomy): Bacteria > Planctomycetota > PLA2 > PLA2 > PLA2 > PLA2. Next base: position 23,551 of record DASUGR010000266.1, on the reverse strand, counting down.
CGGGGACGACGCGGGGCAGCCAGCCGGTCCAGGTCGCGATCGCGCCGTCCGGGTGCGGGCAGGCGGCCGCGCGCGCGACGGCATCGCACGCGGAGCGCGCGGCCGCGATTCCCTCCCGGCATGTCGCGGCCCTCGTCGAGGACGTCGGGCCTCGCGGTCCCCCCCCAGCGCCGTAGGCGCGCCCGCGCCAAGCCGGGCCCGTCCAGCATCGCGGCCAGGGTGAACCGGACTCGTTCCCGCTTCCGCCCGGGGGACGCTTCCGTCCGGCCGCGGATCCGCTCGGGCACCTTCGTGTGGCGTTCGTGCGGCTCCCGCACGCCTTCGTGTCCGGGAGAAGCAGGGAGTGATCCATGAGCGATCTCATCATCCGCAGCGTGGTCGCGCTGCTCGTGATCCTGGTGGTGGTCTTGCTGTGCGAGAGGGGGATCTCGCGGAGGCGCGGACCCTCGGACGGGGACACCGTGCACAGGAATGACGCAGGGACCGACGAGGTCGCCTGAGACCGGCGCCAGCCGCGTCCAGCGACGAACGGGAGGGGCCGCCGCCGGCCCCTCCGGCCGCCAGCACCATCGCTCCGTTCGTCCATCCTGTGGACCCGGGCAACCTGCGCGGGACCCGGCTATCGCGTCGCTTTCGCCGCAGCAGAGCCCAGACGGTGCGCGCAAGCTTCCTCGCCGTCTCCTTCGCCGTGGACGGGCCAGGTCGACTGTTCTCGACCCTCCTGGAAGAGGCGGATCTCGGAGGAGGGCGGGGACCTCGGGCCCTGGAGGTGAGGGGGGCCGGGGGGCCGGGCCCCGCCTGCGGCGAGGCGGGGCGCGCGAACGCACGCAACCGCGACGCGGCCGGGGAATCGACCATCGACCACGCGGCAAAAGGTGGGGCAACGGTCGGACGCGAGCCGAGAAACACGATCCGGACCGGGTGGGGCATCGACCCCGACCATCGTCCCGGGCCGGGTCAGGCGGGCTCCTGCACGACGCCGGCCGACGGGGCATAATCTTGGTCCCGAGCAACCGTGACGACAGGCGCCTCCCTCGTCTCGCCCGACGACCAGCGCGTCACGTTCGTCGAGCTGTTCTTCGATCTCGTGTTCGTGTTCTGCGTGACGCAGGTCGCCGACCGGCTGCGCGACCACATGGATCTGCGGTCCGCCGCATCGGCGCTCCTGGTCTTCTGGCTCGTCTGGTGGGCGTGGACGCAGTTCACGTGGACGCTCAACGCGGCCGACACCGACCATCCCCGCGTGCAGGCCGCCACGCTGCTCGGCACGGCGGTGGCCTTCTTCATGGGCGTGGGGATTCCCGGCGCGCTCGGCGACCGTGCGCTCTGGTTTGCCGTGCCGTACGTGAGCGTGCGGGTCGTCGGCCTGCTGGTCTATCACTGGGTGGCCTGGAACGATCCGTCGCAGCGTCGGGCCGTACGCGTGTTCGGCCTGCTGTCCGTCACCGGGCTGGCGGCCGTCCTGGCCGGCGCACTGGCCGGAGGCAGCGGACAGTACGTCTGGTGGACGGTCGCCGTGGCGCTCGATCTGCTCGCGGCCGGTGTCGCCGGCCAGCTCGAGGGCTGGAACCTTCATCCCGACCACTTCGTCGAGCGCCACGGCCTGATCGTGATCATCGCGCTCGGGGAAGCGCTGATCGTGGCGGCCGCGGGTCTGGCGGGCGCCCCGGCCAGCGTCCCGGCCATCGCCACCGCCGCGCTCGCGGTCGCGGTCACCTGCGGCCTGTGGTGGACCTATTTTCGCCACGCGCGGCCGGTCTTCGAGCACGCACTGGCGTCGCGCGAAGGCAATGCGCGATCGCGCATGGCGAGAGACGTCTTCAGCGTCGTCCACTTCCCGATGCTGTGCGGGGTGATCGCCATGGCGGCGGCCACCGAGGAGGCGCTCGCCCGCCCGGACGACGTGATGACCGCCGGCGCTCGCGTCGCCCTCGGTGCCGGCGCGCTGTTGTTCGTGGGCGGCACAGGCCTGGCACTCTGGCGCTCCACCGGCCGGGTGCCGGGTCCACGCGGAGCGCTGACGGCCGCCGGCGCTGCTGCCGTGGTCGGGATCGCCGCCCTGCCGTGGGTCGCCATGGCCGCGCTCATGGCCATGCTCGTGGCAGTCGCAGCGGCCGAGCGGCCTGTCACGGACATCGATCCGTCGCGTCCCGCTCCCGATGGAGGCCGAGATTCTCGCCCCGGAGCGGCTCCGTGATGCAGAGAATCCGGCGTGTGCGCCGTGCTCGCGGAGTCCGAGGTGTTCAAGCCGCCTCTCGCAGGGGTGCGCGTCGGCGGACATCATGCGCGAGGCGATCGCGGGAGCCGGAGCACACGCTCGTGGGCGGTATCCCTCGCTTCCCGACGACGGGTCCCTCCCCGGTGGCGCGCCGATCTCCGCCCGCTACAATCTCCTATCGACTGTTCGGGCGCGGCCCGGGCCCAGCCCGAACGGGTGGCGGAGAGACGGATGGAAAAGCCCCGGATCTTTCTGGGTTCGTCTGGAAGTCAGGCGAAGCTGCTGCAGGTGCTGACGCGCGGCCTCGAAGACGTCGCGCGCGTGGAGCCGTGGATGACATCGTTCAATCCCGGGGTCACCACGCTCGAGCGCCTGCTCGAACTGACGCGCGAAGTGGACTTCGCGGCGTTCGTGTTCGCCCACGATGACTGGACGACCGTCAGCCCGGCCGCAGAGCCTGCGCCGACGCCGGGTCAGGCTTCTCCGCGGGATAACGTCGTCTTCGAGGCGGGCCTTTTCGGCGGAGTTCTCGGAATGCGCCGAACCTTCATCCTGCACGCCAAAGGCTCGAAGCTTCCCACCGATCTCCTCGGCCTCACCTGCGTGCGCTACGACGGTTCGATCTCCGCCGCCGAGATCAAAGGCGTCTGCCAGAAGCTCCGCAGCGCCATCGAGAACGAGGGCCGGGCCACCCGCATCGAAGGCATGTGGTGGCAGTTCTCCCTGACGCAGCGCAGCGAGAAGGAACCCTCGGCCGTGAGTCTCCTCAAGGTCTCGCGAGACCGCAACGGCGCGCTGGAGGTGACCGGCCGCGCATGGCAGGAGGACGGCACCCTGTCGTGCAGATACTGGAGCGAAGCCGCGAAGGAGCGGGAGGACGGTTCGGGCATCTTCTACTACTGGAAGGGCGAACGGCCCCTCCATCCGGACGCACCGCAGTTGGAGGGGACGGGCGCAATCCGGCTGGAGTCCGCCGACCGGGCGTCGGGGTACTGGACGACCCGCGCGGACAGGGACCCGGGCGTGAACGCGCGCACCTCCGGCGTCTACCTGCGCGCCGAGCCGGCGGACATGAGCATCCTGGACGGACGGGATGACCAGAAACGCATGGAGCTGATCGCGGAGAGGTTGAGGAACTGGAGGGCGATGAAGAGCTGATCCATCGTGGTTCGGGGACAGGGAACGGAGGCCTGTTGCGCTCCGGCCGTCGGCGAAACAAGTTCGGGCATCGATGCCGAGAAGGAGAGGATTCGATGAACACGATCACCACCAATGACGGGAACGAGATCTATTTCAAGGACTGGGGCCCCAGGAACGCGCAGCCCATCGTGTTCCATCATGGCTGGCCGCTGAGTTCCGATGACTGGGACACCCAGATGCTCTACTTCATCGGCGAGGGATACCGCGTCGTGGCCCACGACCGGCGCGGCCACGGGCGTTCGAGCCAGGTCAGCGACGGCCACGACATGGACCATTACGCCGCCGATGCCGCCGCGGTCGTCGAGCATCTCGATCTGCGTGAGGCCGTCCACATCGGCCACTCCACGGGCGGGGGCGAGGCGACCCGTTACGTCGCCCGCCACGGCAAGGGACGCGTCGCCAAGCTGGTGCTCATCGGCGCCGTGCCGCCGCTCATGCTGAAGACGCCGGCAAACCCGGGCGGCCTGCACATCGAGGTATTCGACGGGCTCCGACGAGCGCTCGCCGCCAATCGCGCGCAGTTCTACCGCGATTTCGCCGGCGGTCCCTTCTACGGCTACAACCGACCGGGCGCGAAGGCATCCGTGGGCGTGATCGACAACTGGTGGCGGCAGGCCATGATGGGCGGCGTCAAGGCGCAATACGACGGCATCAAGGCCTTCTCGGAAACGGACTTCACCGAAGACCTGAAGATCATCGATGTGCCGACCCTGGTCATGCATGGCGACGACGACCAGATCGTGCCCATCGCCGACTCCGCGCCGCTCTCCGCGAAGCTCCTCAGGAAGAGCGTCCTGAAGATCTACAAGAAGCTCCCGCACGGGATGTGCACGACGCATGCCGACGTGGTGAACCCCGACCTGCTGGCCTTCATCAAGGGCTGAAACGTGAAGGCGGGGCCGTGTGGTTCGTCGGCAGGGAACGGAGACCCGACATGAAACCGCGGATGGAATACTGGAAGGTCGCCCCCGGCGGCTTCAAGGCGTTGTCGGCCCTGGAGGCCTACCTTCGCGAATCCGACGTCGACAGGCCGTTGCTGCACATGGTCAAACTGCGCGCCTCGCAGATCAACGGCTGCGCCTACTGCATCGACATGCACTGGAAGGACGCCCGCGCCGACGGCGAAAGCGAGCAGCGCCTCTACGGTCTCGACGCCTGGCGCGAATCCCCCTACTACTCCGTCCGCGAGCGCGCCGCCCTGGAATGGACCGAGGCGCTGACCAACGTGTCCGACGGCCACGTTCCCGACGCGGTCTACGACGCCGTCCGCGGCCACTTCTCCGACAAGGAACTGGCAGATCTCACCTGGGCCGTCGCCGCCATCAACGCATGGAACCGCGTCGCCATCGCCTTCCGCTCAGAAGCCGGCTCGTACAAGCCCGCGACACACGGGTGAGCGGATCGTGTGCAGGGTGGACGACAATCCGGTCGAGGTGCTCGCGATGCGCCGGCCGTCGCGTACCGGGCGCGGCACGAGCGCCGCGGGGCACGCCTCGCCGCCGAGGATCAGAGCCCGGGCGTCGGTGCGTCCTCCTCGACCGTCGCGACCAGCGTCGGGACGCACGAGAGCGCGGTGATGCGGAGCGCCGCGACGTGGCGGGCGAGGTCGGGCCCGGCGCGGCGCGCGCGCGCGGCCGCGGGCGTGGCAGGGACGAGCGTTGCGCCCGCGCGGAGCGCGAGCCAGGTCTCCTCGACAGGGAGATCGAAGGCGGGCGAGGCGACCCCGAGGATGCGGTCGTGCGGCTGGAAGCGGAAGAGCTTGCAGCCCTCGGGCCTTCACGGGCCCGAGAGATCGCCGCGCTCTCGGCCCCCGCGGCGCACCCATTCGCCGGAAGCTCAAGAACGAGGAGACCGGGCCCGCCGCCTCCGCCGCCCCAGCCGGCGGCGGCAAGGCCCCGAAGCCCCACAACATCTCGCCCCCGGCGGCGAGGCCGGAGCGAGATCAGCGGCCGCGCCGTGCTGCCGGCAACCGAGGGCCGCGGAGCCGCGCATGAAGCCCGCCCCCCGGCGAATTGTCCCGATCTTTGCATCGTGTTCATCCTCCCCCCTGTGCTGCCGTGTGCTCATGGGGGGATGCCCGTGTGGGCGAGGATCAGGAACCAGGCTTTTCGGAGGGCTCGATGCGCTACTTCATGACCGGGATCGCTCTTTCCGCGGCCCTGCTCGCAGGAGCGGTGACCTACGCGGGTGAACTGAAAATGCAGGGGGCGGGCGCGACGTTCCCCGCGCCGTTCTATGCGCGACTCGTGGAGGAGTACCAGAAGCTGCACCCCGACGTGAAGATCGACTACCAGGCGATCGGCTCCGGCGGCGGGATCAAGGCGATCACGGACTGCACCGTCGACTTCGCCGGCTCCGACGCGCCGCTCAACGACAAGCAGCTCGAGGCGTGCGGGAAGGGCAACATCGTCCAGGTGCCCTCGTGCGCCGGCGGCGTGGTGCCCGCGTACAACGTCCCGGGCGTGACGGCGGAGCTCAAGTTCACGGGCGAGGTGCTGGCCGGCATCTACCTCGGCAAGGTGAACAACTGGAACGACCCGGCCCTGAAGGCACTCAACCCCGGCGTCTCGCTGCCGAGCCTCGCGATCACGCCGGTCTGGCGCACCGACGGCAGCGGGACCACGTACGTGTGGACCAACTACCTGTGCACGCAGAGCGGCGACTTCAGCGACAACATCGGCTCCGGCACCTCCGTCAGCTGGCCCGTCGGCCAGGGCGGCAAGGGCAACCAGGGCGTGGCGGCCGTGCTCCAGGTGACGAACGGCGCGATCGGCTACGTCGAGGAGAACTACGCCGACAAGAACGATATCGCGTACGGCGCGGTCCGGAACAAGGCCGGCAAGTTCGTGAAGGCGTCCCCGGACTCCGTCTCGAAGGCCGGCGCCTCCGCGGCGGCGCAGATGTCCGGCTCCGTCCTCAAGGCGGACATGTGGAACGGCGACGGCGAGGGGACCTACCCCATCGCGTCGCTCACCTACCTGATCGTCTACAAGGACCTCAAGAACGTGGACTCCATGGAGAAGGCGAAGGCGCTCGGGACCTTCCTCTGGTGGGCCACCCATGAGGGGCAGAAGTACGCCCCGGACCTCGACTACGCACCGCTCGCGCCCGAGGTGCAGAAGAAGGTCGAGAGCGCGCTGTCGGGTCTCGCCTACAAGGGCCGCCCGGTGCAGTGACGGCCCTCCGAGGGGAGGGGGCGGGACGCCCGTTCCGCCCTCTCCCGAGTCCGCCCGTGGCGGAGCGCCGGGCGCGGGTCCCCTCCCGCCCGGGCCATCGGGCGAAGCAGCGGCTCGCGGAAGCGTGCATGGCCGTCACCGCGCGCGGCATGGCGGTGCTCACCGCGCTCATCCTCGCCGCCCTGATCGCGGTCCTCGCTTGGACGTCCGTCCCGAGCATCCGTGCCTACGGCGCCGGGTTCGTCACGGGCAGCGACTGGCGCCCGAACGAGCTCGAGGTGCCGAAGCGCGACGCGAACGGCCACGTGATCCGCGAGGACGGCGAGACGGTCAAGGAGACGATCCCGCCGTCGTTCGGCGCGCTCCCGGTGATCTGGGGGACGGCGGTCAGCTCGCTCCTCGCCCTCCTCTTCGCCGCGCCGATCGGCATCGGGGCCGCCCTCTTCCTCGTCCGCGTCGGGCGGGAGCGGATCCTCCGTCCGGTCTCGTTCATGGTCGAGTTCCTCGCGGCGATCCCCTCGATCGCCTACGGCATGTGGGGGCTCATGGTGCTGGCCCCCCTGCTCCAGAATCACGTCGAGCCCGCGCTGCGGGGCGTGCTCGACATCCCGGGCCTCCACTGGCTCTTCCGCGAGACGATCCAGGTCGGCGGCAGCGAGGTCGCGCGCGAGCTCCCGCTCACGGGGCGCGACATGCTCTGCGGCGGGCTCGTGCTCGGGATCATGATCCTCCCGATCGTCACCGCGGTCGCCCGGGACGTCCTGAGGGCCGTCCCGCGGCATCAGGTCGAGGGGTCGCTGGCGCTCGGCGCGAACTGGTGGCAGAGCTCCCGGCACATGCTCCGGTGCGCGCGGTCGGGCCTCCTCGGCGCCGTCATGCTCGGCATCGCGCGCGCATCCGGCGAGACGATGGCCGTCACGATGGTCATCGGCAACAACAACCAGTTGAAGGCGTCGATCTTCGCGCCCGCGCAGACGATGTCGAGCCTCCTCGCCAACGAGTTCGCCGAGACGACGACCGAGATGCACCGCGCCGCCCTCACCGAGGTGGCGCTCCTGCTCCTCGTGATGTCGCTCTTCTTCAACGTGGTCGCGCGCCTGCTCGTCGTGGGCCGCTCGTCGAGGGGACTCCGGGCGTGACCGAGGCCCCCACGACCGCCCCCCCGTCGGCTCGCCTCCTCCGCGCGCTGCCCGCGCAGCGGCGTCGCCGGCAACTCGTCTCCCGGGTGCTGAGCGGCGCGATGAAGACGGCCTGCGTGCTCTCGGCGGCCGTGATCATCGCGATCCTGTTCGCCGTGCTCGCCTACCTCGTGACGCTCGGCGGATCCGCGCTCAGCTGGCAGCTCTTCACGGACGTCCCGCGCGCGCGGGGGATGGAGGGGTATCCCGGCGGGATGGCCAACGCGATCGTCGGCACCGGCATCCTCCTCGCGCTCGCGGGGACGATCGGGATCCCGGTGGGCGTGCTGACCGGCGTCTTCCTCTCGGAGTACGGGTCGAGGAGCCGCCTCACCATGCCGGTGCGCTTCATCTGCGACGTGCTCGCGGGCGTGCCGTCGATCGTCGTCGGCATCCTCGGCTACGAGCTCCTCGTGGTCCCGGTCGGTCACTACAACGGCTACGCGGGCGCCGTCGCGCTGGCGATCGTCATGGTCCCCATCGTGGCCCGCGTCACCGAGGAGATGCTGCTTCTGGTCCCCACGAGCTACCGCGAGGGATCGCTGGCGCTCGGCGCGACGCTCGCCCAGACGATCTTCCGCGTCGTGCTTCCCGCGGGAAAGGGCGGCCTCGTCACGGGCGTGATGCTGGCGATGGCGCGCGTCGCCGGGGAGACGGCCCCCCTCCTCTTCACCGCGCTCGGGTCGCGGCTGATGACGCTCGACCCGTCGCAGCCGCTGCCGTCGCTGACGGTCCAGATCTTCAACTACGCGACCGGGCCCTACCCGGCGGAGCAGAAGCTCGCCTGGGCGGCGATGCTCGTGCTCATCTTCCTCGTCTTCCTCTTCAACATCCTCGTTCGCCTGGCCGTCCGGGGCCGCCACCCCGTCGGGCGATAGCGGGCGCCTGCCGGCCCGCCCTGGCGTTCGCGCCGCGTCGGCCGGAGGAGGTGAGGGGGTTCCGGGGGCGGCGCCCCGAGCGGCTCGACCGGCGCGCGTCCGGCCGGCCCGTCACGGTCGGCCGGCGATCGCGCCCACGCTCACGGGCGGTTCAGGTCCGTGATCGTCGCCGTGATGATGGCCATGCGGCTCAGGACCTCCTCGGACTTCCCGCGCCGGCTGAACAGGAACGAGAGGACGGGGATCTGCCCGAGGATCGGGGTGGTCGCGTGCTGGTCCTCGGTTCCGATCTTCTTCAACCCGCTCAACAGGATGGAACCGCCGTTCGGGATCCGGACGGTGCTGTCGGTCGTCTCCCACTCCGCCTCGGGAAGCTGGACGCTCACCGGCTCGCCGTTCGAGGTGAACGGCCGCTGCGGCTCGCGCTCGGCGCCCGCCGCGCCGAGGCTCGTCTCGAACGTCGCGATGGGACGGTTGAGCTCCATCGTCGCCGTGCCGAGCTGCAGCGTGATGAACTGGCGGTCGTCGCTCACGATCGGCCGGACGTCCAGCACGATGCCTTCCTGGAGGATCCCGATCACCGGGTCCGCGATGAACGATGTCTGCGCCACCTCCACGTCGTAGTCCGCGATGTAGGCCACCTCGTTCACGACGCTCATGTAGGCGCGCTGCGAGTTGTAGACGGTGACCGTCGCCGACCTCATGCGGCGCAGGCGCGCGGTCTTCTCGGTCGCCCGCACGATCGCGGTGACGGCCAGGTCATCGAGGTACGTGACCTCGAACGTGCCCCCGCCCGCCGCCGTCAGCAGCCCCCTCAGGGGCGTGGAGAAGATGTTCTCGGTCCGCGCGCGGACGTCGCCGTCGGAACCGTCGTTGAAGTAGAGGCCGCTCGAGGGGGAGAGGGCCCCGCCGCCCCCGTCCACGCCCGGCTCCCCGTTGTCGAATCCGGCGGACGCGTTGTTGACGAGACCGTTGGTGACGTCGTCCAGATTGGCCAGGGGGCCCGTGTTCGCGCCGCCGACGCCGCGGAGGTCCACGCCGACGTCCCGCAGGAACGAGTCGCCGATCCTCAGGAGCTTCCCCTCGATCGTGATCATGACGCGCGTGAACTCGCGCAGATCGTCGAGGAACGCCGCCACGCGGGCCTGCACGTCGGGCGGGGCATACGCGATGATGTTCTTGCCCTGGCTCGTGAGGGTCCCGCCCTGCTCCCAGGTCTGCGGGCTCACCGTTGCCCGGACGAGCTCCGTGAGCTCCTCGATGGTCCCGTACGGCTGCGCGGCCTCGTCACCCACGCCGCCGAAGAGCGGGGCCTCCTCGTCCTCGCTCGCGGTCACCAGGGTGATCTTCGGCGGGATGAAGTCGGTGATGCCCATGGTCAGGTCGGCGACGTGGTGGATCCGCAGCACCAGGTTCTGCTTCGCATCCTCCTTCTTGAGGAAGCGAACCACGTTGCCCGAGATCTGGTAGATGATCGACCCGTCTCCGGAGACCTGGAGGAGGATCAGATCCAGCGCCCCCCGGATCGTGACATCGTTCGCCTGCAGCAGCACGGTCGTCGCATCCACCGCGTCGTGCGCGCGCGGATCGATCACGAAATTGACGCCGCTCGCGGCCGACAGGTACTCGACGACCTGCGGGAACGGCGTGTCCTCCTCGAGCGGAAGCGAGATCTTCTGCGTGTCGAGCACGTTGGCGAGCGCCTGCTCCTCCGCGGTCATCTCGAATCCGCCGCCGGCCACGTTGCGGGTGGCGCGCACGGCGGAGATGTGGTCCCAGAAGGACTGCGAAGGCCAGCGGAGGATCTGGGCGAACGGGACCTTCGTCGCCTCGATGTCGACCTGCCAACGGCGGAACGAGTCCTTCAGCTCCCGAAGATAGGCCGCGTTCATCTCCTGGTGCCGCGCGCGCCGGGCGTTCTCGAGCACGTCGTGGGCGACCGTGTTGTCGGGCTCCTCGCGCAGGACCTCCCCCGCGTAGCTCTCGGCCAGGTCGAAGTCCTCGCGGTTGAACGCATCGATCGCCGCGGAGAGCGTCCGGGCCCGCCGGTCACGGGCCTCGAGCATCTGCTTCTCCTCGGCCTCCGCGACCCGCTTGAGCGCGCGCTCCGTGTCCTTCATCTCCTGGTCGGCCTTTGCGCCCGCGTCCCGTCGCTCGACCTCCTTCTGGAGCGCTTCCGCCTCCCGTCCGAGCTTCGACAGATCCTCGTCCGTCCCGAGAGGGGACAGGTTGGCCGATCCGACGATGAACAGCGCCCGCTCGAGAGCGTCGCTCGCCATCTCGTATTCTCCGGCCTCCATCGCCTGCTGGCCGTCCGCGACGAGGCGCCGCACGGTCACCTTCTGCTCCTCGCGCTTCGCCGCGAATCCCGCGAGTTGGTCCTCGACGATGGTCCCGGTCTCGCCGGCGCGCTTCCCCATGAGGCGGAGGATCTCGTTCCTCAGCCGCGAGCCGTCCTCGGACCCCGGCTCGTAACGGAGCGCGTTGTCCACCTCCGCGAGCGCGCGATCCAGATCGAGTCCGTCCCGGTACTCCCGCGCCAGTTCGAGGTGACGCGCGTACATGACCGACGCGAACTCGCCCTGGGCCTTCTTGTCCATGGCGGCGGTGTCCAGCGCCGCCTCCGCCTGCCCGCTCTCCTTCTCGGCCGGCTCGGCCGCCGGCGCCGTCCCTTCGCCCTTCTGAGGTGCGGAACGACAGCCCGCGAGTGCCAAGACAGCGATGATTCCGACGTGCGCAGCCCCACGAGCCATGGACGCTTTCACTCTCCTTCCGACCGACGGAAAAGAGAGATTAGCCAACTACCTCCTCGCACTTCAACCGGCATCCCGCCGATCTGCTGCCTTTTCGGCCGGCGACCACTGGCTTCGCCATCGCAACCTGCTATGCCACAGGCAGTTATGGCGTTTTGCCGACACGCGCCTCACGTTCGGATCTTCCGACGGCATGCCGACCGCACCCGACGGATCTCCGAACGAACGCTCACCATGGCGGTTCACCCCCTCGCTCCCGAAGGAGGGAGCCGCGGCGCGGCCCTGCGGCACGACGACGTAACTAATGTATCAAAAAGATGTTACGTCGCTATCGCCGAACCGTAGCCATCGCCTGCAGGCGATACGTGCATGGTCAGGATTCGGAATCGCCGCTTGGACACCGGGCCGGATGGGGAATCCGCTTCAACGCCCGTCCCGGGAGCGTTAAAAGGGGGAGAATGGAGCCGACGATGACCACGCGCATGGGAGCCGCAGCCCTCCTGCTTGTCCTTCTCGCGAGCGCGACCGCCAGCGCTGATGACGTCTACCTGAAGGACGGGGGGATGCTCTCGGGCGAGGTGATCGCGGGCGGCGACCAGTACACGGTCGTGGATCGGGACCGGAAGTACGTGATCGAGGGCGAGAAGGTCGCGCGGGTCGTCAAGAAGGCGTGCCTCATGGACGAGTACCGGGACCGCCTGTCCCGCGTGTCCAAGACCGACGCCGTCGAGCTCTACGAATTCGCGCGCTGGCTGGACGAGCACGAGTGGCCGAGCCGCGCGCAGGTCGTCTACGAACAGGTGATCCGCATCGACCCCGATCACCGGGAGGCGCGCCGGGCTCTCGGGTACAAGCTGTACGAGGGGGAGTGGCTCTCGGCGAGCGAGATCCGCCGTCGCGACGGCCTCGTCGAGTTCGAGGGGCATTGGTATACGCCGCACGACCTGGCCGCCCTGAAGAAGGAGATCGAGTCGAACGAGCAGTATCGCCAGGCTCTCGCGCAGCAGCGGCTCATCACCGAGCAGGTGGGCAAGATCGTGCGGAAGTTCGCCACGTTCGAGAAGAGGCAGCGCGCCGCGGCCTACGACGAGCTTCTCAAGTACGCGGAGGAGGTCAATTCCCCCCTGCTCCGCAAGTTCGCGGACGACACCCTCGCCTACTACGAGGGGCTCGCCGCGGCGTTGTGCCGGAAGATGAAGACTCGCGCCGAGGTGAACCTGACGGAGACCGAGCTGGTCCGTCCGATCCCTGCGATCGAGACGTCCCTCGGCGGCTTCAAGCGGATTATCCCCCTGCTCTACGGGCGGACGCTGATCCTCGTGCCCGAGCAGGTCCCCGTGAGCATCCAGCTCCCGCAGATGGACGTGTACGAGACGCACTCGACCGCGGACATCCCGTCCGGCTGCGACTGACCGGCGGCAGCGACCCGGGGGCGAAGGCCCCGGAGCCCCACAAGAACCCCTACGCGAGCCGCGCGACGCGCTCCGCGCCTGTGCCGTCGACGGGAAGGGAGGGGGCGCGGGGGAGGGAAGTCATTGCTTGAGGTACCAGGTCGTCAACGTGCGCGCCCGCCCCCTCGGGAACGAGCGTCCACGTCACCGTCATGGGCGGGGCCGCCGGGCGGCCGGGCCCGGCGTCGCGCTCCCACGACCACGCCATCGGCACGCGACGCTGGTCGCGGGCGCGTGCGGAAGCGCACCGGGGCGCGCAGCGATTACGAGGCCCGCCGCCGCGAGCCCCGATTCCATGGGCATCCGCTCCGGGCATGGTGATTGCGTTGGCGCGCCGCGCCGCGAGCCGGGACGTCCCGGAAGCGGAGGAGACAACGCCATGGTGCCCCTGCTCACGCTCGTCCTGGCCCTCGTCGCCGGGAACGAAGCGACCCCCGTCGTCGCCCCCGAGATCCTCGAGACGCGCGTGGTCGCGCTCACGCAGACGGTCACGCTGCGCGACATCCCGAAGGACGCGGGCTCCGTGAGGATGTGGGTGCCGGTGCCCTCCGACGCACCCTGGCAGCGCGTGCTCGACCGCGAGGTCACGGCCGCGCCCGGCAAGTGGAAGCTCGTCCACGAGGCCGAGGGCCGCGGCGACCTCGTCTACGTGGAGTTCGACCGCCCCGCGAGCGGCGAGGCCGCGGTCGCCGTCCGGTGCGTCGTCGAGCGCGACGGCGTGTCGTTCCCGCTCGAAGGGGTCGCCGCGGGCCGGATCCAGTCCGCGCTGTTCGACGCGGACCTCGACCCGAACGCCCCGCTCATGGAGGTGACCCCCGAGATCCGGAAGCGCGCCGACGCCGCGTGCAAGGACGAGCACGACGTCGCGAAGCAGGCGCTCCTCCTGATGCACCTTGTCGCGGACACCGTCGACCACTATTCCAAGGATCCGACGAAGCCCACCTGCGGGCGCGGCGCGGCCGCGGACTGCCTCGCGCACGGCGGCGGCTGCTGCTCCGACCTGCACTCGCTCTTCATCGCGCTCGCGCGGGCCCGCGGCATCCCGGCGCGCATCCAGTTCGGATACCGCCTGCTCGACGCCAAGGCCGGTCCCACCGCCTACGACCCCAGCTACCGCTGCTGGATCGAGGTCTTCGTGCCCGGCGCCGGCTGGGTGCCGACCGACATCGTCGCCGCCGACGGCGCGAAGGAGGACGTGAAGACCCGCTGGGCCGCGCTGAGCGCGACCCGCGTGTGGCTCTGGCAGGGCCGGAGCTTCGAGCTGAGCCCGCCGGCGAAGGCCGGCCGGATCGACACGATGCTCTGCGGCTGGGCGGAGATCGACGGCAGGCCCGTGGACGTCCTGCCCGCCGCGGACGGGTCGCCGTCGAAGCTCACGCGCAAGGTGCAGTACGAGGTCGTGAAGACGAGCCGCACGCCCGGGACGCCCAAGGTCGCGGAGTAGGCCCGGGCTTCCGGCTCCCCGTCGGCGCGTCCGAGGCGCGGGCACGGTCCCGCCGCGGCGGATGCCGCCGCTCGGCGGCATGCTCAAGGGGACGACCCGGGGCGGCCGCGCCGCTTTGCGTTTGGCGACTGCTCGGCGGGGAGTCGGGCCGCGCCCGGGTTCGTCCGTGCGTGTCAGGTGATCGAGGCCCTGCGACGCCGCGCGCCGGCGCGGCATCGCGCTTCCCGCGACGTGCTCATCCCTGCCTCTCGAGGCGGATCTCCACGAGCGTGTCGCAATCCTGCCTCAGCTCCACGACGCGGCGCGCCTTCGCGAAGCCCGGCGCGCGGACCGAGAACATCACGCGCCCGGCGGGGAGGAACGCCTTCTCCAACCTGCCATGGTCATCCGTCAGGTATCCGCCCCATCCCGGGGGCTCGTGGGAGCGCAGCAGTCTGCTCGTCAGGGGGAACAGCGCGTCGCACGTGTACGACACGTCGGCGCCGGCCACGGGCTGCCCCGCATCGTCCTTGACGAGGATGGTCACCGGAGAGGCCCGGTCGAGGCGCACGTCCAGCGGCGACATCTCGTTCTCCGCGATCTGGACGCAGCGCACGATCCCGAGCGGGTGCCGGGGGGAGAGCACGAAGACCGTGTAGGCGCCCGGCGTGATGCATCTCGCGTCGTATGCCCCCTCCGCGTCGGTGAAGATCGGCTGCCGGTTCGTCTGCATCTGCGGGCCGAGCAGGTAGAGCCTCGCATACGGCACCGGCTCGCCGCCGGCATCGCGGATCGCTCCCCGCAGCCGCCCCCCGGCCCCCAGCGCGATCGTCCCGAGGCTCAGGGTCGCGCGCGCGCCGGCGTGGAACACCGGCGTGCGGACGCTCGCGTGGCCGGGCGTGGTGATCTCGACCGCCCAGTCGCCCTCGTCGAGCTCGTACTCGAACCGGCCGCGGTCGTCGCGCACGTCCAGCGTCTCGGAGCCGCGCGGGATCAGGCCGTGCCAGTACTCGATGAAGCTCGCCTCGAACGACGGCAGGGGACCGCCGATCACGCGCGACACGACCGTGCCGTCAACGACCGTGCCGCTGCGCGAGAGGACGAGCGCGACGTCCTCCGCCCCGGCGAGGGCGCGCTCGGGCCTCGGGTCGGGGAGGAGCACGGGCTCCGCCTCCGCCGCCTCGCTCTCGTATCCGGGCACGACGATGCGGACGGCGACCGCGTCGTCGGTGAAATCGACGGCGGTGTTCGGAGCGGCCGTCTCCTCCTCCAGCGGCGTGCGCAGGATCCCGACCCGATAGGGTCCCTGCGGCAGCGCCTTCAGTTCGAACGCGCCGTTCGCGTCGCTGGTGGCGCGCGCCGCGGGCTCCTCCCCCCCTTCGTCCGCGACCGCGCCGACCGCCACGCCCGCGCGCGGCCGGCCGGCACGAGAGAAGACGTGGCCGCGAATCGGAAGGGCGGGACCGAGACGGATCTCGAGCCCGTCCGCGATGCCCCCGGGCTCCACCTCGACGGTCGCGGTGGCGCCGCGCGCGGGACCCCACGCGCTCGCGCGGATCCGCGCCGTTCCCTCCGGCACGCTCTGGAGCACGAAGGTCCCGTCCGCCGCGACGATCGCCGCGGGCCCGCGCGGAAGGACCTCGACCCTGGCCTTCCCGGGCGGGCCGCCGTCGACGTCGAGGACGCGCCCCCGAACCCCCCAGAGCTTCCTCGCGCGGAGATCGCCGAGATCGAGCGTGCCCGGCCGCGGGTCCACGTCGACCGGATCGATCCGATACCCTTCGAGCCCGAGCGTGAGGCGGATCGCGTGGCCGTCGGTCTCCGCGAAGGGGCCGATCGAGAAGATCCCGAGATCCCCGGTCGCTGCCGCGACGGGCCTGCCCGAGCACGGCCCGACGCACCCGTCGACGCGGACGCCCGCGAGCGGAAGGCCGTCCTCGTCGACCACGCGCCCGCGCACGTCGATGGCGGCCGGAAGCACGACGTCGATGTCCGCCGTGGCCCGGCCCGCCGTCACGCGGACCGGGACCGGCTTGCCCCAACCGATCCCCGCGCCGAAGTACCCGATCCCGAACCCGTCCGCCTCGGCGAGGATCCTGCACTCGCCTGCCTCGACGAGCCCGAGGTCGTAGGTCCCGTCCTCGCTCGAGAACGCGGCCCGCGCGGGCCACGCCGCCGCGTAGACCTTCGCCCGCGCGACCGGTTTGCCGTTGCCGTCCGTGATGCGGCCGGACACCCGGCCGCCGCCGGAGAGGACCGCCTCGACGAGCACGGGCTCCGTCCCCGCGACGACGATCGCCTCGGACCAGGACGCGTACCGCGGGTCGTCGATGCGGATCTCGACCTTTCCCTCCGGCGCGGCGCCGAGCGACGCGCGGCCCGCCGGGTCGGACACGCACTCTGCGACCGGGCTCAGGCGCCGCGACCACCAGAGGCCGGCGATCCCGCGCTCCTCGCGCGCGGAGGCGCGGACGGATGCGCCGGCGACCGGCGCCCCCGCCGCCGTCTTGACGAGCACCGAGAGCGCCGCGCCGCGGAGGAGCGTGATCGACTGCTCGACGCCGGGCATGGCGTCGAGGACGCCCTGCCACGGGAGGTATCCCGGCTTCCGCACGCTCACGCGGAGGCGGCCGTCGGTCGCGGCGGCGACGAGGCGGAAGATGCCGTCCGGCCCCGTGTCGCGCGCGCTGCCGTCCGCGGCGACCGCGTGGGCGCCCTCGAGCGCCGCGCCCGTCGCGTCGCGGACGAGGCACGAGACGAGGAGCTGGCCGGCGCCGTCCGGCGTCTCCGCGGAGCCCTCCGGCATCGTCGCCGACGCGTGGGTCGCACGTGTCCCCGCCACCGCCTCCGCGGCCGCGCGCGGCTGCCCGTACGAGCCGTCGCGTCCCGCGAGGAGCAGCGCTCCGCAGCCGAGGATCGCGGCGCCGGCCACGATCTTCGTCGCGAGGAGGTGGAGCAGCGACGGACCGGGCGGGTGGGGGCGAGGCGCGGCGAGAAGCGGCAGGAGCGCCGCGATCCACCCGTGGCTCGCGTCGTCGCGGTCGAGCCGCTCGCGCAGCAGCCTCAACGCGCGCCTGAGACGCGTGCGCACGGTCTCGAGCGGGATGCCGAGCCGCGCGGCGATCTGCTCGCGCGTGAGCTCGTCGAGGTAGTGGTGGACGACCATCGATCGATAGGGCTCGGGGAGCTCGCGCACCGCCTCGAGGACGCGCTGCTGGCCTTCGATCCGCGCGAGGCTCTCCGCGGGCGTCGAGATGCGATCGGGGGGCGCCTGCAGCGCCTCGCGCCGCTTGCGCCGCTTCTCCTCGCGCTTGCGCCGCAGCGCGAAGTTCCGGACCACGACGCGCAGCCAGCCGCGGATGTTGCCGGGCTCGGGCGGCTGCTCCAGCGCGCGGAGCAGCGTGTCCTGGACCGCGTCCTCCGCCTCGTGCTCGTCGAGCAGCGAGTGCGCCACCGCCCGCACGAACCGGACGTGCTCCGGGAGGATGTCGGAGATGAAGATCGGTCCTTCGCTCATGGAGCCCCGCTAGTACATACGAATCCCGCGACGGCCCTTCGAGGGTTCACGGCGCCTGATGACGTCCGCGAACCGAATCGTTCGCGCGACACCATGTAACCCGCAGGTGGCGTCGCCGGGGAGGATGCGGAGGGGCCCGGGGAACCAATGTCGTTTTTTGAACCCCCATGCGGACCTCGCGGGATTCCTAGGACTGCAACGGCAGGGCATCTCGCCGTCCGGGTGGCCGGCACGGGCGGGATAGGCGCGGTGGCGTCGCTCCCCGGGGGGCGGCGCTCGCGTCGGACAGTGAGGTCTTACGGGATCAACGAAACCGAGAGGGATCGCATGCGCATCGACGTGGCACGTCAGATCGTTCGGGGGGTCGCGCTTTTGGCGACCGTCGTCGCCGCCTCCTGCGGCGGGGGCGGCGCGAGCGGGCAGAACGGGACGTTCCGCCTGATCGAGTTCCTCGAGCAGGGGCAGAACGGGATCCCCCGAAACAGGGTTCTCACGTTCGTGTTCTCCGCGCCGGTCGAGCCGGCGCAGGACTTCGCAGAGCGGCTGAAGATCCAGAACACCGAAGGGAACCCGGGCTCGAACTTCTCGCTGGCCATCGGCACGTACGACGTGACGGGCGACCGCGTGACGTTCAATCCGCGCCTCCCGAACGTGCAGGACCGGAGCGACGCGGGCTTGCGCGAGAACGGCGAGTACTCCGTCTTCCTGAAGGCGGGGCCGGACGCGCTGCGATCGTCGGGTGGCGACCTGATCTCCGTCCCGAGGGAGATGATCTTCGACACGAGCGAGTACTTCGAGGACCCGTTCCCGGCGCAGCCGCCCCGCGTGAAGGGGCTCTTCGCCCGGGACACGACCCAGCTCCCGACGGCGCCGCGCGCGGACCTCTCGCGCCTCGACCCGCGCCCCGGCGAGCTCGCGCTCCTCGACAACGCCGCGCTGATCGACGGCGCGCGCTACGTCGATCCGGGCGCCGGCGGCGGCCCGAACTACGGCACGCCGTGGCGTTTCGAGCTGGAGGTGACCGAGCCGGTCGATCCCTCGACCGTGACGAAGGACGCCGTCCGCATGTTCGAGATCTACGGCGACGCGACGACGTCGGGCGATTCGGCCCCGCCGTTCGCCCCCGACGCGTACTTCGGCACGCCGGTCAACTTCAAGGTGCCCATCAAGGTGGGCGTCGAACAGACGATCCTCGACACGGGCGACTACAGCGTGAAGATCTGGGTGCAGCCGCTCGGCACGCTCGTCGACAACACGCGCTACCGGCTCTGGTTCGACGGCACGATCCTCGGCATCGACTTCCGCGACCAGTTCATCGGCGCGAACGGCCTCACCGGCGACGGCGAGACGGTCGTCAGCGGCTCGACGCCGTACCCGGAACCGGGCGGCCTCGGCTACACGGCGGAGTTCCTCGTGCGCGACCGGCCGGCGATCACGTCGACCCGCTCGCTCACGTACGACCCGCTCGCGGACGGCATCCACGCCGAGCTCGGCCAGACGGCCAGCGACCCGGCGCTCTTCAACACCGCGCTCTATAACCCCGCCGCGAGCCCGAGCACGGCGGTCGGCTACCTCGCGGCGTTCGGCAACGGCACGGACGGTCCCCTCGCGGTGGCGAGCGGCACGTTCACGATCGACACCGGCGACACCCCGAACGCGCCCGTGGGCAAGCCCTTCACGGTCTGGGACCTGAACCCGAACGACAACTACGACGCGAACACGCTGCCGGGCGGGCCGCGGACGTACGACTCGCGGAAGCCCTTCGAGATGAATCTCGACTCGCTCACCGTCAGCACCGGGGCGACGCTCAAGTTCATCGGCGTGAACCCCGTGCTGCTCCGCGTGACCGGGGTCGCCCAGATCTCCGGCACGATCGACCTCGCGGGAGGAGACGGCGAGAACGGCAAGAACGGCAACGTCGCGGGCGGCAAGGCGGGCCCCGGCGGCGGCGACGGCGGGCGGTCCAACCGCGGCCCGAGCTGCACGGTCTCCAACCTCACGAGCGTCTGCTCGACCTCCACGTTCGCCGGCTACATGTCCGCCGGCTGCGGAGCGGGCTGGCCGTGGAGCCTCAACGGCGACGGCCCCGGGCGCGGCCAGGCCGGCGGGTCCAGCGCCTCCTACATGTACTACTACAACCAGAGCGGCACGAGCTACTCGCCCCAGTCCGGCACGGGCGGCGGCGGCGGCAGCCGCGGCACGTCGGGCACGGCCGGCAGCGACATCACGAGCGCCAGCGCGAGCCCGGGCAGCGCCGGCAACTGCATCAACGCGTCCACGTACGCGGCCCAGAACTCGGGCGTGGTCGGCGTGCGCGGCCAGCCCGGCCCGGTCCACGGCGATCCCGAGCTCTTCGACGTGACCTGGGGCGGCTCGGGCGGCGGCGCCGGCGGCTCCACGTCGGAGTACTACACCTACGGCGCCGTCGCGTGCGGCGGCTCCGGCGGCGGCGGCGGCGGCATGTTCACGTTGGCCTCGGCGGGCTCGATCCTCCTCCAGGGCGGCCGCATCGACGTCAGCGGCGGCAACGGCGGCGCGGGAGGTTACGGCCAGTACTCGACCTGGGGTGGCTACTACGGCTACTACAAGATCTCCGGCGGCGGCGGCGGCGGATCCGGCGGCGGGCTGTGCCTCATCTCAGGTGAGGCCATCAACGCGACCACCAGCCAGCTCGATGCCACCGGGGGCCTGGGCGGCGCCGCCCCGATCAACCCCAATACGGGCACGCCGCAGCCGGACGCCAACAAGGGCGGCAACGGGGGCAAGGGCTTCATCTACCTCATGGATCCCGACGGGGTGATCCCCGGGATCCTCCCCGGCACGGCCGGCAGCTATCCCGCCTTCGCGACGGGCTATCTCACCGTGGCGCCGCTCTCCGCGGGCGCGACGCGCTTCGGCGAGATCCGCGCGATCACCGAGCTCTTCAGCACGTCGGTGGCCAACCCGGAGTACCTGGAGATCGACCCGGCCGCGGACATCCTCGCGACCGTCTCCGCGAACCAGGAGATCCTCATCTACGCGAGCACGGCCAAGGCCGACACCCTGGACCCGCTCAACGCGGACATCGTGACGGAGATCGCCCCGGTGCTCGTGGCGAGGGTGCACTACGCCTTCGGCTCCAGCCAGGTCGACACCTTTGGCGCGATGAGCCAGCTCAACCCGACCGGGCCGAACCGCGACGCCTTCATCCGCATCAACGCCTTCTTCAACTACGGCAACGTGGTGGAGGCCGCCCTCGGGCCCTTCGCCTACATGGACCGCATGGACGTGCACGTCGCTTTCAACGGATAGACCAACCAGACCCCCCGGTATCCCGCTTGAACGCCGGACGTCACCCAACGCCGCCGGCGCCAGGGATCTCCGGAGAGTCCTCTCTCGGCGCCGCCGCCTACTGAGCGGCGGCGGCGCCTCTTTTCTCCGGCGCGGTCGAGCACCCGCCGCCCCCCCGAAACGGCCGAGCGGGTAGACTTCCACCGACACGGAGACCCCATGGGAACAAGGGACCCGCGCGTCGACGCCTACATCAGGAAGGTTGCCCCCTTCGCGCGGCCGATCCTCACCCGCCTGCGCGACGACGTCCACGAGTCCTGCCCCGAAGTCGTCGAGACGCTGAAGTGGAACTCGCCTTCGTTCGAGTACGAGGGCATCCTCTGCGGCTTCGCAGCGTTCAAGCAGCACTGCGCGTTCGGTTTCTGGAAGCACGCCCTCGTCGTCGGCGACGACCCGAAGGCGAAGGAGGCGATGGGCAGCTTCGGCCGCATCACGAGCGTCGCCGACCTGCCCTCGCGGTCGCTCCTCAAGCGCTACATCCGGAAGGCGATGCGGCTCAACGAGCAGGGGATCAAGGCGCCGCGGGAGAAGACGCGGCCGAGAGATCCGATCGCGATGCACCCGGACCTGAGGAAGGCGCTGGCCGGGAACCGCAAGGCCGCCGCCACGCTCAAGGCCTTCCCCCCGAGCCAACAGCGCGACTACCTCGAGTGGATCGCGGAGGCCAAGCGCGACGAGACGCGCGCCCGGCGCGTGGCGCAGGCGGTCGCCTGGCTCGCCGACGGCAAGCCGCGCAACTGGAAGTACATGCGCTAGCCACCGCCCCGCTGGCGGGAATCGGCGCCGGCAACAGAGTTTCCCTCCTCAGATGCGGAAGAAACACTGAGGGCACGGTATCCTCTGCCACATGACGGCAAAGCTCACCATTACCCTTAGCCCGGAGGTGCTGAAAGCGCTCCGGGCCTCCAAGGCGATCCGCGTCGCGGTCGAATCGGGCGCAGGGCGCCCGGCCGCGGCGGGCGCCGCCCGGCCCGCGCGGACCGGCGCGAACGGCTTCCGCGAGGGCAGCCTCCCTGCCAAGCTCCTTCAGTGGGCCAAAGGCAGGAAGGAGTTCCGGGTGCCCGAGGTCATGAAGCACCTGAAGATCAAGCGCGGTCACGCATCGATGCTCATCGCCTACGCCTCCAGGGCCGGCGCGGTGAAGCGCGTGGGCCGCGGCTCGTACCGTACCGCCTGATCGTCGCGGAACCGGCCCCCGGGACCGCTCCCGGGGGCCGGAAGCGAGGGGGGTCCGGGGGCCGAGGTTAGGCCGTCGGCAGAGCGAGCAGCTCGCGCCGCCTCGAAGCGAGGTACGCTCGCATCTTCGCCACGGCCTCGCGCTGCGCCGGACTCTCGCCCCGGTAGGAGAGCCCCACGAGATGTCCGCCGCCCGAAGGCTTCGTCCACGCGACGCGCGCCTTCGCGATGATCGGCACGCCGCCGAATCCCTCGAGGAAGAAGCCGACGTAGATCTCGGAGCCGACCATCGGCGCCACGTGCGCCGCCGCGCACGCCCCGCCGTCGCTCAGGTTCCGGACCATCGCGGCCTGGACCTCGGGATCGCCGGGCTCCCGCGCGAGGAGCGCGGGGATCTCGTCCGGAACGCGGTCATCGAGCCGGCGATCGGCCATCGCCCAAACGTAGCGCACGACCCCGGTGCGGCCAGCCGTCGCGGCAGGGGAGGCGGCCCGTTCCGGGATTTGCCCGGGGGACCATGCAACCTGACGCCGCCCCCGGACCCCCTCTCCTTTTTTACATGTCAAAGGGTGCGCCCCCGCGATCGCCGCGCGCGTAGCCAACTGCGGAGGGAGAACATGGGACGGCTCCTCGCGCTGCTCCTCGCGATCGCGCTGGCCGCGGGCGCGGATGAGACGGAAACGCTCCACCCGAACCCCGCGAACAAGCGGGTGGCGCTCGACAAGGCGTTCCACGGGCGCATCGTGTCGATCAAGAAGCGGTGCGTCACGATCGCGTACGACTTCGAGGATCCGGTGCAGCTCGAGGATTTCGAGGAGGCGCGGCCGCCGCGGCTGCTCGACGCCGCGGGGAAGCCGGCGCGGATCGAGAACGGACGCCTCGTGCTCGAGGGATCGACGTCGATCCGGCACAAGATGGAGAGCGCGGGCGGGATCTCCGCGACGTTCAAGGTGCGCGTGACCGAGCTGAAGAACGTCGGCGCGGTCGTCACGGAGCCGGTGCTCTCCGACTTCTACGTCGTCTACAACCTCTTCGACTACCGCTTCAACGGGAACGGCGCGATGCACATCGCCGCCGTCGGCCTCCACGAGGACGAGGGGGCGGAGGACGTCTCGTCGGGCCTCGTCAACTTCCGCGACATCTTCAGCGGCAACCTGCGCAAGAAGGTGGAGGTCGGCCACGACGTGGAGGTGGAGGTCAGGAAGGACGGGTGGAAGGAGTTCTTCCGGGCGGGCGACGTGAGGGGGAAGG
>DASUGR010000265.1:0-12543 GCA_036273915.1 Planctomycetota bacterium | reverse complement strand
TTCAGGATCCCGAGGTCGAGCGTGTACGCGTCGCGGAACTTCAGGTACTCGTGCGGGTCCGTGAACCGCTCCTGCTGGACGCGCGTCATGTAGAGGACGTCCGCCTCGGGCACCGCCGCCTCGAGGTCGGTCATCTCGCGGAACTCGACGCCCATCTCGTCGAGCTCCCGCAGCTGCTCCTGCGGGAGCCTGAGGAAGGGCGGCGACACGAGCGTCACGTGCGCCCGGAACTGCGTGAGCACGTGGACGAGGCTGTGCACGGCGCGGCCGTAGCGCAGGTCGCCCGCGAAGACGATCTTCAACCCGTCGACCCGGCCGCACTCGCGGCGGATCGTGTAGAGATCGACGAAGGTCTGCGTGGGGTGCTGGTGGGCGCCGTCACCGCAGTTCACGACCGGGACGTCCGCGAACTCCGCCGCGAGGCGCGCAGTCCCCTCCTTCGGGTGGCGGACGAGCAGGAGGTCGCAGTACCCTTGCACGACGCGCACGGTGTCGGCGACCGTCTCCCCCTTGGCTGTCGAGGAGATGCCGGCCTCCGCGAACCCGATGATGCAGCCGCCGAGCCGGCCGACGGCGCTCTCGAAGGAGAGGCGCGTCCGCGTCGAGGGTTCGAAGAAAAGCGCGGCCACCACGCGGCCGGCGAGCAGCGTTCCGGTCACGCGCTCGAACTTGTCCGCGGCATCGAGGAGGAAGAGCAGCTCGTCCCGCCGGAACTCGCCGACGGTCAGGACGTCGCGCCCCAAGAAGTCCCGGGCCGTGACCACCGGGGCAAAAGCCTAACCGCGCGGCGGCCCTTTGACCAGTAGGCGAAGCGAAGGGGGTCCGGGGGCCCATGCTATAACCGCGCGGATGCGGCTTGCCGCCGGGATCCTCCTCTTCGCGTGCGGTTGCGGGAGCGGCCCGTACGGGTCCTTCGACGCGGGCTACGACGTCCACGTGATCGTGACCGCGACCCCGACGCCGGTGAAGGGGCTCACGGTCCGGCCCGTCGTGACCCTGGGCGGCGAGACGATGACGGCGGCGTCCCGCGTGCTCAAGGGGAAGGACGCGCGCGCGGTCGAGGTGGCGATCCTGCTCGCGCCGAAGGGGAAGCACAAGCTCACCGTCCAGGAACCGACCCTGAAGATCGGCGGGAGCATCGAGCTCGACGTCGACCGGGAGACCTGGGTCGTGATGGAGATGCGGCACGGGGATTCCAAGGGCCGCTTCCACGTGTACGAGTACCCGGACGACGTAAGAGACCGCTTCGTGCCGCTGGTCCCGGTGCCGGATTGAGGGCGCCGCCGGAAGCCGGCGGCCTCCGGCTCGGACGGCTCTTCGCACTCTGGTGGCCGCTCGCCCTCACCTACATCCTCGTCACCGGCGGCACGCCGATCATCAACGGCTCGATCAACCGGCTGCCGCGGCGCGACCACACCGCCGACCTCGCGTCGTTCGCGATCTTCCTGCAATGCATCATCATCCTCCACAGCCCGCTCCTCGTGACGCGCGAGATCGCGATCCGCATGTCGGTCGACCGCGCCGGGAGCCGGCGGGCGCTGCTCTTCTGCCTCGCGGCGGGCGCGCTCGTGAGCGCGCTCGAGGTGGCGCTCGGGACGACGGCGCTCGGCCCCGCGCTGCTGCACGCGTTCACGACGAGCGCGGACCTCGTGTCGCGTGCGCATCGCGCGTTCCTCGCCGCGTCCCCGGTACCCCTCCTCATCGCGGTGCGCGGGGTGTACCAGGCGCACCAGATCCGCGCGGACGACACGCTCTTCGTGGGCCTCGGGACGCTCTTCCGCCTGGTGCTCACCGCGATCCTCGGTCTCCTCGTCGCGCCGCGCCTCGACATCCCGGGCCCGATGCTCGGGGCGCTCTGCCTCACGTTCGGCCTCGTCGCGGAGAGCGTGTTCGCCACGGGGCGCGCGCGGGCCCGCGCGCGGCCGCCGGAGCACTCCGACATCCCGCCGCCCGGGCTCCTCCGGTTCGCGCTGCCGCTGATGTTCGCGAACCTCCTCGGCGTGGCGACGCAGTTCTTCTACGTCCGCATCGCCGGCGCGGTGCCCGCGGATCTCCAGGACGCCTCGGTCGCCGGCTTCCACGAGGTGAAGTCGATCCACTTCCTGCTCGGCGCGGGCGCGCTCGCGCTCCAGCCGCTCGTCACCGCGAAGGCGCACGCGGCGGCCGACGTGCCTCCCCTCCGCCGCTTCGCGTGGGCGTCCGGGCTCCTCCTCTCGGGGCTCTTCGCGCTGGTCGCCTTCCTCGCGCCGGTGCGCGAGTGGATCCTCGTCGACCTCCTGAAGGAGAAGGAGGGGGGCGCGGTGGCGCGGCTCGCCGTCTCCACGTTCGCGGTCGCCTCCGCGCTGCCGCTGCTCGGCGCCCTGCGGTTCTTCCTTCGCGGCGTGCTCATCTCGCGCGGCCACACGCGGGCGATCACGCTGTCGAACGTCGTCGTGCTCGCGGCGCTCGCGGCCGTGGTGCCGCTGGGGCTCCTGCCGTTCCCGGGGAACGGGGCGCTGAGCGCGTACAGCGTCTGGGGCCTTGCGCTCCTCCTCGAGATGTCGATCCTCGCGTGGGCGGTCCGCGCGGAGCGCGAGGGCGCGGCGCCGCTGCCACCGCCGGTGCGTAGCCCGCGCGAAGCCTCCGCCGGGTAGGGGCGCCGCGGAAGGGAAACAGGGGGGGCCGGGGGGCGCGAAACAGTATTTATTTACTGTACGCTTTCAATCCGAGATCGTCTCGTCTTCGCGCGACCGCTTGATCTCGGCCTTGGCCCGCTCGGCCTCGGGCGTCGCGACGAGGACGCGGATCGGCTGGAGCGGCCCCGCGGCGGCGTCGGCGTCGACCCAGCACGCGATCTCCGCCTCCTTCAGGATGAAGCGGACGAGGTCGGCCTCGGCCGCCCGGCCGGTGAAGACCACCGAGACGTCCTTCGGACGATCCTCCTTCGGCATCGCCGGATAGGGTAGCAAGGGGGGTCCGTCCGGCATCCCCCGGGAACCCGCCCCGGGGATTCCCGTCCAAGAAACCGGCGACTTCCGCGTGGAAGAGACGGAGGCCATGGCAACGAGCCGTGAAGAATGGGTCCAAGGAGCCCTCGGGCGCTACGAGGCGCCGCTCATGCGGTACGCCGCCCGGCTCCTCGACGACCCGGAGCTGGCTCGGGACGTGGTCCAGGACTGCTTCGTGCGGCTCTGCCAGCAGCGGCCGGAGGCCCTCGACGGGCACTTGGGCGAGTGGCTCTTCACCGTGTGCCGCCGCCGCGCGATCGACCACCTGAGGAGGAAGGGAAGGATGCACCGCCTCGACGACGTGGAACCGGCCGTGAGGATGGAGGACGCCGTCGAGCGGCGGGAGGAGGAGGCGACGCTCATGGAGCGCATCGCCCGGCTCCCGAAGATGCAGCAGGAGGTGCTGCTCCTGAAGTTCCAGGAGGGGCTCTCTTATAAGCAGATCAGCGCGATCACGATGACGTCGGTCGGCAACGTCGGCTACCTCCTCCACCACGCGCTCCGGACGCTCCGGAGCGAGCTCGCCCCCGGAAGGAGCCAGTCATGATGGACAGGAACGACCCCCGCCTGACGGCGTACGCGCTCGGCGAGATGGACGCGCAGGAGCGCGCGGAGTTCGAGAAGGCGCTCGAGAACGACCCGGCCGCGAGGGCCGAGGTGGACGCGATCCGCGCGATCGGCGGGAAGCTCGCCGCGGAGCTGGCGAACGCCCCCGCGCCCACGCTCACGGAGGCGCAACGCGCGTCGGTCGCGAAGGCGGCGATGAAAAGGCGCGTGCCGCTCGCGATCCTGCTGATGCCCGTCGCCGCGTGCCTCATCGCCGCGGTCGCGCTCATCTGGGACAGGTCGGCCAGGCCGGTCGGAGCGCCGGACGCGCTGGAGGCGCGCCGGATGTCCGGTGCCCGGGCGGAGCAGGAACGGAGGCAGGGACCCTTCGACGACTCCTTCATCGGGTCGCCGGCGAATCCGGCGAACAGTCCGCCGGGCACGATCCCCGAGCCGGGCGCCACCGGCTTCCGCGGCCCGAACGGCTCCGTCGTGCCGGGGGCGCGCGTGCCGGCCGACTCGCTCGGGCGCCGCGCCGCGCCGCCGTCGCCGCAGCCGGAGTCTCCGGCGACCGAGATCGAAGAGGCCGTCGGTGCGCCCACGACTCCGGCCGGACCGGACGCCGGCGGCGGAGCGCCGGCTTCCCCGGCTCCGGCCGCCGATCCGGGCGATCCCACGAGCCCGCAGCTCCCGACACTCGGCCTGGGCGCGAGGGGCACCAAGAAGGCGCCCGCCGCCGGGCGAGCCGGGGGGGACGCCGGTGGCCTCGTCGTCAAGGAGAGCTTCGAAGAAGCCAAGCCGCCTGAGGCGAAGTTCAAGGAGGATCTTCGCCGCCGCGCGCTCCCGAGCGAGAAGAGGTCGGAGGAGCGGCCGGCCGAGCGCGAGGAGGCCGACCGCGAGGGCTACGACCGGATCCGCGAGAACCCGTTCGTGCGCGTCGCCGAGGAGGACTCGAGCACGTTCAGCATCGACGTGGATACCGCGTCCTATGCCAACGTGCGCCGCTTCCTCCTGAACGAGAACCGGCTCCCGCCGCCCGACGCCGTGCGCATCGAGGAGATGATCAACTACTTCTCGTATGCCTACGCGCCGCCGGAGGCCGGGTCCCCGGACCCCTTCCGCATCCATGTCGAGGTCGCCCAGTGCCCCTGGGACACTTCGCACCGGCTCGCCCGCGTCGCGATCAAGGGCAAGGTCATCGACCAGAAGGAGCGGCCGCCCTCGAACCTCGTGTTCCTGGTCGATGTCTCGGGCTCGATGGACCAGCCGGACAAGCTGCCGCTCGTGCAGGCGTCGCTGCGCCTGCTCGCCGAGAACCTCGGCGAGCGTGACCGCGTCGCGATCGTCGTCTACGCGGGCGCCGCTGGCCTCGTCCTCCCGTCGACCGGCGACAAGCGAGCGGTCATCGATGCGATCGAGCGGCTGCGGGCCGGCGGGTCGACCGCGGGCGCGGCCGGCATCCAGCTCGCCTACGAGACCGCGACCGCGAACTTCTTGAAGGGCGGCGTGAACCGCGTCATCCTCTGCACCGACGGCGACTTCAACGTCGGCATCAGCGACAACGGCGCGCTCACGCGCTTCATCGAGGAGAAGGCGAAGACCGGCGTGTTCCTGAGCGTCCTCGGCTTCGGCACCGGCAACTACCAGGATGCCAAGATGCAGCAGCTTGCCGACAAGGGCAACGGCAACCACGCCTACATCGACTCGATCCTCGAGGCGCGAAAGGTCCTCGGCGAGGAGATGTCGGGCACGCTCGTCACGATCGCGAAGGACGTGAAGATCCAGTTGTTCTTCAACCCGCGCCGCGTGGCGGGCTTCCGGCTGATCGGCTACGAGAACCGCCTGCTCAGCAAACAGGACTTCAACGACGACACGAAGGATGCGGGCGAGATCGGCGCCGGCCACTCGGTGACCGCGCTGTACGAACTCGTGCTCGCGGGCAGCGAGGTCCCGGCCGCGCCGCCGGTCGACGAGAACCCGTTCGTCGCGAAGGCGCAGGCGACCATCGACTCGAACGCGCTCTTCCAGCTCAAGCTCCGCTACAAGCAGCCCGACGGCGACACGAGCAAGCTGCTCCAGCAGATGGTCGAGGACGACGGCAAGAGCTTCGACGCCGCGTCGCCCGACTTCCGGTGGGCTGGCGCGGTCGCGGCCTTCGGCATGTCGCTCCGCGACGCGAAAACGCTCGGCCCCGACGCGATCCTCGAGATCGCGAAGGGTGCTGCGGGCGACGACAAGTACCGCCAGGAGTTCCTGCGGCTGGTCGAGACCGCGAAGCTGCTGCGCCGGTAGCCGGAACTCGGGTTCGCTCCTTCGGGGCAGGCACGACCGCACACGGGAGCACCCGGCACCGCGCGCTCATTTCCGTCTGTGGGGCGGCGTACGCTTGTACGCCCTATGCGCCTGATCGGGAAAAGGGAGGCGCCGCCGGCGCCCGCGTTGTCGACTGGCCCCGGAAGGGGGGAGGTCGCGGGGCACGCACGTCCCGAAGGGGCCGGGACGATCGTTCGCAAGCGCCAGATGTTCGCACTCGCCGAGCGCACAGCCGGCCTCCCGGACGAGCGCTCGCTTGCCACCGGCGGAAGAAGTTCGCACATCTGGCGCGGCCTCCCCGCACCTGCTGTCCCCTTCGACGCGACGACCCGGGAGCCCGGCGGAAGCGGAAGATGTTCGCACTCGCGCGGGCGCGGGGCGGGGTCGTTGCCTGCCTGTCCCGCGCGGCGGCCAGTCGTGACAGGCCGTGGGAAAGGAGGTGCCGCTTCCCAAAGCAGCTGAGCCACGCGTGACTAAGGACCGCACGCAGCGCGGTCCGACGAAGAGACGCGCATGTCAACCGGCTCCGGCGCCGAGCAGGAACCTGATCGCCCTTTCGCAGAGCAGGGCGAGGTCTTGGGGGTCCGGGGGCTCGTTGCCGAGCCGCCGGCTGAAGAAGTGGTTGAGCCCGGGGAAGATCACGGGCTCGATCCCGCGCGACCGGTACTCGTCGGGTTCGACGAGCGGGTCCCTCTCCCCGGCGAGGATCAGGAGGGGCTTCGGGGACGTGGCCACGAGATCCGGCTCCGTGTACGGGATGAACTCCTCCGTCCTCACGCGCCGGCCGAGGAAGAGGTTCGCCATCGCGGCGGAGTTCTTGGGCGACCGCGTGGGAAGGCCCGCGAGCACCGCGCGCTCGATCGGAGCGCCCGCGTGGATCGCGTGGAGCGTGGTGCGCGCGCCGTAGCTGTACCCGATCGCGAGCGCGGGCCCGCCCCCGAGGAAGTCGATCGCGCCTTCGAGGTCCGCGATCGCGAGCGGGGACTTCGCGGTGAGCTCGCCCGTCGACTCCCCGACGCCCCTGAAGTTGTAGCGGAGCGATCGGAGGCCCGCCTCCGCCGCGGCGCGCCAGAGCCCCTCGACGACCGGGTGCCGCATCGTGCCGCCCGCGAGCGGGTGGGGGTGGCTCACGACGCACGGCCTTCCTCCCCCCGCGCCCCCCTCCATCACCTCGCCCTCGAGCCGGATGCCGGGCATGTGGCGGGGCGGGAAGAAAACACGCGAGACCTTCATGCGGCGTTCACCGCGCCTTGCGCGCCGGCCGGCGAAGCAGGATAACAGGTGGCGCTCCTCGTGGTCCTGAAGGCCGCGGCCGCCGCGGCCGCGATCAGCCTGCCCCCCGGGCCCGCGGTGGCGCTCTGCGGCGCGCACCTGCGGAGGGGACTTCGCGCGGGCGCGCTGGCCGCGCTCGGCGCGGCGCTCGCGGACGTCCACTACGGGCTCCTCGCCGCGAAGGGGGTCGCGCCGCTCGCGCTCCTCGACCCGCCCGTGCGGCGGGCGCTCGCGGTCGCCCTCGGCGTCGCGTTCGGGGTGGCCGGGCTCCTCGCCGTTCGCCGCGCGCGGAGGCCCGCGCCGCCGCCCGTCTCCGGCCGGCCGTTCGTGCAGGGCCTCTTCCTCGCGCTCGCCGCGCCTGGCGTTCTCCCCGGCTACGTCGTGCTCCACGCGGCGCTCGGCATCGACGCCGATGCGCCGTTCCCGCTCGTCTGCCTCGGGACCGTGCTCGGCTGCGTGCTCGCCTGGGGCGCCATCCTGCTCGCGCTCCGGCGGCTCGTGGCCTTCGCGCCGCGCGTGATCGAGTACGTGCTGCCGGCGGTGCTTCTCGCCGGGAGCGCGGGGATCCTCGGGAGCGCCTTCCGTTGAAGCTCGCGCGGAGCCTCGTCGTCGGCGTCGTCGCGACGCTCCTCGATCTCGCGCTGCTCCACCTGCTCGTGACCGGCGGCCTCGCGCCGACCGTCGCGAACGTGCCCTCGCTGCTCCTCGGCGTGACGGCCCAGTTCCTCGGGAACAAGTACTGGGCGTTCCGGGACGTCTCCACGAGGCTCCTCGAGCAGTCGGCGCTGTTCGCGGCCGTCGAGGCGGGCACGTTCGTGCTCAACGCGCTCGCGTTCCATGCGCTCGCCGCCTGGCTCCGCGTCGCGTACTGGGCGGCACGGCCCCTCGGCACGTTCCTCGTCTACGCGCTCTTCAGCTACCCGCTGTGGGCGCGGATCTTCCGGCGGCGGCCGGAGCTCAGCTCGCCGGGGGCTCGACCCGCGCGAGGATCTCGTCCACCGAGATCTCCGGCTCCCGCGGCGCGATCACCCGGTGGGGCACGTCCATGACGTCCACCTCGGTGGCGAGCGCGGCGTAGTCCTCGGCCCCGGCGGAGCCCGGCGCGTATGCGAAGATCGACTGGCCGTGGCTCGGCGCCTCGGCGAGCTTCACGTTGCTCCGGATCCGCGTCTTGAAGACCTTCGGGCCGAAGTGGCGCGCGATCTCCTCCTGCACCTCGCGCGCGAGCAGCGTCCCCGTCCGCGAAAGCGTGGGGAGGATGCCGGTGATCTTCACGCTCGGGTTCAGCCGGCGGCGCACGAGCGTGACCACGTCGACGAGCTTGCCGACGCCGCGGAGCGCCAGGAACTCCGTCTGGAGCGGCACGAACACCTCGTCGGCCGCGGCGAGCGCGTTGACCGTGAGGATCCCGAGCGACGGCGGGCAGTCGAAGAAGACGTAGTCGATGTCGCGCCGGCTTTCGAGGTACTTGTCGAGCGCGTCCCGCAGCAGCCGCTCGCGGCCCATCGTGGTCGCGAGCTCGAGCTCCGCGCCCGCGAGGTCCAGGTGGCTCGGCACGCCGAGGAGCGCGTCGCCCTCGAGCGGCCGCACCGCCTCCGCGAGCGGCAGGTCGCGGCACAAGACGTCGTAGATCGTCTTCTCCGTGCTCTCCGGGTCGAGGCCGAAGTGCACCGAGAGGCAGGCCTGCGGGTCGATGTCGACGAGCAGCACGCGGCGCCCGCGGCGGGCGAGGCCCGCGCCGAGGTTGGCGACCGTCGTCGTCTTGCCGACGCCGCCCTTGTGGTTGAAGACCGCGATCACGCGCACGACTGCCCTTAGCCTAGCGGACGCCACCCGCGATTGCGGGCCCGATCCGGCGCGAAATGGGGGGGCGAGTACTACAGCGCTACATCCGCCTGGAGTCGGCCGGCTGCGAGGCCGCCCGGCGCCGCCATGCGGCCGAGTTGCGGCCGCATGCAGCGGCGTCCCTACTGGGATCGGCCTCTCGCCCGGCCTTGGTCCTTACGTCGAATGTAGGGCGGTAGTACCAAGGGCCTCGGCCGGCGGAGGCTCGGGTGATTTGACGATCTCGCGCAGCACCGCGGTTGCGAACGACCCCGAGGGGAGGACGAAGTCCACACGGAAGGCGTCCCCCTCGTCGGGCGCGAGGACCGCCTCCTTGATCGGGATCCGCAGCGGCCGACGGCTGCCGTCGAACCTGAGCCCGCCCTGCGGCGCGAAGTCCTCCACCGCGAGCCGCGACTCCTCCAGCAGCGCCCGCTCCATCGCCCCCGGAGCCCCCTCCGGCAGGAGCATGCGGGTGCCGAAGATCGGTCCCGACGGCGAGATCTCGAACGCGCGGCACCGGTCCTGCTCGTTCGCCGCCTCCGCCACCGGGAAGATCTTGTGGCTCCGGTGGACGAACGCGAGGTCGCCGTCCTCGAGGCGGTCGAGCCCCTGCAGCCGCTGCTCGAGCGCCCGGTTGTAGAGCGCGGACTGGAACGAAGAGACGTACATCTGCCGCATGCGCTTCGGGATCGCCATGCACGCGCGCTCGGCGTCCCGGAAACGGAGGAGCGCGTGGAGGCACTTCTTCTCCGCGCGGCGGTTCATCGGCATCGACTCGAAGGCCTCCTCGATGCGGCCCGCCTCGAACGCATCGCGCGAGCGGCGGATCCTCGGGTCGCGCTCGCCCGCGGGCGGCCCGCCGAGGAACCGCTTGAGGAAGGTCTCGTAGTCGCGCCGGAGGATCGCCTCGCCGTACAGGTGCGACGCCCCTCGCGCGCCGAAGCGCTGCTCCCCGAAGTAGTTCGGCGCGCCGCGGCGGAGCAGCACGTCGAGGACCGCCGCCGCCCGCTCGTAGCCGCCCGCCGGGACGCCGCGCACGACGATCGAGAAGCGGTTCCCGCGGAGGTGGCCGATGCGCAGCTTGTTCCCGTGCCGCCGCGCCTCGAGCACCCAGATCCCGGGCAGATCGAGGCCCTTTACGCGCCCCTCGGCGTGCGCGGGCACGCTCATCCACTGGGTGGTCACGGCCCGGGCGTCCTTCAACCCCGCGTACCCGATCTCCCGCTCCGGGACCTGGAGCGCCTGCCCGAGCCGCCGGACCGCCTCGAAGGTGCCCATGCCCCGCTTCCGGACGCGCAGGAAGAGGAATTCCCCCTCGCCGCATGCGTCGTAGAGCGGGATCTCGGTGACCCGGAAGTCCTCCGGCTTCTTCCGGATCACGCCGCCGCTGCCGGGCATGCCGGCGGTCAGGTAGAGGAGATCCATCCCGGCCGAGTGTACGATCTCGCTGTGCGCTGGGCGTGGCTCCTCGCGCTGGTCGCGGCCGGCGTGCTCCTCGTGTGGCTGGGCAGCCGTCCGCCCTCCTCCCCCCCGGGCCCCCCCTCCTCGCCCGACACGAAGGTCGTCGACCACGCCGAGTTCGTCGGCTCCGCGCGGTGCGCCGCCTGCCACGAGGGGGAGCATTCTCCCTGGCACGGGAGCGGGCACGCGCGCGCGCTCGGCGAGCCGTCCGCCGCCACGGGCGCGTTCGACGGCAAGCCGGTCGGCGAGGCGACGCCGCTCACCGAGGACGGCGTGCCGGTCGTCAGGGTCGACGCGCGCGGCGGCCGCGCGCCGGGACACCACCGCGTCACGTGGGTCGTCGGCGGCACGAACGAGCTCTACCTCTTCACCGACGCGCGCGGCGCGTGGCGGGTGCTGCCGATCGCGTGGAGCGGGGCGAGCACGGCGTGGGAGCCCGCGGGCGACGTCCTCTCGGGGCTCTGGGGGCCGTTTCAGGGCGACCCGCGGCAGGTCGTCTTCAACCGCGACTGCGCCATGTGCCACGCCACGCGGTTCGATCCCGGGTTCCGGCCCGAGGGGCAGGCCGAGGTGTTCTTCTCGAAGGTGGCCGAGCCGGGCGTCGGCTGCGAGGCGTGCCACGGCCCCGGCTCCGTGCACGCGCGCTGGCACGAGGAGAAGCGCGCGGGCGCGTACGAGGCACCGGCGAAGCTGACGCGGGGGGGGCCGGGGGGCTGCATCGTCTGCCACGGCGTGCATGAGTTCCTGTTCGCGCTGCCCGACGACCCGGCCGTGCCCGCCGCGGAGCTCGCGGTCTCGCGCGACTTCGACGGGCCCGGGTTCTTCGCCGACGGGCGCCGCTCGGTGGTGCACGGCGAGGGCGCCGCGTTCGCCGGGTCCAGGTGCGCGAAGGGCGGCGCGACCTGCCTCTCGTGCCACCCGCCGCACGGCGACGCGCAGCCGGTCGGCGACGCTCCCTGCACGAGGTGCCACGACGGGTTCGCGCGGAAGGAGCACACCTTCCACGACGGCGTCTCGTGCCTCGACTGCCACATGCCGCGGCTCTTCGCCGCGCCGTTCGGCTTCTGCCGCGACCACGCGATCCGCGGCCCCGAGCCGGCATTGACCGAGCGCTTCGGGATCCCGAACGCGTGCGGCGTCTGCCACGCCGACAAGACCGCGGCCTGGACGCGCGAGGCGAAGGAGAAGTGGTACGGCCCCGCGGACGGGCGCGTGGTCCGCGATGTCGCGCTCGTGGCCGACCTGCGGAACGGGGAGGTCGCGAAGGAACGGCTGGAGGAAGTCGCGCGCGACCCCCGGAGCCCCCTCTTTTCCCGCGCGACGGCGCTCCGCGCGCTGCCCTGGGGCGATCCGGCGGTGCGCGATGCGCTCGGCTCCGACGACGTCGCCCTCCTGCAGATCGCTTGCGGGATCCTCGCGGAGCGGCCCGACCCGGAGGCGGCGCCCGCGCTGCTGCGCCTCCTCGGGCACCAGGCGCGGACCGTGCGCGTGGAGGCCGCCTACGCGCTCGTGAGCGCCGGCTGGCGGCCTTCGGACCCGCCGCCGTGGCTCCGCGACGACGCGCGGGAGATGGTCGTCCGGCAGTACGCGGCGACGCCGCTGCTCCTGCGGGCCGCGTGGATCCTCGACGCCGTCGGCGCGTCGGGCGAGATGGCGTACCTCCTGCCGACGATCGCGCAGCGCGCGCCGCGCGATGCCGCGCCGCTGATGATCAAGCGCGGGCGCGCGCTCGCGGAGGCGGGCCAGCACGACAAGGCGCTGCTCGCGTACGACGACGCGAGGAAGATCCTCGGCGACGCGACGCCGGCGGTCCTCTTCGTGGACACGGCCGACTCGCTCGCCGCGACCGGCGAGGTCAAGGCGGCGGAGACCATCTGGCGGGGCGCGATCGAGCATCTCGACCCGGCGGGCGTCGAGCGCGCGATCGCGCAAGCGCGGCTCCTCGGGGTGGAGGGGCGCGGGGAGGAGGGGCGCGCGATCCTCGTGCCGATCGCGGCGCGCCTCGAGGACGACCCGGTCGGCGGGGACACGCTGCTGCGCGTGCGCTGGTCGATCCGCGCGCTCACCCCGCGCTGACGAAGCCCAGCCCCTACGGACGGTACGCGCTGCGCCATCAATGACGCACCCGAACAGGCAC
>DASUGR010000264.1:0-12684 GCA_036273915.1 Planctomycetota bacterium | reverse complement strand
GGGCTCCGGCTTGCCTCCACCCCGTACTGGCGGAGGTCGGCGTCGAACGGCTTGTCGAGCGGCACGCCCTTGACGTCGGTGATGAACCGGACGAGCGGCCGCAGCGGCTCGTCGTCGTGCGTGAGCAACACGATCGCGTGCTCGCCCGTCTCGAGGACGACCTCCGAGCCCGGCGGCGCGAGCGTGAGACGGCGGACGAGCAGCCCCATCGCCGCGCGCTTCGTGTCCATGCCGGGCGTCTTGAGGATCGTCTTCAGCGCCTCCGCCACGTCGAGGCCGCCCTTGTACGGCCGCGGCGCCGTCAGCGCCTCGAACATGTCCACGACCTGGACGACGTCGGAGACCGGCCCCGGCCGGATGCCCTCGAAGGGCTTCGGGTAGCCGTGGCCCTGGTCGCGCATGTGGTGGCAGTAGGCGACCTCGAGGGCGAGCGGGTCCACGTCGGGGCACGAGGCGAGGATCTCGACCCCGTACTCCGTGTGGCGCTGCATGATCGAGAACTCCTCGTCGGTGAGGCGGTCGCGCTTCTGGAGGATCTCGCGCGGGATGCGGCTCTTGCCGATGTCGTGGAGGAACGCGGCTTGGCCGAAGCGCGCCAGCTCGCGCGGATCCTTCGCGAAGGGCTGGAGCACGGCGGTCGAGATGAGGAAGACGTTGACCGAGTGCTGCCAGGTGTGCTTGTCCTGCCGGACGACCTGCGTGGGCGCGATCATCTGCGTGCCGCGGGAGAAGGACTCCTCGGCGGTCCAGAGCGCGACCTCCTCGATGTCATCCATCGCGATGTCGTTCTTCGCGCCCGCCTGCTCCATCGTCTGGTCGAGCACGTCGAGGGCGGCGCGGTAGACGAGCAGCGGGACGTCGAACTCGGGGAGCGGCGGGAACTCGCCCTCGTCCTCCTCCTCCTCCTTCGTCCACGGGAAGAGCTGCACGCCCGGCAGCCGCATCCCCTCCGCGGGGATCGGCTCGCCGCGCAGCAGGACCTCGAGGAAGTCCGCCGCCGACTCCGGGGTGAGCCCGGTGCCGAATTCGACGCCGGAACAGCGGATCTCCTCGAGGCACATCGCGAGGCGGAGCGTCGCCGTGTTGTCGGTGATCGGCATGCCCTCGTACTCGAGGGTGTGGCCGGTCACCGTCACGCAGATCTGCGGCTGCCCGACCGCGGGCGCGCGGATCGCCGCCACGAAGGTCCGCACCGCCTTCTTCACCCGCGGGTGCTCCTGCGAGTAGATGCGCCGCGCGGAGAGCGCGCTGGCGAGGCAGCGGACGAGCTCCTCGGCCCGCTCGACGTCGCGAACGCGCTTCTCGAGGTCGTTCATCGGCGGCCTCCCTGGAGCACGCTCTCGGCGATGATCCGCACGGGGCGCACGTAGGCGTACGAGAACAGGGACCGTCGCGACTGCACGATCTCCCAGAGGAGGGCGTGCGCCTCCTTGATCCCGAGCGCGTGGATGCTGTGCAGGGCCGCCTCGACCTCCTCGAGGTCGATCTCGTCACGGTTGTTCCGCTCGACCACCTCGCGCAGCACCTCGAGCGCGAGCGGGTGGGGGAAGCGCCCGAGCGCCTGCAGCGCCTCGGGGGCGACCCCCGGCCCGCAGGCGCGGACCGCGCGCGTGAGGAGCCGGAGCGCCACCTCCGTGCCGTTGGAGCCGAGGAGGTGGAGGAGCTTCTTCCGGTCGTGCGCCTGCCGCTCGAGCAGAAGCCGCTCGCAGACGGGGGCCAGCAGCGAGGAGGCGTTCTCGATGAGGATGCGAAGGACGCTCGGCCGCAGCAGCGTCGCGCGATCCTGGAGCGCCCAATGCGAGAAGCGCCGCGGATCGGCCTCCGCGAGCTCGAGGAACACGCGGGGGAGGTCGTTCGCGATGGTCGAGGGAAGCTGCGCCGTGAGGAGGCGCCCGAGCAGGGGGAGCGCGTCCTCGCGTGCGGCGAGGCAGGAGAGCACCCCCTTGGCGACCTCCGGCACGAGCGGGATCGAGGCGAGGAGCTGGGTGACGGCGGCCGCGTCGTTCACGTAGGCGATCACGCTCTGCGCGAGCTCCGCGCCCCGCTCGAAGCCCCAGTCCTTCCTGTCCAGGAGACGGCGGATGACGTGGATGAGCTCGCCCGTGAAGAAGCGCGGGTCCCGCACCGCCTGGAGGAGGAGCCGCCGGCGATGGCGGTACTGCTCCTCGTCGGGCGCCTCGGCGAGCAGCCGGAAGAGGATGCGGAGCGCCGTATCCTCCGAGCTGTGGCGCCGCATCCGCTCGCGCATCTCGCCGCCGTCGTCCGCGATGCAGCCCTGGATCTCCGCGTCCATGAGCAGCCCGGGCTCGACGGCGAACGCCACCGTCTCCTCGCCGGGCTTCTGGGGGGCGCCGTCGAGGAGATCGCGGAGCGCGAACTCCTCGAGCTGCTGCTCGAAGCGCTCCTGGTCGGAGTTCCGGCGCTTCGGATCGCCTTCCGCGCCCGCGGGCATGCCGGCGTCCCCCGCGGCCTCGTCCGCGATCGACTGGAGGAGAGGGTCGAGCGGCGCCTCGTCGGTTCCGCTGCCGGAGGCGGGAAGCGACGGCGTGACGCCCCCCTCGAAGAGGAGGAACTGGATGTGGGGGTGCGGGCGCGCGTCGAGGAACGCCTTCGTCCCGCCCACGCGGAAGAGCGCGCGGTGGTCGATGCCGAGCAGGTCGACCAGCAGTCGCACCTCGTCGAGGTCGACGCCGGGGGCGATGACGATCGCGCGGATCTGCCGGTGGCGCAGGTATCCCGCGAAGCTCTCGCCGACCTCGGAGAACTGGTCGAACTTCGCGTCGCCGACGAGAAGACGGTGGCCGGCAACGGTGAGCTCGAGCGGCTCCGCGCGCTGCTCGAAGAGCGCGAGGATGTCCGCGCGCAGGTCGGCGAGCTTCTTCGTGACGCGGTTGTGGCCGGCGGGATAGAGCAGGAGCATCCGCGCGGCGACGAGCAGCCCGCGCAGGACCGACTCGATCTCCTCGTAGCGCGTGTCCGCCGTGGCGGCGCGCGCCAAGCGGTGCGCGTCGCCCGTCAACGGCTCGTCCACGGCGCGGTCCTTCTCCGCATCATTTCCCACCGGGTTCCTCAATATCGTTTTTCGGCCGTCTCAGGGTTGGACCCGCGGGAGCGGGCGGCTCCGGCCGGAATTGGACCGTCCCGATCCGGGACGGTGGGGCGAATCGGGCGGCCCGAGGCCCGCGGTCGGGGAAGCCGCGGGCTGCTCATTACGCGCACGCGGGCGGCCGATATTCCCTTCGGTGTTTGCCCCTCAGGAGGGTCCGGTCGCGACCGGCCCCTCGCGGGGTCATGTGGCATGAGCGTATCGGGAACCCTCTTCAAGTACGAGTTGCCCACGGCGCTCGAGCTGCTGAGCCGGGCGCGGAGCACGGGCATCCTCACCATCACGGGCGAGAAGGGCGTGGCCACGATCGCGATGGTCGAGGGCGGCGTGCTCTTCGCGAGCTCGCACGCGACCCCGCGCCTCGGCGAGTTCCTCGTCGAGAAGGGGATCGTCGAGGAGAAGGATCTCGAGGCCGTGCTCAAGCTGCAGCGGCGCAAGAAGGTCTCGCAACTCCTCGGCACGATCCTCCTGGAGCTCGGCCTCGTGTCGCGGGAGGCCGCCGAGCTCGGCATCGAGTCGCAGATCACGCAGGTGCTCCTCGACGTGCTCTCGTGGAGGGACGGCGAGTTCCGGTTCGAGCCCACGGACATGAAGTGGGACAAGGCCGTCGCCCCGCAGTGCCGGCAGATCGGCACGTACATGCTCCGCGTCGCCATGCTCCAGGCGAAGCAGGAGTCCGCCGGGAACGGCGGCGAGGGGACGCCCGAGCCGGACCCGTCGAAGTCGTCGTCGTGAGGGACCGGCGTCCTGCCGCGCGGCTCCTCCTCCTCCCCGCGCCCCTTCTCCTCCTCGCCTGCGCGACGCTTCCCGAGTCCCCGTCGCTCGACCGCGTCCGTGCGTGGGCGATCCAGCTCCACGGCGACGTCGATCCGGCGAAGGCCTCGGGCTACGACATGCTCGTGCTCGATCCGTCCGCGCGCCCCGTGCCCGGGCGGATCTGCCTCGCGTACGTCAACGTCGGGCAGGCGGAGGCGTACCGGCCCTACTGGAAGGCGTTCTGGCGCGCGCCGGAGTCGGGACGCGGCGTTCCGGACTACCTGCTCGCCGCGGACCCGGACGGGTGGCAGGGGAACTACATGGTCGCCTACTGGGATCCGCGCTGGCAGGCGCTGTTATGGGGGGGGGTCGGGGGGGCCATGGACGAGGCGCTCGCGAAGGGGTTCGACGGGATCTTCCTCGACTGGGTGCTCGCGTACCGCGACGCGTCGGTCGCGGTGGCGGCCAAGGGCGTCGATCCGGAGCGCGCGATGGAGACGCTCGTCCGCGACCTCGCCGCGTACGCGCGGCGGAAGCGGCCGGGCGCCTTCGTCGTGCTGAACAACGGCGCCCCGCTCGCCGCGCGGTCGGCGGAGGTGCGCCGCGCGATCGACGGCGTCGTGCAGGAGAGCCTCTTCTTCGGCGGGCGACCCGAGGCGGGCTGGGACGACGAGGGCGCGGGGGACATGCTGCAGGCGCCCGCGCCGGCGCTCCAGGCGGCGCTCCGGGCGCTCGACTGCCCCGTGTTCACCCTCGACTACGCGATCCGCCCGGAGCACGAGCGCTCGGCGCGCGAGGCGAGCGCGGCGCTGGGCTACCGGCCCTTCGTGTCGCGCGTCCCCCTCGACCGGCTGCCGTAGGCGGGCGCGGCGCGGTCAGTGCGCCGTCACGCAGCGGATCGTCGTCTCGCCGGGGCCGACGAGCCGGATCTCGATCCGGCCGCGCTCGTCCGCCTTCCGGTCCGTCGTCTCGGCCCCGAGCGTCAGCAGCAGCGGCGTGCCCGGGAGGAAGCCCGCGAGCACGACGAGGCGGTCGCAGCGGCCCCTCGC
Organism: Planctomycetota bacterium; assembly: GCA_036273915.1. Classification (GTDB taxonomy): domain Bacteria; phylum Planctomycetota; class PLA2; order PLA2; family PLA2; genus PLA2. Next base: position 7,773 of record DASUGR010000264.1, on the reverse strand, counting down.
CGTCGCCATCACGCCGTTCGGGACGAGCCGCGCGGCGTCGAGGATGCAGTTCGCCTGCTCGACGTGCGGGTGTGCCGGAGGCCCTGACGCGAGCACGACCTGCGCGTCCGAGCCCGCGAGGTGGAGGTAGAGCGAGTCGCCCACGCGTCGCGCGCCGAGGAGCCCGCGGCTCCTCGCGAAATCCACGTCGCGCGGCTCGCCGTCGAGGCGCGCCGTGCGGCAGGCGCCGAAGTCCTGCAGGAGCCAGCCCTCGGGTATCCTGCGCACGCGGGCCCGCTCGACCGCCGCCTCCACGGCATCGACGTAGGTGGAGGCGAAGACCGGTGCGGACTCCTCCTCGAACGCGAACCGCTTGATGAGCCGGTGCAGCGCCGCGAGGCGCACCGGGTTCTCCGCGCTGTAGAAGTGGACGTAGACGTCCGCCGGTTTGAGCACCCGCGGCGAACCGGTGCGCGCGATCGTCTCGGCGACGTGCGCGTAGGCGCCGGGCATCGTGTCGAAGAACCCCTCGAAGTCGTTCTCGTTCGCGGCGCCGGCGTAGACCTGGAGCGCCTTGCCCACGCGCCGCGACCACGGCGAGACGAACCCGACGGAGTCGTACCAGGGATCCCACCGGAAGACGCCGCCGTTGAGGTTCCTGGACCCCATCTCCCCGGCCACGAGGACGCAGTCCTCGGGCGGGAGCGTGTTGCCCGTCCAGAGCATGAGCGCGCAGCGGCGGGGGGGGACGAGCAGGCGCTCGTTGATGAACCGGATCGACTCCCGCACCTCGTTGACGCGCGTGTATGTGTAGTGCCCGAGCGAGGGGTACCACATCATCCCGCCGACTCCGCTCTTGATCACGCCGGGCCCCGCCTCCTCCTCCCACTTGAGCGTGTGGAGCACGCCGTGGCTCGCGGGCTCGACGTTCGGCAGGTTGAGGATCTCCCGGGCGAGCAGCATCTTCGCGTTGGGCTCCGCGATGTCGTAGTCGTCGGTGAGCCCGCGCACGATGATGCTCACCGTGAAGGGCAGCGCGTACTTCCGGAACACCTCCTCGAGCATCACCTGCGCGCTGAACGCGTTCGGCTTCACCGACGAGAGGCTCTCGAATCCGTCGCCGTCCACCTGCAGGAACCACATCCGGCGGCCGTTCAGGACCGACGGGTGGGGGGCCGGCACGCCCCGGACCCCCAGCGCCTCCTGGAAGAAGAGGAACGGATCGAGGTGCCAGCGGCGCTCCTCGTTGTCGCCGCCCTCGGTGAGCGTCCACGGGTCGAGCGCGAGCCCGCCCCACGGGCCCGTCACCACCGGCGCGCGGACGTCCTCCGGGGCGAGGCGGTCGCGCGTCTCGACCCACACCCGGTTCCCCGCCGCGTCGTTCCGGGGCCCGATGTGGACGGCGCGGGCGCGCGGGTCCGCCTCGAGCGCCGCCTCCGGGGGCACGCGGGCGTCGACGCGGGCCGCGCCCTCGACGCACCGCTCGTCGTACGAGAGGCCGAAGGGCTTGAGCCAGCGCGCGAGGCGCTGCGGGTCCGCGGCGAGGGGCCCGAAGTTGCCGAAGTGGATCACGCGCAGGTTCCGCTTCGGCACCTCGCGCTCGAGCCACGGCCACAGCCACTCCGCGCGGTCCGGGGCCGACGTGAAGTAGGTGAGCACGGCGCACGCGTCGTCGAGCCACTCGTCCGGCGGCGGGCCGTCGTCGAGGAAGTGGCGATAGACGACGAGCCCGAGGTGGTTGAGCGGCATCTCGAGCACGGCGTGGACGGGGTCCTCGGTGTCGAGGCGGGGGCGGGAGCCCACCATGAGCGCGATCACGTGCCGCCGCACGGGCTCGCCCTCGCCGCGGGCGGGCGGGACGAGGAGGAGCAGGGCCGCGAACGGAAGGATCCGCACGCTTCCTTCGTCGGCCGGCGGGACCAGTGGCTTGATCGGGGATAATGTCCTCCCCCGGGCCCCCTCCCATGACACGCGAAGTCTTCTCCGTCCGCGGCATGCACTGCGCCTCCTGCGTCGCGCGGCTCGAGGCGGCGCTCTCCAGGGTGGAGGGCATCAAGGGCGCGCGGGTGGACCTCGCGACCGAGGAGGCGCTGCTCGAGGTCGACCCCGCCCGGTTCCGCGAGGAATCGGTGAAGGAGGTCGCGGGCTTCTCGCTCGCGCGGCAGGCACGGGAGGAGCGGTGGGGGTTCGACACGGCGCTCGCGCTCGGCCTCGCGGTCGCCTCCTTCTGGCTGCCGTGGGTCGCGATCGTGGCGGTCGTCTGGTGCGGGCGGCGGTTCACCCTGGCCGCGCTCAAGCTGCTCAGGGTGCCCGCCGCCGACATGAACACGCTGGTCGCGCTCGGCACGTGGACGGCGCTCCTCTCGTTCCGGCACGAGTGGCTGCACGCGGCGGCGATGATCACCGCGCTCGTGCTCCTCGGGCGCTGGCTCGAGGCGCGCGCGAAGCGGCGCGCGGGCGCGGCGATCCGGAAGCTGCTCGAGCTCGCGCCCGAGCGCGCGCGCGTCGAGCGCGACGGCGCGGAGAAGGACGTGCCCGTCGCCGAGGTGCGTGCCGGCGACGTCTGCGTCGTGCGACCGGGGGAGCGCGTGCCGGTGGACGGCGAGGTGCTCTCCGGCCAGGCGTCGCTCGACGAGTCGATGCTCACCGGCGAGAGCATGCCCATCGAGAGGGGGCCGGGGGAGAGGGTCAAGGGCGCGACCGTCAACCGCACGGGCGCGTTCCGGATGCGCGCGACCGACGTGGGCGCCGCGACCGCGTTCGCGCGGATCGTCGCGGCGGTGCGCGAGGCGCAGGCGTCGCGGCCCCCGGTGCAGCGGCTCGTCGACCGCGTGGCCGGCGTCTTCGTGCCCATCGTGATCGGGATCGCGCTCGCGACGCTTCTCGGCTGGGGCCTTCAGGGATCCTGGTCGGCGGGCCTCCTGCACGCGGTCACCGTGCTCGTCATCGCCTGCCCGTGCGCGATGGGGCTCGCGACGCCCACGGCCATCGTCGTCGGGGTCGGCCGCGGCGCGGAGAAGGGCGTCATCTTCCGCGACGCCGCTGCGCTCGAGCGGATCGCGCACGTCGACACGGTCGCGTTCGACAAGACGGGCACGATGACCGTCGGCAGGCCCGCCGTGCGCGCGGTGCACGAGACGTCGCCCGGGCTCCTCGAGGCGGCGGCGACCGCGCTCGACCTCTCCGAGCACCCGCTCGCGCAGGCGGTGGTCGCGTACGCGCGGGAGAGGGGCGTCGCGCCGCTTTCGCCCGACGTGTTCCGCGCGGTGCCCGGGCGCGGGGTCCGCGCGAAGGTGAAGGGCTCCTCGATCCTCGCGGGCAGCCTTCGCTTCCTCAGGGAGGAGGGGGTGTCCGCGGGGGAGGAGGGACCCGCGGGCACCGCGGTCTTCGTCGCGCGCGACGGGGCGCTGCTCGGCTGGATCGAGATCGCGGACCCGATGCGGGAGACGACGCCGGCCGCGATCGCCGCGCTCAAGGGTCTCCACGTGCGCATGGTGATGCTCACCGGCGACGCGGAGGCGGTCGCGCGCGCCGTGGCGGCGGAGGCGGGCGTCACCGACGTGCGCTCCGGCCTCCTTCCCGAGGAGAAGCTCGCGGCGCTGCGCGGGATGCCCGGCAAGGTCGCGATGGTCGGCGACGGCATCAACGACGCGCCCGCGCTCGCCGCGGCGTACACCGGGATCGCGCTCGGCACCGGGACGGGCGCGGCGATCGAGGCCGCGCACGCGACGCTCGTGAGGCCGGACCTCATGGGCGTCGCCGACGCGATCCGGCTCGGGCGCCGGACGCTGCGCACGATCCGCCAGAACCTCTTCTGGGCGTTCTTCTACAACGTGGCCGCGATCCCCGCGGCCGCCGGACTCCTCGGGTGGACGGTGACGCCCGCGTACGGCGCGGCGGCGATGGCCTTCTCGTCCGTGTCCGTCGTGCTGAACGCGCTCCGGCTCCGCCGCGCGTGAAACGCCGCGGCGCCCTGTCCTGCCGCTGCGGGCCCCTGTAGCATGGGGTCCATGAAGAGGGCAACCTGGCTCCTGTTCGCTCCGGTCCTGCTTCTCGGGTGCCGATCGGCGCCTCCTCCGGCGGGCGACGCGGAGGACGAGCACGTCCGGGATCTCGAGGCGCGCGTCGCGTGGCTCGAGACGCAGGCGAGGATGTCCGCGTTCCTCGACGACGAGATCCTCGACCTCGAGCTGCAGCGCGCCGCGATGCTCGCGCGCCGCGAGGCCGGCCATCCGGCGGTGCTCGACCTCGACCGCAAGATCCTCGCGCTGCGGAAGGTGCGGGATCTTGAGGAGCACGCCCGGCGCGACGCGGTGCGCCGGCGGCTCGAGGCGGAGCGCGAGACGCTGCTCGGCACCTACACGCCGGCGCACCCGAAGGTGCAGGCCGTCGACGCGAAGATCGCGTACCTGAGGGCGGGGTAGGAGGCCGCGGATCGGAGGGGCCACGCCGCCGAGGCGCCGGCCCCCGGACCCCCTCATAGATGCCGCTCGAGGAACTCCGCGATCGCGCGGAAGGCGCGGATCTGGTTCGGCACCTTGAGCAGGCCGTGGCCCTCGTCGTCGAACACGAGGTAGTCGACGACGCCGCCGGCCGTGCGGATGCGCTCGACCATCTGGTCCGACTCGGCGCGGACCACGCGCGGATCCTGCGCGCCCTGGATGACGAGCACGGGGCACCTGAGCTGCTCCACGTACGTGATCGGCGAGCGCTTGAGAAGCTCGTCCCGTTCCTCGTCCGGATCGCCGACCCAGTCGCGCATGAACCTCCGCCACGAGGGAGGGACCGACTTCGCGAACGTGACGAGGTTGCTCGTTCCGCAGACGTCGACGGCGGCCGCCCAGTGGTCGGGCAGGCGCGTCGCGCACGAGAGCGCCGCGAAGCCGCCGTACGAGCCGCCCGCGACCGCGAGGCGCTTGCAGTCCACGTAGGAGAGCGCGCGCAGGAAGCGGACCGCCGCGTCGAAGTCGCGCAGGTCCGCGCCGCCGAAGTCGCGGTGGATGAGCTTCTGGTAGGTCTTCCCGTAGCCCGTCGACCCGCGGATGTTCGGGGCGAGCACCACGAACCCGCGCGAGACGAGGTACTGGAAGAGCGGCCGGTAGATCGGGCGCTCCTGCGCTTCCGGTCCGCCGTGGATGTGCAGCAGGGCGGGGAATCCGCCCTCGGGCGGCGCGCCTCGCGGGCGGTAGAGGAGCGCGGGGATCTTCCGGTCGAACGACGCGAAGCGCGTGATCTCCGGCTCGACCATGTCCGCCGCGGGGATCGCGCCGATCATCCCGTTCGTGATCTGCTCCATCCCGCCGCGGCCGAGGTCGTAGACGAGCACCTCGGGCGGCCGGACCGCGGCGTCGTGGAGGACGGCGGCGCGCGACCCGTCCGCGGAGACCGCGATGGCGCGGCACTCGCCCATCGGGAGCTGCGAGACGCGCCGCTCGACCCCCGAGTTGCGGTCGAGCACGTGCAGCCGGTGGACGGCGTCCTCGTTCACGACGTAGACGATGCGCCGGCCGTCCCGCGACATGCGCGCCGCGTCCACGTCCCAGTCGGGCGACTTCACCCACTCGAGCTTGCCGTCCGGGAGGTCGAGCCGCGCGAGCCCCATGAACTCCCGCCCCTCGTCGGTGAGCAGGTAGAGCGCGGAGTCGTCGGACGAGAAGCCCAGCGGCTGCCGCCGCGCGGCCGGCCGGTCGCGCGTCACCTCGTGGAGCGCGCCGGTCTCGCGGTCGGCGATCACGATGTCCTGGTGGATGTTCTTGTGGAGGACGACGCCGCAGAGGCGGCGCCCGTCGGAGCTCCAGCAGCAGGCCGCGTGGAAGAGCGGCTCCTTCGACCAGCGCCTCGCGACGCGCGTCTCGACGTCGATCGTGACGAGGTCGAAGTTCGCCTCGTCCTCGGCGTTCGACGCGCAGGCGATCGTGCGGCCGTCGGGCGCCCACGGGTCGTCGGCGAGCAGGTGGCGGGCATCCTCGCGGGAGGTCAGCGGCCGCGGCGTGCCCCCGGCGGCGGGCATCACGTAGAGCTGCTCCCGCTCGTTCCCGTTGCGGTCCGCGGCGAGGAGGATGCGCCGGCCGTCGGGCGAGTAGCAGACGCGGCGCACCGCGCGGTCGCCGAAGGTCGTGAGCTGGTATGGCCAGCCCCCGGAGCCCCCCTGCCTCCACGCGTTGAAGTTGCCCGTCACGTCGGTGACGTACGCGATCTCCCCGCCATCGGGCCGCATCGCGAGATCCATGTAGCGGCGCGTGGCGAAGTACTGATCGAAATCGTGCAAGGTCTATAGAATACCGCGCCATGCGTCCGCGGTTCCTGCCGCTCGTCCTCGCCGCCGCCTGCGCGTCCAAAGGGGGTCAGGGGGCGCGGGGGCAGGGGGGGGAGGCGGCCGAGGTCGTGGTGCCGGAGGCGCCGGCGGGCGCCGCGTGGCGCACCGCGCGCGGGGTCGCGTGGGAGGAGATGCTCGAGGATCTCGCCACGGCGGACGTCGTGTGCTTGTCGTTCTTCGGCGATCTCGACGTCGAGGCCGGGAGCGAGGGGGTCAGGCTCGTCTCCCCCGCCGACGATCTCTACGTCCCGGTGCTCGATTATCTCTACAAGCGCGGGCGGCTGCACGCGATCGCGCTCGATGCGTTCCCGCGCACCGCGCAGGCCGCGCTCGACGACTTCTCGTTCGGCCGGATCGACGAGTCGGAGCTCGCGAAGCGCGTCGGGGATCTGGGCGACGGGAAGATCCTCTCGTTCGCGCGGGAGCGGCGCCTGCCCCTGCTCGCGCTCCGCGTGGAGCCCGAGATCGAGAATGCGGTCAGCCAAGGCGGGCTGGAGGCGCTGACCGAGGAGCAGCGGCTGTCGTTGCCGGCCGTGCATGACACGGACCCGAAGACCGAGCCCTACCCGCTCGTGCCGCACGGCCCGACTTCGATCGGCCTCATGCTGGATGTGGCCGCCGACGTGATCGTCCGGTGGTACCGGGATGCCGCCCCGGAGGGGGCGCAGGTCGCGGTGATCGCGTGGAGCCAGCCGCCCCGGAGCCTGCCGGAGCGGCTGCACGCGCGGAACGGCAAGAGCTACCGAACGCTCGTCGCACTGCCGGGCGCCGCCGAGGCCGCGGACCCTGTGGTCTTCACGAGGTCCTACTCGGACTACGTCTGGTTCACGGGCGGGAAGTAGCCGCCGGGTGGCCGTGACCACCCGGACCCCTCGTCCGGGTCCGGGCGCCCGAAGTCGCTGTCCCCTAACGACTTGCGGACGCTTGACCGTGTACTCGGTACCTACTTCATTTTCACTTTCGCGAGGAGGGTGGCCTCGTCGGGGAAGTCGCCCGTCTCGAGCTTGCTCCACACCTTCTTGCCGTCCACGAGCACCTCGAAACGGCCGTCCGCGAACGGCGCGATCGTGAGCTCGGACATCTTCTGCTTCAGGGCCTTCGCGAGCTTCTCCGTCAAACTGACGGCGTAGGGCTCGTAGTTTCAGGCCGCGCAGTACTCGATGCGGATCTTCATGTCCGCAGGGTAGCAGAAAAAAAAGGCCGCCACCCCGGAAGGGGTGGCGGCGCCGAGGGAAGACTTGCTCGGACCCCTGGCGCCGGCCGGGTTGGGCGCCGGCCGGCGCTCCTGCGGGTGACCGAGTCGTCTGTTTCTCTATCCGTTGAACGCGACGTGGACGGCCATGCTGTCCATGAGGGCGAAGGGCCCGAGGGCGGCCTCCACCACGTTGCCGTAGTTGAAGAAGGCGTTGATGCGGATGAAGGCGTCGCGGTTCGGCCCGGTCGGGTTGAGCAGGCTCATCGCGTTGTAGGTGTCCACC
>DASUGR010000263.1:0-6845 GCA_036273915.1 Planctomycetota bacterium | reverse complement strand
AGGCGGTGTTCTGGGCGAGGACAGACGGTCGAGATCAAGGAGCGACGACGAAGCTGGCTCCAACGGAGCCTGCGAGGAGGAGCGACGCAGAGATCGGCCGGATGGACCGCTCAGAACCGCGAGACTCGTGAATAATCCGGGCTAGGTGCCGCGGCCCGGCGCCGCTGCGCGCTTCTTCCCCTTGCCGCCCGCCGCCAGCGTTGTCTCGTAGTGCGCGAGGAACTTCTCCACGGGCACGCGCGCGACCGCCTCGGTCACGAGGTCGAGCGGGATGTCCTCCACGTTCCGGAAGCGGATGCACGCCTTCCCCATGTCGAGCTTCTTGCCGGTCTTTCTCCACTCCGCCTCGAACCACTTGCGGTGCGCGGAGTCGCCGTAGACGCCCATGAGGTAGAGCGACATGTAGTTCTTCTGGTTCGCGAGGCCGGCGAACGGGACTCCCTGCTTCGGGTCGCAGTGGTAGCCTTTCGGGAAGAGCGACTGGGGGACGCACCAGCCGATCATCCCGTACTGGATGCCCTCCTTGTATCCCTTCGGCAGCCCCTTGTTCACGGCGGCGCGCACCTTCAGGATCGCCTTCCTGCGCTCCTCGGGCAGGCTCTCGAGATACTCCTTCACCGACGCGGTCGTTCCGGCCATGGATCCTCCTCGGCGCGGATTCTAGCCGAGGGATGAGCCGTGGCGCGGGGCGCGACCCCGCCGCCTGACACAATGCGGTCGTGCTGTCCGCCGTGAACGGGCCGAGCCCGCTCCTCACCCTGTCGCTCGTGCTCGTGGCGGGGATCGTCGGCGGCGCGCTCGCCCGACGCGCGCGCCTCCCCTCCGTGACCGGCCAGATCCTCGCGGGCATCGCGCTCGGGCAGGTCGGCCTCTTCGAGGAGGAGGACCTGCGCGCCCAGGGGCCGGTGCTCGACTTCGCCCTCGGGCTCATGGCGGTGGCGGTCGGCAGCCACTTGAACATCCGCAAGCTGCGCCACGCGTTCAAGCGGCTCGGGCTCCTGATCGCGGCGGAGGTGACGATCACCCCGGCGCTCGTCTACGGCGCGTTGGCGGTCGCGGGTGCGCCGTGGACCGTCTCCCTCCTGCTCGCGGCGGTCGCGGTGTCGACCGCGCCCGCGACCGTGCTCGCGCTCGTGCGCGAGACCCGCTCGAAGGGCATCTTCGTGCGCACGCTCGTCGCCGCGGTCGCGCTCAACAACCTCGCGTGCATCGCGCTCTTCGAGATCGCGCACACCGCGGTGCGGATGGAGCTCGAGGGCGCGGGCGCCCCGTCGGCGCTGCGCCTGCTCTGGGCGCCGATCGAGGTGATCGGCCGGGCCACCGTGCTCGGCGCGCTCGTGGGCGTCGCCCTCATCCTGCTCACGCGCCGGACGGCCCGCAGCGACCGGCTCGCGGCCGCGTCGATCGTCGCGATCCTGCTCGCCACGGGGATCGCGGAGACGACGGGCAGCTCCCCCCTGCTCGCGTGCCTCGCGCTCGGCGTCACGCTCGCGAACGTCACGCCCGACCGGGAGGAGATCGGCCACCGCGTCTTCGACAACTTCGAATACGCCATCTTCGCCGTGTTCTTCACGCTGGCCGGCTGCGAGCTGCGCTTCGACCACCTCCTGGCCGGGGGGACGATCGCTGCGGCCGCGTTCGCCGCCCGCCTCGCCGGCAAGACGACCGCCGCGCACGTGTCGATGCGGCTCGCGGGCGCCACCGACCGCGTGCGCCGCTGGCTGGGGCCGGCGCTGGTGCCGCAGGCGGGCCTCGCGGTCGGCCTCGCGCTGCTCGCCGCGGAGGACCCGGCGCTGGCCCCGATCCGCGACCTCGTGCTCGCCGTCGTGCTCACGGTCGTGCTCGGCAACGAGATCGTCGGCCCCGTCCTCACGCGCCACGCGCTCGTCCGCTCGGGCGACTACGGCAAGGACCGCGCGCGGCTCATCGAGTTCCTCCATGAGGAGCACATCGTGACGGACCTCGAGGCGGCGACGATGGAGGAGGCGATCGAGAGGCTCGTCGACCACCTGCTCCGGACGACGCGGCTGAAGGTCGACCGCGCCACGCTCCTCAGCGCGGTGCTCGCGCGCGAGGCGGAGGGGTCGACCTGCCTCGGCGGGGGGCTCGCGATCCCGCACGGGCCGCTGGCGGATCACGACAGGATCGTCGGCGTGATGGGGCTGTCGCGGAAGGGGCTGCCGTTCGAGACGCCGGACGGCGAGCCGGTCCACTGCATGGTGGTCCTCGCGACGCCCGCGGGCCATCACGACCGGCACCTCGAGGTGCTCGCGGCTTTCGCGCGCGCGATCGGCGTCGACCCGGCGACGCGCCAGCAGCTCTACTGGGCGCCGACCGCGGCCCGCGCGTACGAGGTGCTCCACGCGGAGGAGGCGTCGGAGGACTTCAACTACTTCCTCGAGGAGTGATGCGGGGGGGCTCCGGGGGCCCCCGGACCCCCCCCGGATGCCTCCGCGATTTCCCGTCGACGCGGCGCCGCGCGTCCGCTATTCCTTCTGGCGCGACGGAGCTCCATGAGCCTAGCCCCTGCCGGCCGGCCCTTCCGCGCCCGCGGCGTCGTCCACCCGCTGCCGCTGCTCACGCTCGTCAACTTCTTCAACTACCTCGACCGGCAGGTCGTCTACGGGATGACCCCGCTGATCGCGGAGTCGTTCCGCCTGTCGAAGTTCGAGCTGGGCTGGCTCGCGGCGGTGAACCTCATCGTGTTCGCGGTCGCGTCGCTCGTCTCGGGCCCGATCGCCGACCGCGTCGGGCCGCGCAAGGTGATCTTCCTCGGCGTGCTCGTCTGGTCGATCTCGACGATCGGGTCCGCGCTCGCGCCGTCGTTCCACGTCCTGCTCCTCTTCCGCGCGCTCGTGGGCGTGGGCGAGGGGGCGTACGGCCCGAGCGCCAACTCGCTCCTCTGCGCGGCGGCGCCGCCGGGCCGGCGCGGGCGCGCGCTCGCGATCTACAACGTCGGCATGGCGCTCGGCGGCACGGGCGGCCTCGTCCTCGGCATGACGCTCGCGCCCCACGTCGGCTGGCGCGGCGTCTTCTGGATCGCGGGCGGGCCGTCGGTCGTGCTCGCCGCGCTCTCCGCCTTCGTCGCGGCGCCCGACCGGCTGCCCCGGCCGCACGCGCTGCCGGCGCGCGCGTACCTGCTGTCGCGGGTCTACGTGATCGGGCTCCTCGCGGGCATCCTCGTCACGTTCGGCGCGAGCGCGCTGATCTTCTGGTCGCGCTGGCTCATCGTCGAGGAGCGCCACATGGGCGTCGCCCTCGGCAGCGCGTTCATGGCGTTCGTCGGCGTGGTCGCGACCGGCGCCGGCGTGATCGCGGGCGGCCACGCCGGCGACGCGCTCACCCGTCGCGCCCGCGGCGGCCACGCGCGCGCGATCGGCCTCTCGCTCCTGTGCGCGGTGCCGACGGGCGCCCTCGCGCTCGTCGTCTCGTCGAACGTCCTCTTCATGGTGCTCTCCGCGCTCACCGCGTTCTTCCTCGCGGTCTACCACGGCCCCTCGGCCGCCGTCGTGGACGAGCTCGGGCCGCCGCAGTTCTCCGCGACGCTCCAGGCGGTCTACCTCTGCGGCATCCACGTGCTCGGGAACGCGCCCGCGCCGTCCGTGGTCGGCTGGATCGCCGACCGCTCGTCGGTCTCGCTCGCGCTGCAGACCGCCGTCGTGGCGTTCGGGCTCTCCGGCGTCTTCTACGTGCTCGTCGCGCGTTGGCAGCGGCGCTCGCCGCCGGAGTGGTGATCCCCTCCCTCTCCCCTCCCCTCCCGCCCGCACCGAAACCTGCGACGGCATTCCGGTGCTTCACGGTGTGGAGGCAACCTCATGCTGCAAAGGCCCTATCGTCTCGTCGCGTTCGTCCTGCTCGCCCTCTTCCCCTTCGCCGTCGCGCAGGAGCCCAAGGAGACGCCCAAGCCGGCGGCCGCCGCGGCGCCGGAGCCGGGCGCGCTCTTCCTCAAGAAGTTCGACCTCAACAAGGACGGCAAGGTCGACTGGGACGAGTACCAGAAGGTCCGGAGCGGCTTCACGGGCCTCGATGCCAACGGGGACGGGGTCATCGCGTCCGCGGACTTCAAGCTCATCATGGAGCGCAACCAGGCGCGCATGCAACAGGAGATGCAACGCCGCATGATGCAGGGGATGCGCGAGGGCTGGGGACGCCGGATGCGCGAGGCGATGGGTCGCCGCATGCGCGCGTGGGGCCACGAGGGCCGTCGGAACGACGGCGCGCGGCAGCAGGGCTTCGGCCCGGGCATGGGCCCGCGGTGGATGCAGCCGCCGCGGCGCGGCCAAGGCGGTCCGGGCCCCGGTGCGACGGGGCAGCGCGGCCCGCGCGGGCCGATGGCGAAGGGCGATGTCTGCCCGTGGTGCCATCAGCCGTTCGGCCGCGGCGGCGCGCGGGGCATGGGTCCCGGGCGCGGGATGGGGTGGGGTCCCGGGGCCCCCGGCGCGGACGACGACGACGACGATGTCGGATCGCCGCCCCCGCCCGCTCCGCCGGGGCGCTGACGATCGCGCGGTGGGGCTCCGGCGTTCGGCCCCCGGAGCCCCCCCTCTTTCGCCCTCCTTGCGGGCACGGCGCGTGCAACGCCACGTGCGGCCCCGCGTTGCCGCGCGGTGGAGGAGGCGCCATGGTTGAGAATCCGCGCGAAACCAGGAAGGCGGGCGAGAAAGCGCCGCCTCCGCACCCCCTCTGCCCCGAGGCGCAGGCCGACGGCGTCCCCTGCTACGAGCTCGGCCGCTACTGCGAGACCTGCGAGCGCGCGCGACAGCAGTCAGGGAAGTAGGGCCCGGATCCGCTCCGCGACCTGGTCGGGCGACGGCACGAGCCCGCCGGCGAGCCCGTAGAACTCGATCTTCCGCGAGCCCTCGGCGGCCAGCTTCACGTCGTAGACCATCTGGCCCATGCTCATCTCGACGTCCAGCACCTTCGCGCCCTCGGGCATCGCGTCCATGATGGCGCGGCACGGCGCGTAGGGCCACGGGTTGAGCGTGATCGGCCGGAAGAGGCCGACGCGTCTGCCCTCGCGCCGCGCGTCGTCGATCGCGGACTTGCAGATGCGCGCCATCGTGCCGAACGCCACGAGCAGCAGGTCGGGGCGCTCGTCGCCGTAGACCTCGAAGCGCACCTCGTCGCGAGCGGCACGGTCGTACTTCTCCTTCAGCCGGACGTTCTGGGCGAAGTTCTTCTCGGGGGCGAGGTGGAGGGAGTTCACGATGCGGCGCGGACGGCCCTCGCAGCCGGTCAGCGCCCAGTCGTTCTCCGCCATCGCGGGGCCGCGCCCCTCCGCGCGGAACTCCACCGGCTCCATCATCTGGCCGATCATCCCGTCCGCGCAGACCATCACGGGGTTCCTGTACTTCTCCGCGAGGTCGAAGGCGAGCGTCATCAGGTCGACCGCCTCCTGCACGGACGCCGGCGCGAGCACGAGGCACTGGTAGTCGCCGTGGCCGTGGCCGCGCGTCGCCTGGAAGTAGTCGCTCTGGGCGGGCAGGATCCCGCCGAGCCCAGGTCCCGCGCGCATCATGTTGATCACGACGCAGGGAAGCTCGCACGCGGCGATGTAGCTCATCCCCTCCGCCATCAGGCTGATGCCGGGCGAGGAGGAGGAGGTCATGCACTTCACGCCCGCGCCCGCGGCGCCGTAGACCATGTGGATCGCCGCGACCTCGCTCTCGGCCTGGACGAACACGCCGCCCACCTCGGGCAGCCGCTTGCAGAGGTATTCCGGGATCTCGGTCTGCGGCGTGATCGGGTAGCCGAAGAAGTGGACGCAGCCGGCGCGGATCGCGGCCTCGCCCAGCGCCTCGTTGCCCTTCATCAGGACCTTGCTCATGCCTGCACCTCGTTCGCCGACCCCGCCTCGACCCCGGCGCGGAACGCCAGGACGTTCGCCGCGATGTGCCTCTCCCTGCCGTCGCGGAACTCGTCGGCGATCGCCGTCTCGGCGGCCCTCGTCGGCAGCAGGGCGGTCGCGCCGACGTAGGCGCCGAGCATCACGAAGTTGGCGGCGCGCTCGCTGCCCGCCGCCTGCGCGAGCGCGCGCGCGTCGACGCGCACGACGCGGCAGTCGTCGCGGGCGCACGCGCGCGCGACGAGCGTCGCGTTCACGACGATCGTGCCCCCCGGCGCCACGCTCGCCTCGAACCGGTCGAGCGACGGCAGGTTCATCGCGAGCAGCGCGTCGGGCCGGCTCACGAGCGGCGAGGCGATCGGATCCTTCGAGACGCAGACGATCACGTTCGCGGTGCCGCCGCGCATCTCGGGGCCGTACGACGGGAGCCAGCTCACCTGGAGCCCTTCGGCCATCGCCGCCTGCGCGAGCGCCTTGCCGGCGAGCAGCATCCCCTGCCCGCCGAACCCCGCCATGAGGACGCTCGTCGCCTTCATGCGCGCACCCCTTCCGGCGCCCACGCCGGCCGCTTCAGGATCCCGAGCGGGTAGTAGGGGATCATCGTCTCCGCGAGCCAGTCCGAGGCCTCGTTCGGCGACAGCCCCCAGTTCGTAGGGCAGGTGGAGAGCACCTCGACGAACGAGAAGCAGCGGCCGGCGGCCTGGTGCTCGAACGCCTCCCGGACGAGATTCTTCGTCTTGAGCGTGCCCTTCGCGTCGTGGGCGGTGCCGCGCGCGATGAACGCCGGCGTGCCGAGCGTCGCGAGCAGCTCCGCCACCCGCAGCGGCGCGCCCGTTTCCGCCGTGTCGCGCCCGAACGGCGTGGTCGTCGTCTTCTGGCCCGGCATCGTCGTGGGCGCCATCTGCCCGCCCGTCATGCCGTAGATCGCGTTGTTGAGGAAGATCACGGTGATCTTCTCGCCGCGGTTGGCGGCGTGGAGGATCTCGTTGCCGCCGATCGA
>DASUGR010000262.1:0-20965 GCA_036273915.1 Planctomycetota bacterium | reverse complement strand
CACACGCGCGCGAACCAGAAGTTGATTGAGCGCACGACGTAGGTGAGCCGCATCCCAGCGCCCTGCGCGAAGTGGCCGAGCTCGTGCGCGAGCACGCCGGCGAAGGCACGGAGGTCGAGCGCGCCCGCGAGCGGCATGCCGATCGTGAGGACGAGGTCCTTCCGGAGCAGGCTCACGAGGCCGCGGCGCGGGGACGCGGAGGCGTTCGGCTCGGTGTCGATGTCGATGCGGGAGGGGCTCGGGAAACCGACGACCGCGCAGAGCCGGTCGACGAAGGCGAAGAGCAGCGGTTGTCGATCGCGCCGGAGCGCGAGCGGCGCGCGCGCCCCGGCGCGCCCCGGCCTCGCGAGGAGCGGCTTGACGAGGAAGAGCACGACCAGGCCTCCGAGGACCGAGACGATCACGATGCCGGCGGTCGGCTGCGCCCAGGACTCCATGGCGCCCGCCGCGAGCCAGATGCCGACGCACACGGCGGCGATGAGCCCGACGTAGAGCAAGGGCAACGCGATCATCGCGAACGCGGCGAGTGCGAGGCCGACGCGGTAGAGCGGTCGGACGCGGGGCCGCGCGATCCTGCCCTCCAGCCCGGCGAGGACCGCCGATGCCTCGGGCGGGAGCCGATCGAGCTCGGACCCAGCGCGCTCCTTCGACGAGGCCATGGTCACAGATTCTACGAGGGCGACAGGTTCTATGAGGGCGCAGGCCCGGACTGCGGAGGACCGTTCCGCGTCCAGCCCTCCGGCGCTTCACTCGTTCTTCGCGGGGGTGGTTTCGAGCTTCTTCAGCTGCTCCGCGAGCTTCTCGTTGAACTCCTTCGGCTTCTCGAGCATCGGGAAGTGGCCGACTCCCTCCATCAGCACGACGTCGAAGTCGCCGTACTTCCGGTTCACGTCGACCGCCGTCGCGATCGCGAAGGGCAGGCCCGGGGCCGCGTTGATGCAGCGCACCGGCACCTTCGCGCCCGCCAGCGCCGCCTTCGCGTCGAAGGCGGTGAGCGCCCGCATCGCGCCGGTCGCCATCTTCCGGTCCGCGCCGAGCACCTTGTCCATCACGTACTTCGCCAGCGCGGGATCGGCGTCCGCCGGAAGCATGCCCTTCAGGAACATGCGCGTCGTCCCCTCGAAGTCGGCATCGAACATCGCGAGGAACTGCTTCGTCTGCTCCTCCGGCCACTTGAACTCCACGTTGTGGAGCGTGTCCACTCCGACGACCGCGGCCACGCGATCCGGCATCCGCTTCGCCGCGAGCAGCGAGATCGGCCCGCCCATCGAGTGCCCGACGAGGATCGCGCGCTTGACGTCGGCCGCCTTGACCACCGCCTCGACGTCCGCCGCGAACGCGTCCGCCGTCCACTCCGCGCGGTCCTTTCCGGACGCGCCGTGCCCGGCGAGGTCGAGGCTCACGACGCGGTACTTCTCCGCGAACACGTCGAGCTGCTCCCGCCAGAACGAGCGGTCGCCGCACCAGCCGTGCACGAAGACGAGCGTCACCTCGCCCTTGCCGCGCGTGTCGTAGGCGATCTCGATGCCATCGGCGGAGCGCGCCTTGCCTTCGACGGCCGTCGGCTTCCCCGCGGCGGGCGCCGGCTCATCTCCGGGGGCCCCGAGGGAAGCGAGGAAGAGGGTGGCGGCAACGACGGAACAGGCTTTCGGGCTCATCGGGCGGATTGTAGCCCCTTGGGCCGGCCCCCCAGCCCCCCCCGGATATGGCCCAATAAGCGACCGCCGCGGTAGCGTAATACCCGTTATGACCCGGGTGCTGCCGGCGCTCCTGTGCCTCCTCCCCTTGGCCTCGGCCGGCAAGGGCAGGGAGACGGTCCGCTGGTCCCCCACGTGGGAGGCCGCCGTCGAGGAAGGCCGTGCCCGGAACGTGCCGATCGTCATCCATAGGCATGGCTTCTACTGAAACCCCTGCTGGGCCCTGCACCGGTCGGTGCTCGAGAATCCGAAGTACATCAAGTTCTCCCGCGAGAGCTGCGTCGAGGTCATGTGCATGAAGGACATCGAGCAGGCGCTCGAGGAGAAGCCCGACCGCGCGAAGACGTACACGACGAAAGACGCGTACGGCGAGGAGATCGAGTGCTTCGAGTGCTGCCCCGGTGTTACCGTAAGGGAGATGCTCGCGCTCCACGAGGGGAAGCCGCTCGAGTACATGAAGGGCCCGCTCATGCCCTATACCGCGGTCGTCGACCCGCACACGCTCGAGGATCTGGGCGGCATCCAGCGGGGCGAGGCTACGACCGCCGAGGCGTTCATCGAGGTCATCTCCCGCCACGCCAGATCTCTCGAGGAGAGGCACGGCAAGGGTGTCGACGCGGCGCTCTGGGAGTACGTGCTCGGCGCGCAGGCGCGGGTCGACCTCCTCCTCGGCGACGAGAAGCTGGAGAAGGCGTTCGCGCTGGTCGAGGAGATGGAGAGAAGGACCGCGGGCCAGAACGAGATCGTGACGCGCAAGGTCGGGGCCGCGCGCGCGTCGGTCATGGCCGATGCCGCGGCGCTGCTCGGCGCGCTCGAGAAGCAAATCGAGGGGGGCCGGGGGGCAGCCGCCCGTGCGGACGCCGCCCGTCTCGCCAAACTGCTCAAGGGAACCGAACTCGCGGACCGTGCGTCCGCGCTTCAAGCCAGGTTGAAATAGCCCCTACGGAGGATCGATACCCATGAAACAGCGTTTCCTGTCGGCGGCGACGATCGCGCTTGCCGCCACGCTCGGCACGGCCGGCGGCGGCAACAAGCCCGAGCCGTCCGTTACCTACGCCACCAGCTGGGACGCGGCGGTCGAGGAGGCCAAGCTCCTCAACGTGCCGATCGTCGTCCACGACCACGGATTCAACTGAGGCCCCTGCTGGGGGGTGCACGGGTCCGTGCTCCAGAACAAGAAGTACATTTCGTTCGCCGAGGACAACACCGTCGAGGTGCTCTCGCTCTCCAGTCTCGAGGACGGGATCGCGAAGCAGGACAAGCGCGCGGCGACCTACAAGGCCAAGGGCGCCGACGGGCAGGAGAGGGAGTTCATGATCTCCTGGCCCAACCTGACGCTCGACGACATCAAGGCGCTCCACGGCTCGAAGGCCGGCACCTACAACAGCACCGGCAAGATCCCCTACACCGCGGTCGTCGACCCCTTCACGCTCGAGGAGGTCGGGAACCTCAAGGGCGGCTACTCCGTCGGCGCGCTCACCGAGCTCGTCACGGAGCAGAAGAAGCTGCTCGAGAAGGCGCACGGCAAGGGGGTAAGCCGGAAGACGCTCAACAAGGTGAAGGCCGCCGAGGCCGAGATCCAGGGCCTGCTGTCCGAGGGCAACCTCGCGAAGGCGCTGACCGAGTCGGCCGCGCTCCAGAAGAAGGTCGCGAAGGAGCCGGCGGCCATCCTGGAGCTCGCGGGCAAGGCCAACGCCGCCGCCCTCGAGGCGGCCGGCAAGAAGCTCGACGAGATCGAGGCCATGATCGGCCGCGGCGACAAGGCCGAGGCGGGCAAGGAGCTCGGCCCGCTCTCGCGGGCGCTCAAGGGCACCGCCCTCGAGGAGCGTGCGCTGGCGCTGATCGAGCAGACCAAGGCCGAGTAGATCCAAAGCGGAGGGGGCAGGGGGAACCCTCCCCCGCGCCCCCTCTCTTCCATTTGTGGTAGGAAGCCGGTCATGCGACGGCTCCTGCCGCTTCTCCTCCTGCTCTCCCGCCTCGCCGGGGCCGATTCCCTCGACGACGCGCTCGCGCGCGCCGGGTTCGACCGCGCGCACCTCGGCTGGGCGCCCAAGGGGTCGTGGCACCGGTTCCCGCGCGCGGTCACGTGGAAGCTCGACCACTTCGACGCGCTCTTCGCCGAGCCGCTCGCGGTCGTGCCGTTCACGCGCGGGCTCGGCCGCGGCGTACGGGAGTACCTCGGCGCGGACGCGCCGGTCGACGAGTACGGCGCGGGCGGAATCTACAAGCTCGCGCACGTCGTCGGGTTCAACCTGAAGCACGGCGGGATCCGGCCATACTCGCCGAACTTGACCGCGGAGGCGACGCCGCTGGACTTGGCGATCCTCGAGATCTACCGCGCCGCCGGGCGGCAGACGCGGTTCGTCACGTTCGGGAAGGACTCGCCGTACCCGCTCGTCGCGAAGGGCCTGCGCGAGGCCGCGGGGCGGCTGCCGCCGGACGTGAGCAGCGCGCTCGGGCGGCTCGTGCTCGCCGTGGTGGACGCGCGGCGCTGGGCGGCGCTCGCGTTCCGGCGCGCGGATCCGGAGGCGCTGGCGGAGGCGCGCGGCCGGCTCGACCTCGGCGCGGAGAGCGTCGACGCGCTTGAGTACCCGGCCGCGGTCGAGGACGTCGCGCTCGCGTGGGACGAGGCGTCGCTCTGGTACGCGGCGGGCAAGTGCCTCGAGGCGCTCGACGACGCGCGACGCGCGCTCGGGCCCGCTCTTGACGCGTCGTTCGATTGGGAGACGCCGTGGGGCTGGATCCGCGTGCGCGGGAAGGGCGACGACGCGATCGACGCGCGCGACGCGCTGCTGATCGTGGACCTCGGCGGGAACGACACGTATGTGGGCGGCGCGGGCGCGAACGGCGCGGGGCGGCTGATCTCGCTGTGTTTGGACCTCGGCGGCGACGACACGTACCGCGGGGAGCGGGGGGCGCAGGGGGCCGGGATCTGCGGGATCGGGATCCTCATGGACGCGGCGGGCGCGGACCGCTACGAGGCCGAGCAGTACGCGCAGGGCGTCGGGCAATTGGGCTTCGGCGCGCTCGTCGACCTCGCGGGCGACGACACGTATGTGGCGCGCTGGTCGGCGCAGGGGTGCGGGTACTTCGGCGTCGGGCTCCTGCTGGATGCGGCGGGGAAGGATGCCTACCGGTTGCACGCCGATGGCCAGGGATTCGGGGGGGTCGGGGGGGTTGGCGTGCTCGCGGACAGGGCGGGCGACGATTCGTATTTCGCCGAGCCGGACGGGCCGAAGTCCGGGCGGCCGAGCTACCACTCGGACGGCAAGGTCGCGGTCTCGAACGCGCAGGGGTGCGCGATGGGGCGGCGCGGCGACGGCGCCGACGGGCACAACTGGGCGGGCGGGCTCGGCGCGCTCCTCGACGCGGAGGGGAACGACCGGTACGTCTCGGGCAACTGGTCGATGGGGACCGGCTACTGGTTCGGGACGGGCCTCCTGTGGGACGGCGCCGGCGACGACTCGTACGACGGCTACGTGTGGTCGCAGGCGACGGGCGCGCACTTCTGCATCGGCGCGCTCGTGGACGAGGGGGGCGATGACGCGCACGTGGCACGGCAGAACAACTCGATCGCGTTCGGCCACGACTTCGCGATCGCGCTGCTCGCCGACCTCGGCGGGAACGACCGGTACGAGACGCCGGCGGACGGGCTCGGCTTCTCGATCAACCGGTCGGTGGCGATGCTCGTCGACGTGGGCGGCGACGACGTGTACCGGGCGAAGGGCGCGCCCGGCGCCGCGCGGTTCGACCCGCGGTTCGCGGACCGCGACGCGATCGCGAGCTACTGGGTCCTTGCGTCGTCGATCGGGCTCTTCCTCGACGTCGGCGGCAGGGACGACTACGGCGGCCTCGCGCGCGACGGCACGAGCTGGGGCGACGGCGAGGGCTCGGAGAACTGGGCCGTTCGGAACGTCGGGGTGGGCGCGGACGTTGCCGGGGGCTCCGTCGACTGGACGGCGCTCCCGATGCGGGGGCGGCCGGCGAGGTAGGCGCCCCGACTACGGACCCAGGAGTCCGCAGTCCGTCGCGCTAACCCACGCACTCGCAGGCGGTTACGGCGGCGTTGGGCTGTACTCGGTACGCAGTCCGGGGACCAGGCGGCTGTTTTTCGCACTTCCTTTCCGGAGACGAAAGGAGGCGACATGAGCCAGTGTTCCTTGATTCGGCGAGGCGCGATCTTCCTCGCCTTGTGTTTGGCGGCCTGCAACGACAGCGGGACGAACGCCGCCCCGCAGCTGCCGGCGCCGCCCGCGGGGCCGTACGCGACCCTCGGCGAGCTCGAGGACGACGTGGACGCCGCGCGCGCGGCGGGCGTTCCCGACACGGACGGGGACTCGCTCCCCGACACGATCGAGGCGCGGCTCAAGACCGAGGCGGGCAACCGCGACAGCGACCACGACGGCCTCTCGGACAACTTCGAGCTGTTCGGGACGGGCTTCAACCGCGACGATCCGCTGCCGGACCTGGACTACGACGCCATCATCGCCCCCCTGGACAGCGACGACGACGCCGATCGCATCAACGATGGCCAGGTTGTCGACACCGACGGCGATGGCATCCCGAACTACCTTGAGTACTACGGGTACACCTACGACTTCCTGACCGGCGAGTTCCTCGCCTGGAACGGCGACCCGGCTGTTCCCCACTACTTCACCGACCCCCTCCAGCTCTCGACCGACCAGGACGCCTACTCCGACGCCACCGAGGCCTCGGGCACACTTCTGGATCCGTCGGTCGAGGATCCGGGCGCCGACCCGCTCGTGCCCGCCTACCCCAACATCGTGGTCGAGCTCGCGGGGTACACGGTCACGCTCAACGAGGAGATCGAGATCACGCAGGGCACGTCGCTCGAGAAGGGCCGCTCGTGGACGCGGGAGACCGAGCAGTCCTATTCGGAGACCAACGAGGCAGGCTGGCAGGTCGGCGGGGAGACGTCGTTCGGCAAGGAGAGCGGCGTGAAGATCTCCGCCAACTACGGCGAGAAATGGTCCGGCACCAACTCGACGAGCAGCTCGGTCGCCGTCGGCGACTCCGTGACGAGCGCCGAGAACTGGTCGATGGCGCGGAGCGTGAACCCGACGGACGCCGCGCGGCTGAAGCTCTTCCTCAAGGTGCACAACCGCGGCACCGCGCCGCTCTCGAATCTCAGCCCGACGCTCACGCTGAAGATCGGCGGCCTGAACGTCTCGACGTTCGAGCCCGGAAGCTCGCAGGTCCACATGCTGGTCCCGGGGGGCACCTACCCCGCGGACGTCGGCGTGTTCTGGACCGTCGCGACGATGGCGGACGGCTCGCCGCTGAGCCTCACGATGACGGAGCTGCGCGCGCTCGAGCGCGGCGCGCCTGTCAGCATCACGGTGACCCAGATCCAGGGCGACGTCATGCGGCTCTCGCCGGAGGCCACGTGGGAGCGGATCGGGGACGTGAACGAGTTCGTGGCGCGCTGCGACGCGGTGTGCGCGAACATCCGGATCGACCTCGGCGACGGCCAGCTCATCCACCACCTCGTCTACGCCGACGACTCGCCCTCGGCCCCGCCGATGACGGTGGGCCAAGCGCTCGGGCTGATCGGCGTCGACCCCGACGGGATCATCCACTACGCCGACAAGAACGGCGTGCTCCGCACGCGTTCGCTCAGCGAGTTCAACTTCGCGTTCGACGACGACACGCTGCGCGCCAACGGCTGGACGCTCGCGGGGGACGGCGCGCCCGCCACGGAGCCGCCCCCGGGGTTCGTGCTCGAGGAGACCCGGCTCTACCCCGGCACGTCGCTGCTCGTCCGGGCGCCGCGCGGCCCGCAGGCGACGCCGGGCCCGGTCATCCACTTCGCCTACCTCGACTCGCTGACCGGCGAGGTGAAGACGTCCACGGCGGACTACCAGGGCATCTTCTCGGTCGAGGTCGTGAACGATGCCGGGGATCCCGTGATGCCGCTGCTCGAGGAGATCCCGGGCGCCGGGTTCTACTCGGGGATCGTCCCCAGCGAAGCCCAAGGACTGCTGAAGGTCGTCGTCGAGAACCTCGCGGGCGTCCGCACCGAGGCCGATCTCGGGCGCCTGTTCGTCGAGGCGGGCCCGCAGGTCCCGGTGGTCAAGCAGGTGACCCTCGATGTCCCCAACCACCACCTGTACGCGAACATCTCGAGCGGCAACCCCGGCGACCCCGTCTCCGACATCCAGTGGGTGCGCGCCTACCACCCCGCGCTGCCCGACGGGTTCCTGACGATGCAGAAGACCATCTTCTTCTTCGAGGACCCGGACGGCTACGAGGTCGATCTCCCCTCCAACTTCACGGGCAAGGACGTGGACATCGTTGCGTTCGTGACCGACGGCGTTTTCGTTAAGCGGAGGGTCCTGTCCTCCGAGGTCATCGAAGCGTATCGGGTCGGATCGGTCACGCTGGACTCGGACGCGGAGTGGCCCTTCCCGCAGATTGGCGTGACGCCCTACTACTACCCGGCGACGCTGGATCTCGACACCGGGGTGAAGAAGCGCCTCGGGAAGACCTACGGCGGCGAGACCGTCCCGGCTGGCGTTGACCTGTACCTCTGGGTGACGGGAAACGGCAAGAGCGCCCCGGCAAAGCTGGCCTTCCCCGGGGCCTCCTACAAGAAGTTGGGCAAGGTCGACTACGACGCGCTGACCAAGGCCGACCTCGTGAACGCACAGCCCGCTTCGAGCGCGGAACTCACCGTGAAGGCCTCCGGCTCGACGGGGATCCAAGTCAACGACGTGCTCGCGATCGTCACCAGCGACGGCCGCTACGCGAAGTTGGAGGTCACCGACATCGTGGAAGGCGGCGACTTCTGGGAGACCTACAAGTCCTACGACGTGACCGTCAAGTACGTCGTCTTCAAGTAGTCTCCGGCATGGGCGGCCGTCCCGTTCGTATGCGGGACGGCCGCTTCCTTCGACGTGGGGGGGTCCGGGGGCCGCGACTCTCGGGGCGGAGGCCGCGAACCGACCCCGGAACTGCGGACCCCAAAGTCCGCACCTCGTCGTGCTAACCCGTTTGCCCACAAGCAGCTACGACGTCGTCGGGCCGTACTCGGTACGCGGTCAGCCTGCGAGGCGGCGGCGCAGCCACGCGCGGGCCATCGCCCAGTCGTCGTCCACCGTCGTCTCGGAGACGTCGAGCGCCTCCGCGGCCTCCTTCGTCGTGAGGCCCGCGAAGAAGCGCAGCTCCACGACGTTGGCCTTGCGATCGTCGAGCGTCCCGAGCGCCGTCAGCGCCTCGTCGAGGTCGAGCAGGTCGAGGACCGGCTGTCCGAACGTCGCGGCCGTGTCGGATAGCGTGACCCGCGCCATGTTCGCCCCCCGCTTCTCGGCGCCGTGCCGCCGCGCGTGGTCGACGAGGATCTGGCGCATCGCGCGCGCCGCGATCGCGAGGAACTGCGCGCGGCCACGCCACTTGACCTTCGTCTGGTCCACGAGGCGGAGGTAGACCTCGTTCGCGAGCGCCGTCGGCTGGAGCGTGTGGCCCTCGCGCTCCCCCCGCATGTACCCGCCGGCGAGCCGGCGAAGCTCGTCGTAGACGTGCGGCACGAGCACGTCGAGACCCGTCCGGTCGCCGGCCTCCGCCGCCTCGAGGATCAGCGTGATCTCGCGGAGGTCCATCAGCGCTTCCCCCCGGCGCGCAGGAGGACGAGGTGCAGCGCGGCGCGCCGGTCCGCCTCGGCGAGCGACCGATCCCCACGGATCGCATCCGCGACCGCACGCGCGTCGACGAGCTTCTCGAAGAGCGCGTCGACCGCGGGCGCCATGCGTGCGCGCGCGGCCCGCTCCGCCTCGGCGCGCGCGAGGCGCTCTCGCATGGGCAGCGTGGTCCAGAGCCTCACGGTGTTGTCCCCCGAGGCCGACGCGAGCGTCTCGCCGTCGGGGCTGAACGCGAGGCCGTGGACGTAGTTCTCGTGGCCGCGCAGCTCGAGCCGCTCGATGTCGCGCTTGAGGCTCCAGATGCGGATCGTGTTGTCCCGCGCGCCGGACGCGAGCAGCGTCCCGTCGGGGTGGAAGGCAAGGGCGTAGACGATCCCCACGTGGCCCCGGAGCTCCGAGATCATGCGGCCGGACTGCGTATCCCATACTCGCACGACGTGGTCCCCGCCGCCGGTCGCGATGCGCCCTCCGGCGCCGTCGAACGCGACGGCGAACGCCTGGCCGTGGCGGGTCTCGATCTTGCGCACGAGCCGGCCTTCGGGGGCGGTTCGCACCACGCACATCCCGTCGTCCCCGACGGTCGCGATCAGCCGCCCGTCCGGGCTCCACGCGCAGTCGTTGGCGCCGATGCGAAAGTAGTCCGCCCAGTGCGCGCGCGCCTCGAGGGTCTCCGTGTCGAGCAGTCGCACGACGTTGTGGTCCGTGACCGCGAGGAACCGGCCGTCCGGGGAGGCCGCGTAGCTCGCGTCCTTCCCGCCGGGCTTCCTGTCCGCGAGCAGCTGGCCGGTGTCGGCGTCCCAGAGCATCCGGCGGTCGCCGCCTGCCACGAGGCGTCGGCCGTCGGCGCGGAATGCAACGTCGAAGACGCTCGAGCTGCCGGCCTTGAGCGTCGCGAGGAGGTCGCCCGTGGCCGGATCGACGAGCCGGACGGTCTTGTCCCATCCGCCCGAGGCGAGCAGCGAGCCGTCCGGGCTGAACACAACCGCATAAATGTATGGAAACGGGTTCCCTTCCGCTAGCCCCCCGTGGTACCGGAACACGTTAGGGTCCTGTCCCGCCGGCACGTCCCACCAGCGCACGCCGTCGGTCCCCACGGACACGAGCGTGCGCGCGTCCCGGAACACGAGGCTCCCGACCCGGCAATCGTGCCCCTGGAGCACGCGTTCGCAGGCCCCGCTCGCGACGTTCCAGACGCGGATGGTGCCGAGGGAGTCCCCGGATGCCACCCGCGCCCCGTCCGGGCTCCAGGCGACGGCAACGACCTCCCCGTCGTGCCCGCGCCAGCGGTTGAGCAGGGCGCCGTCCTCCGGCCGCCAGAGGGCGAGCGTCTTGTCGTCCGCGCCGCTCAGGAGGAAACGGCCGTCCGGGCTGAAGGCCAGCGCGGTCGCCCCCCCGGTGTGGCCGTGCAGCGCGTGCTCCTCGCGCCCGGTCGCCGCGTCGAGGATGTGGATCGCGAGCAGGGCCCCCGCGGCGGCGAGGAGCTTCCCGTCGGGGCTGAACGCGAGGCCCGGCATCGCCACCGGGTCCCCGAGCGCGTGGGCGACGGGCTTGCCCGATCGGGTGTCGAAGACCGTGATCGTGCTCCTCTGGAGTCCGCCCGCCATCGCGATCGCGATGCGTGATCCGTCCTCCGTGCCGGCCGCCGAGCTGACGTTGGCCCCGAGCGTCGCGGACCCGCCCGCGCCGGTGTCGAGGCGCGCCCACGTGACATTCTTCTTGTCGTTCCCGATCGCGACGATCGACTCCCCGAGCCTGCAGAGGCACTGCCACCGGATCCCGCGGAGGGCCGGCTCGGTCCGGACGCCCGTGTTCAGGTCGAACGTCGCGACGCCGCGCGCGTCGATGAGGCCCCCGGAACCCCCCCCGATCACCATCGCCGAGGGACGCTCCGCATCCACAGGGACGAACCGCGCGCTCGTATCGGCCTCCGCGGAGAGATAGCGCCATGCCCAGCCCCGGTGCTCCGGCGGGATCCTCTCGAGGCGGATCCGCGCAGCCTGCCCCGCGGACGCGCGCAGGTCGGACGAAGCGGCTTCGAGCAGCGCGCGCGACGCCGCCCAGCGCGCCTCCGCGGCGCTCCGGTCCGCGCGCTGGCGCTGCCGCTCCTCCTCGTGCGCCGCCCGGACCGCGAGGACGAGGCCGATCAGCAGGGCCGTCACCGTCGCGGCGACGCCGCCGACGAGCGCACGGTGGCGGCGCACGAACTTCCGCAGCTGGTAGGTCGCGGTCGGCGGCCGCGCGAGGATCGGCTCGTCGCGCAGGTACCGGCGGAGGTCCTCCGCCATCGCGCCCGCGCCGTCGTAGCGCCGGTCCGGCTCCTTCGCGAGCGCCTTCGCCAGGATGCGGCTCACGTCGCCGCGCAATTCCCGGTCGATGGTGCCCGGATCGGGCGGGTCTTCCTCGACGATCTTGCGGATGGCGTCGGGAAGCGCGGAGCTTCCGATCTCGTGGGGCAGGCGCCCGCAGAGCATCTCGTACCCGAGCCCGCCGAGCGCGTACACGTCGGTCCGCGCGTCCACGCGGTCGAGGTCGCCCATGGCCTGCTCGGGGCTCATGTATGCGAGCGTCCCGATGACCTGGCCGGTGCGCGTGCGCTGGGCGGGATCGGCGTCGAGCAGCCGCGCGACGCCGAAATCGAGGACCCTCGGCTCGCCCGCCGGCGTGACGAGGATGTTGCTCGGCTTGAGATCGCGGTGGATGACGCCCTTCATGTGCGCGTGCGCGACGGCGTCGCAGACGTTGGCGAGGAGCTCCAGCCGCCCGCGGAGGTCGAGGCCGCGCGCGTGGGCCGTGAGCGGCACGCCGTCCACGAGCTCCATCGCGAGGAACGGGCACTCGCCGGTCGGCGTGGTCGTCGTCCCGTAGACGTGGATCTGGGCGATGAACCGGTGGTGGAGCCGCGCGAGGATCTCCGCCTCGCGCTCGAAGCGGCGGTGGCCCTCCGGCGTCGCGGCCGCCGCGTGCAGCACCTTGAGCGCGACGCGCCGGCTCGGGTTCCTCTGCTCCGCCTCGTACACGACGCCCATCCCGCCGGACGCGATGCGACGCACGATGCGGAACTCGCCGAACCGGTCAGGCGTCGGCGTCTCGCCGAGGATCCGCGCGAGGCCCGCGATCACGGGGGTCGGCTCGATGTCGGGGGAGGAGTCGAGCGCGGCGAGCAGGTCCTCGACCTCGGCGCGCAGCGCGGCGTCGTCCGCGGCCTCCCGCTCGAGAAACGCCCGCCGCTCGGCCGGCGGGAGGCGTCGAGCCCCCTGGAAGAGGGCGTCGATCCTCGCGAAGCGGGGGTCCATTGCGGGGAGAGGCTACGACCTTTGCGGCCTAGGGGGTGAGGGGGTACGGGGGAGAGGGGCGGATTGCGGACCCCAATGCCGCACCCGGAAGGCGCAAGGTGTTGTTCCGCAACAACTTACGCCACGAGCACCCGCTATGGGATAACCTACGCCCAGCGGACGAGGCCGAGGTGCGCGACCTCGTGCAGGCCGTCGACCGCGGGCAGCACGCGCACGCCGTATTGGAAGCTGCCCGCGCCCCGCGGGAGGTACGCGCCGGTGTAGGTCGCCGTGCCGTCCGCCACGTCGCCCTCGCGCAGGAGCGGGATCACCACCGGGTCCGAGAGCTCGCCCTTCCGGTCCGACGGCCCCACGTAGAGCTCGACCGAGATCGCCTCGGGCGCGAGCGAGCCGAGGCGCACCTTCGCGCGCACCTCGAACACGTCGCCGATGCCGAGGTTGCCGCGCTTCGGGTCCGTCACCGAGACGTCCTCGATCCGCACGTCCTTCCACGCCTCCGTGAGCTGCGCGTGGTGCTTCGCGCGCTCGCGCGCCTCGGCGAAGCCGTCCTTCACGATCTTCGCCGTCTCCTGCGCGAGCGGCACGTATGCGGTGCGCAGGTACTCCTCGACCATCCGGTGCGTGTTGAACTCGTCCGGGATCGTCGCCCAGGCGTTCTTCATCATCTCGATCCAGCCGGCCGGGATCCCCTTCGCGTCGCGGTCGAAGAAGAGCGACGCGACGCGGGCCTCGAGGAGCCCGTAGAGGCTCCGGCTGTCGTATTCGAGCTGCATCTCCGGGTTACTATGCTCGCGACCCTCCCCCAGCCCCCACCCGTTCGTGCCGTCGTAGCCCTCGCACCACCAGCCGTCGAGGATCGAGAGCTGGAGCACTCCGTTGAGCACCGCCTTCATCCCGCTCGTCCCCGATGCCTCCAGCGGCCGCGTCGGCGTGTTGAGCCACACGTCGCAACCCTGCACGAGCATGCGGCCCGCGGCGAGCCCGTAGTCCTCGAGGAAGAAGACGCGGCCCGCGAACCGGGAATCCTGCGTGTACTCGACCACCTTCCTCACGAGGTCCGCCCCCTCGCGGTCGTCGGGGTGCGACTTGCCCGCGAAGACGATGCGCACGGGCCGCTCGCTGTCCGCGAGGATCGCGTGCAGGCGCGCGGGGTCCTGGAAGACGAGCGTCGCCCGCTTGTAGGGGGCGAAGCGGCGCGCGAAGCCGATCCAGAGCGCGTCGTCGTCGATCCCCTCGAGGCGACGCCGCAGCGCGACCGGGTTCTCGCCGCGCCGCAGGCCGGTCTGCTCGACCGAGTCGCGGACGAAGTCGAGCAGCCGGAGCTTCTGCGCCGTATGCGTCTTCCAGACCTCCTCGTCCGGCACCGAGCGGAGCGCGTGCCAGCGCGCGGACGGCGGGTGGTGGAGCGCCCAGTCGGGCGACAGGTGGCGGCGGAGGAAACGGTCGATCTCCGGCCCCGCCCACGCCCCCAGGTGCACGCCGTTCGTGATCGAGTAGACCGGCGTCTCGGCGCGGTGGAGCCCCGGCCACACGTTCGAGAGCATCCTCCGCGACACGTCGCCGTGGAGCCGGCTGACGCCGTTCGCGCGCCCGGAGAGCTTGAGCGCGAGCACGGTCATGGAGAACTCCTGCTCGTCGCGCGAGGCGCGGCCGAGGTCGAGGAACGCGTCCCACGACAGGCCGAGGCGGTGCGCCACGTGGCCGAAGTAGCGGCGCATGAGCCCCTCGGAGAAGCGGTCGTGGCCCGCGGGCACGGGCGTGTGCGTGGTGAACGCCGTCGAGGCCCGCACGACCTCGGCGGCCTCGGCGTACGTGAGCCCTTGCTCCTCGACCAGGTTGAGCATGCGCTCGAGGAGGAGGAACGCCGAGTGGCCCTCGTTCAGGTGGCACACCTCGGGCGGGTCGCCGATCGCCTTCAGCAGCATCCAGCCGCCGATGCCCAGCAGGATCTCCTGCCGCAGGCGCGACTCGCGGTCGGACGGGTAGAGCCGGTCGGTGACGTTCTGGTCGGCGGGGTCGTTCTCCGGCACCAGCGTGTCGAGGAGGTAGAGCGGCACGCGGCCGACGTCCACCCGGAACGCGCGCGCCCTGAGCGTGCGCTCCGGCATCCGGATGGCGATGCGCAGCGGCGTCCCGTCCTTCGCCTTCACCTCCTCGATCGGCAGGTCGGCGAGGTCGGCCGCGACGAACTCGACGCCCTGGCTGCCGTCGGGGAGGATCCGCTGCACGAAGTAGCCGTTCGCGTAGCGGAGCCCGACCGCGGAGAGCGGCAGGTGCAGGTCGCTCGCGGAGCGCAGGTGGTCGCCGGCGAGCACGCCGAGGCCCCCGCTGTAGACGGGCAGGCACTCGTGGATCCCGTACTCGGCGCAGAAATATGCCGTGCGCGGCGCGTCCGCCGGCGGCCTCGACCGGTACGCGTCGAGGTCGGCGAGCACGGCGTCGTACCGCTTGAGCAGGCCCTCGTCCCGCGCGGCCGCGAGCAGCCGGTTCGGGTCGACCCCGCGCAGGAAGCGGAGGGGGTTGGCGTCGGCTGCCGCGAAACCGTGCGCGTCGATGCCCTCGAAGAGCTCGCGCGCCTCGGTGTTCCACGACCACCAGAGATTCTTGGCGAGTTCCTGGAGACGGCCGATGCGCCCGGGCAGCGACGTCGCGACGACGAACGCGTGCAGGCGGGGCCGGTCCTCGCTCTTCGCCTCGATGAGGGTGAGGGCGCCTCGGGAGAGGGCGCTGAAGCCGGGGCCGATCGCCGTGCCGCGGCGCTTCCGCGCGGTCGCGAAGGCGCGGCGGTGCGCCTCGAACGTCGGGCCGATGAGCTTCTCCCATGACGTGCGCGCGACGACGTCGCCGCCCGCCCGCCGCAGCACCTCGAGCTCCTCGTCCGACTCGCCGAGGAAGCGGAAGAGCTCCTCGGTGAGCGAGGCCGCGAGGCCGTCTCCCGCGGGGAGCACGGTGGCCGCGCGGCGCTCGCCCGGCGGCAGCGCGAGGAGGAACCGGCCGATGCCGGTGACGTCGGTCGTCACGGTGGGCACGCCCGCGGCGAGGCTCTCGAGAGGCGTGTAGCCCCACGGCTCGTAGAGCGACGGGAAGAGGGAGAGGTCGCTCGCCTGCAGTACGTCGAGGTACGTGAAGGGGAAGAGCGGATCGCGCCCGTTGAGCATCACGGGCACGAAGATCGCCTTCACGGGATCCTCGGCGCGGTTGTCGAGCCCCTCCTCGCGGCAGGTGCGGAGGATCGGGTCCTCCTCGGGGCGCGCGAGGTTGTGGGTGCAGATGCCGCACGGCGCCCCGGCGAGCTCCGCGGCGTCGAGGCGCTGCACGATCTCCGGGCGGCGGCCCGTCTGCGGCGCGGACGCGAAGATCAGCAGCAGGAGGTCGCGCGGCGGCTTCGGCTCGTGCTTGCGGAGCCGGCTTGCGGCGCGGAGCGCGACCTCGAAGCCCTTGTTGCGGAACTCGTAGCGGCCCGACGAGAAGACGACGCGCGTCCTCTTGGGGTCGATCCGCGACCCGACGATCCGCGAGGCGGCGCCGAGGATCGCCTTTCTCACCTCGCCGCGCCGCGCGGGGTCCGGCGGGGTGCGGAGGGAGAAGCCGTTCGGCGTGATCAGGTCCGGGCGGCGGCCGAGGAGCCGCGCCGCCTCCTGGACGCTCTGCTCGCTGACCACCGTGAGCACGCTCGCCTCGCGCGCGCCGGCCACCTCGAGCGAGTGCTGCGCCTCGATGCCGCGCTCCTTCGCCCAGTCGAGCGCGTCGGCGGTCTCCATCGCCGTCCGCGGGTCGAGCCCCTCGGTGGCCATGGCGCGGCCGAGCGCCGTGCCGTGGGGCGTGTAGACGGTGCCGATCTCGGGGCACGTGCGCGCGAGGCGCAGGAGCCCGGAGCAGCCGACCCACTGGTGGAAGTGCGCCACGGCGCGCACCGCGCGCGGGCGCACGGTCGCGTGGTAGTGCAGCTCGACGAGCGTCCCCGCGGCGTACCCGAAGAGGATGCGCTCGACGGTGTCCCAGTCCGCGTGGATCGAGTCGACCGCGTGGTCGCTCCAGAGGTCGCCGAGGATCCGGTTCTTCGCCTCGAGGAGCCGCCCGTAGTCGACGAGCGCGACCGCGGGCGAGTCGCCGACGTTCCAGCGGCCGAAGCGGACCGGCACGTCGCGTTCGGCCGCGAGCGCCGCGAGCGGCGGCTGGACCGCGTCCGGCACGAAGTCGGCCTGCACCTCGCGCTCGGCCCAGAGGTCGGGGCCGACGAAGAGCAGGTCGCTGCCGTAGTGGGCGTGGACCACCGGCGCCGAGGTGGCGAGCACGGTGTGGACGCCGCCTCCGGGATTGCAGACCTCCCACGAGACGGCATAGAGAAACCCAGGCGAAGTCACGCGGCCCCCAATGGTATCCCATAGGCCAACGGGCGACGCTAACCCGTTGGGCCACGGTAGTTTGTGGCGCCCTGGTGCGGCATGGGGGTCCGCACTTCCCGGGCGCCGCGGAGCCCGCCACGACGGAGCGAATGCCGCGTCAGGGGCCGTTCAGTGCAGGTAGGCGCCGCCGCAGACGTCGAGGACGATCCCGGTCACGTACCGCGCGAGGTCGGAGCAAAGGAAGAGCACCGGCCCCGCGACGTCCTCGGGCTCGCCCACGCGCCCGAGCGGCACGGCTTCCGGCAGCGGGTTCTCGGCGAGCGCCTCCGCGGTCATGTCCGTGCGCACCCAGCCGGGCGCGACCGCGTTCACGCGGATCCCCCTCGGCCCGAGCTCGGTCGCGAGCGACTTCGTGAGCGCGTTCAGCCCCGCCTTGCTCGCCGCGTACGCCGCGTAGCCTGCCTCGCCGCGGTGGCTCGCGCGCGACGAGATGTTCACGATCGCGCCCCCCGGACCCCCCTGTTTCGCGAACTGCCGGCAGAGGTCGGCGACCGCGAGGAGATTCGTCTCGATGACCCTGCTCCAGTTGTCGCGCCACTCGGGGCCGTCGATCCGCGTCGGGATCCAGATGCCCGCGTTGTTGACGAGGAGGTGGAGGGGGCCCGGGGGCAAGGAGGGGGCCCTGTGGTCGCAGCGGAACGGCGTGCCGTAGGGGACATCGGCGCGCTCGCGGTAGCCGGCGAAGACCTCCGCCCCCGCGTCGACGAGCGCCTTCGCGATGGCCGCGCCGATGCCGCGCGACGCGCCGGTGACGAGCGCCCGCCTCCCCGCGAGATCGACCCGCATTTACTAGTTGTACGGTGCCTGGCTCGGATCGCCTAACAGTTTGCCGCCCGAAAGGTCGCCTGCCATGGGCTTTTCGACGAGATGTTAGGTGACGGGTGCCTGGCACCGTACGGCTAGTATCATGCGGGGGCTGCCCCATGCGATGGCCCGTTCGCGTCGCGCTCGTTCTCCTTGCCGCCTGCGGGAGGGAGGAGCCCAAGGCAGCTCTGGAGGCCGCGCTGACGCCTGCGACGAACCGCCTCGCGCTCGAGAAGAGCGCCTACCTTCGCCAGCACGCCACGAACCCTGTCGACTGGTACCCGTGGGGCGAGGATGCGTTTGCGAAGGCGAGGGCCGAGGGCAAGCCCGTCTTCCTCTCCATCGGCTACTCCTCGTGCCACTGGTGCCACGTCATGGAGCACGAGTGCTTCGCCGACGACGAGGTCGCCGCCTACCTGAACGCCCACTTCGTCTCCATCAAGGTGGACCGCGAGGAGCGTCCCGACGTCGACGAGGTCTACATGAAGGCCGTCGTCTACGGCATGCGCACCGGCGGCGGATGGCCCCTCTCCGTGTGGCTCACTCCCGACGGGAAGCCCTTCTTCGGCGGCACCTACTTCCCCAAGCGCTCGGACCCGACGATCGGCCGGCCCGGGTTCCTCGACCTCCTCGAACGTATCCGGGAGCTCTGGGCCGACCCCGAGACGCGTGCGAAGCTCGTCGAGGAGAGCGGCAAGCTCTCGGACCTCGTGCGCGCCGTCGCCTCGTACGACGAGTCCGGGCCGCTCGGCACGGGCGCGCTGGAGAGCGCGCAGGAGGCCACCGCAGAGGGCTACGACGCGGAGCTCGGCGGCTTCGGGAGCCCGCCCTCGTTCGCCCCCAAGTTCCCGGGACCCTCCACGATCGAGGCCGTCCTCCGCTGGTCGCTGCGCCACCCGGACGACGCCGGCGCGCGCGCGATGGCGGTGAAGACGCTCGCCCGCATGGCCAGGGGCGGCATCCACGACCACGTGGGCGGCGGGTTCCACCGCTACGCGGTCACGCGCGATTGGCTCGTGCCGCACTTCGAGAAGATGCTCTACGACAACGCGCAGCTCCTGGGCCTCTACGCGTGGGCGTACCTCGTGACCGGCGACGAGCTCTTCCGGCGGACGGCGAAGGACATCTCGCAATGGGTGCGGCGCGAGATGACGAACGCCGAGGGCGGCTTCCTCGCGGCGCAGGACGCCGACGACCCCGGAGGCCCGGAGGGCGAGGGCGGCTTCTACACGTGGACGCCCCCGGAGATGGAAGCGATCCTCGGCGAGCGGGACGCGGGGATCCTCCAGAAGTGGTTCGACGTGACCGCGGAGGGCAACTGGCCAGAGCGGCCCGGCCGCAGCATCCTCCGGCGCAAGCACACCGCGGAGGAGGCCGCGCGCGCGGCCGGGATGGAGCCCGCCGCGTTCCGCACGCTGCTCGACCGCGCGACGGAGCGCCTCTACGCCGGTCGGGAGAAGCGGCCGAAGCCGATGACCGACGCGAAGGTGCTCGCCTCCTGGAACGCGCTCATGATCTCGGGGTTCTGCCGCGCGTACCAGGCGCTCGGCGACCGCGCGGACCTCGACGCGGCGGTCAACGCCGGCCGCTTCCTCCGGAAGCGCCTCGTGAAGGGCGGCCGCGTGCTGCGCCGCTGGGCGGACGGCGAGGCCGCGCACGAGGGCGTCCTCGACGACTACGCGCACCTCGTCGCGGCGTGGCTCGACCTCTACGAGACGACCTTCGATCGCGCTTGGCTCGAGGAGGCGCTCGCGATCCACGGAAAGACCGTCGAGCTCTTCGGTGACGCGGAGGAGGGCGGGTTCTTCTTCACGGCGAAGGACGGCGAGGAGCTGCTCGCGCGCGGCAAGCCGGGCTTCGATTCCGCGATCCCGTCGGGCAACGGCACGATGGCGATGAACCTCCTCCGCATCCACAAGCTCACGGGCGACCGCGAGGCGCGCGAACTCGCGATGCGCACGATCGGGAGGTTCGGCGGCTCGATCGCGCAGGCGCCGCTCGGCACCGGCGCGCTCCTGAACGCGCTCGACTTCGCGCAGGAAGGGTCGCGCGAGATCTTCATCGCCGGGGGCGCGGACGACCCGGCGACGCGCGCGCTCGTCGAGGCCGTCTGGAAGAATCCCGACCCGAACCGCGTGCTCGCGCTCGTGACGCCCGGGCTCGAGGCGCTGCTGCCGCCCGCCGCGGGCAAAGCGCCGGTGAAGGGGAAGCCTGCCGCGTACGTGTGCCGGGACTTCGCGTGCGAGGCGCCGGTCACGGATCCGGCCGCGCTCGCGCGATAACGGGAGGGGGCGCGGGGGAGGGGATCACGCCCGCATCCGGCGCGCCCGCGGCGGCGGCTACGGCGGCGCTGCCGGCGCGCTGCTGCGCCAGGCCGCGCCGAGGTCGGGCAGGATCGCCGTCACCCCGTGCACGACGAACTGGATCGCGATCACCGCGAGCACGAGCCCCATGATCCGCGGCAGGATCAGCGAGAGGCTCGGGCCGAAGCGGTCCTCGAGCCGCAGGACGCGGACCATCGAGAGGAAGCAGAGGAACGACACGACCCCGATCACGCCGAGCAGGATCCAGAGCTGCATCGTGGCGAAGCGGGAGAAGTCGGCCACCGACGCGAGCGGGCCGGTCGCCTTCGCGGAGAGCGTCATCACGACCGTGATCGACGCGGGCCCGGCGATCATCGGCACCGCGAGCGGCGTGTACGCGACGCTCTTGTGGATCCCCGCCCCCGCCGCCTCCTCGCCCACGCGCCCGAAGAACTCGTGCTCGCGGCCGCGCACGAGCGCGTACGCGAGGTTGAAGACGATGATCCCCCCGGCGATCTCGAGCGCCGGGCCGCTGATCTTGAGGACCTGGAAGAGGAGGGTCCCCGCGACCGCGAAGATCGCGAGCGCGATCCCCCCGGTCAGCGATGCGACCAGCGCGACCTTGCGCCGCTCCGCGGGGGTCGCCTGCTTCGTGATCCCCAGGAAGACCGAGGAGACGGTCGTCGGGTTCACGACGATGTAAAGCGAGAGGAACGCCTGGACGGCAAAGCCCTTGAGGATGCCGTCGAGTTCCGCTCCCATGCCGAGAGCGTAGCAGGCCGGGAGCGGGTACAGTATCCTCGG
>DASUGR010000261.1:0-2531 GCA_036273915.1 Planctomycetota bacterium | reverse complement strand
CATTCGGCCGGCTGCGACGACGCGATGCGGCGTCGCTCCTCCTCCGCGTATCGCTCCGCGGATACGCGTCGTCGTCCCTCCTTGCCTCGCGCCGTCTCGCTCGGCCTCGGTGTTTGACGCATTTGTTCTCGCACGACTCCTTAGAGCGCTGCTTCCTCGCCCGGATCCCCGCCGCCGCCCGCCCGTCGCCGACTCCTCCGGAGAGGACATCCTCGAGCACCGCTGGTGGCCGCCGGCGGCGCTCAAGGCGACTGCCGAGACGATCTACCCGGAGGGACTTGCGGACCTTCTGGACAGCGTTCACCAACCGCCCCCGAACCCCCTGAGCTTCTCCTGACCCGCGAAGCTCTGGGACCGTCCGCCGCGGTGCGTACCTTGAACGGCGTGCGCCGCGCCACCGGGCCGCCGTTCCCCCTCCTGAGCATCAGCCGCAAGCCCGGCGCTGCTCCCGCCGCTGGACGGCCCGATCCCGCGATCCGTACCCGCGGCGTCCTCGTGCGTGGGGGACTCGGCCCGTCCGCTTGCTGCGGACCGCAATGCCGCATCCGGACGCCGCAACCCATGGCGTCACAGCAGCTTACATCCAGGACGTGGCGCAATGGATGCCTTGCCCTTCTCCTTTTCCTTCTTGCGGCGTGCGATCGCGGGCCGCCGGCGGCGCTCTCGCAGGTGCCCGCGTGCCCCGGCGCCACCCCGCTCACCGCGCCCGAGATCCAGACGATCCTCGCGCAGGCATTCGCCCGCGCCGCCGCCGACGGCCAGGCCTTCGCCATCACGGTCACGAACCGCGAGGGCATCGTCGTCGGCTCGATCGCCATGCCCGGCGCGCCCGCCGGCATCGAGGCCGCCGCCACCCAAAAGGCGCGCACCGCCGCCTTCCTCTCCTCCAACCAGCACGCGTTCACCACGCGCACCGCCTTCTTCATCATCCAAGACCACTTCCCGCCCAACCTGCCGAACGTCCCCGGCGGCCCGCTCTACGGCGTGCAGTTCAGCAGCCTCCCCTGCAGCGACATCGTCGGCGAGAGCGTGGCGACGCCCTTCGACCAGGAGGGAAGCGGCCTCTCCGGCGACACCGGCAGCATGCCGCTCTATAAGGACGGCTGTCTCGTCGGAGGCGTGGGGGTGGAGGGGGCCACCGAGCCCGACGACGCGCTCGAGGAGCGCGCGGCGTGGTCCGCGGCGCTCGGATTCCGCCCATCGCCCGCGATCTACGGCTCCACCATCCACGTCGACGGCATCCGCCTCGACTTCATCGAGGAGATGCCGCCCGACGACCTCGTCGTTCCGTCCTACGCGGACGTGCTCCTCGCCGGCGCGGCCGAGCTCGTGGCGCCCGTCGCGGCGCCGCCCGACCAGGTGTTCCCCACCGCGCTCTTCGGCGGCCTCTCGTGCGAGATCCGCTTCGCGCCCGCCGACAGCGCGCGCCCCGTCCCCGCGACCGAGCGCCTCCTCGCGGCCGACGTCACGGCGATCCTCGACGCCGCCGCCGCGCGCAGTGGCCTCACACGCGCGGGTATCCGCCGCCCGCTCGGCACCGCGATGCGCTGCTTCGTCTCGGTCACCGACATCGACGGCACCGTCCTCGGCAGCATCCGCACGCCCGACGCGACGCTCTTCAGCTTCGACGTGAGCATCCAGAAGGCGCGCGCGGCCGCCTTCTTCTCGACCGACACGTTCGCGGTGACCACGCGCGCGCTCGGCTTCCTCGCGCAGGCGTTCTTCCCGCCGGGGATCGACGCTGCCCCCGAAGGCCCCCTCCATCAGCTGCAGGACGCGCTCTCCCTACCGCTCGCGGGACCGTGCGTGCCGCCGACCGTCCCCGAACTGCCGAACGGGATCACGATCTTCCCGGGCGGCATCGCGCTCTACAAGGGCGGCGTGCTCGCGGGCGCGATCGGCGTCTCCGGCGACGGCGTCGACCAGGACGACTTCATCGCGTCGGCGGGCGCGGACCTCTTCCCGCCGCCCGCGGGGGCCAGGTGCGACGAGGCGGACGAGGCGTCCGCGGTCGCCGCGCTCACCGCGAAGGTCGCCGCGATCGGCGCCGACGCGACGCTCGCGGGCGACGCCGGCACGGTCGCCGCGGCGGCCGACTCGGCCGCGCGCCTCGCGAACGGGCTCCAGGGCATCCGACTTCCCTACGTGAAGTTCCCGAGGCAGCCGTACCGGTGAGAGCCGCGCTCCTTTTCCTTCTGGTGTTCGCCGCGTGTGCGGCCGCGCCGCGCACGGACGAAGCGGGGGGGGCCGGGGGGCAGGCTCCGCTCGGCGCCGCCGGGAAGCCGATCGAGCCGAAGGACGACGTCGAGCGCTACCTGAAGGAGTACGGCTACGACCCCGGCGACTTCACGCCGATGCCCGACCGGTGGCGGACCGGCCTCCCGCCGTGGGACCGGAACCCGCCGTCGTCCTCGTACGATGCGCCCTACCGGCATGGGAGCCTCTTGAACCCCTACCGCCAGAACGTGCTCAAGGGCGACTACCCGATCCTCGGGCAGAACACGTTCTTCGCGCTCACCGCGACGAGCGAC
>DASUGR010000260.1:0-25771 GCA_036273915.1 Planctomycetota bacterium | reverse complement strand
GGGTTCCCCGGACCCCTCCTGCTTCACGGTACGATGGGGGGCGCGGGGGCGGGGGGCTTCCGCTGCGGAGACGAACCATGCGAATCCTGCTCGGCGTGTTGCTCCTCGCGGTCGCGGCGGCGGCCCTTCCCGAGGAGCGCGAGGCGGCGGAGACGAAGGAGAAGATCCAGGCGATGCTCGACGAGGCCGCGCTCCTCGACCAGGCCGGCCGGCGCGAGGAGGCCGCGCGCCTGCGCGCCGACGCCGAGGCCATGAAGAAGCGGCTCGACGAGGGCAAGCGCGAGGGCGACGACCCGCGCGTGCAGGCGCTCAAGAGCATGGAGAAGGCGATCGCCGCGCTCGACAGGGCCGGCTACGAGGGCATGGCGAGGGAGATGCGCGGCATGGCCGACACGTTGCGCGGCCAGATCAAGGGGGGGGACCGGGGGCAGGAGAACCCCGAGGTCGACTTCTGGCGCCGCAACCTGGACACGCTGCGCGTCGCGCGCAACGGGCTCCTCGAGGCGCAGCGGCGCGACGGGGCCGACGCGCTCGGACGCGCGATCGAGGCGCGTGAGCTCCTCGTCTCGGGCAAGGCCGACCGCGCCGCGCAGGCGATGAAGGGCGGTCCCGGCGAGCTCGACATCGCGGAGCTGCTGCTTGCTTCCGCCGGCTTCTGGCGCTCGTTCGGCCAGGCCGAGAAGGCCGCGCGGTGCGAGGAGCTCGGCAACTTCGTGCAGCACCGGGCGCGGGAGCGCGGCGCCGACCGGGAGAGGGCGCAGCGCGCCGAGCGGTGGGTGCGCGGCCCGGACGACCGGATGGCGGAGCTCGAGGCGCGGGTCGAGCGGATGGAACGGATGCTCCAGAACGCGCTCGAGCGCCTCGAGGCGCTCGACCGCGAGCGGTAGGAGGCTGGGGCGGCGGCCGTCCCGGTCGGGGACACCGGGGCGGCCGCCTTGCCGCCGTTCGCGCTACGGCGAGACCGCGGCGAGGTAGGCGTCGATCGTCTCGACGTCGGCGCCCTTCACCGTCATCCGCAGCGGGCCCGCGCCGATGCGCGTGTAGCACTTGGCGGGCTCGCCGGACTTCAGGAACTCCTCGAGATCCTTCGAGTCGGGGCGGAACACCCAGATCCGCTCGTCGCGGATGTACGTCACGAAGCCGTCGCTCGCCGCGACGTACTCGAGGATCGTGGCGGTGTCGGGGCCCTTGACGGTGATCCCGCCGGGGCCTGCGCCGATCCTCGTCACGTGCTTCGTGAGTTCGCCCTGCCTCCGGAACTCCGCGATCTCCTTCGCGTCCTCGCGGAAGACCCAGAGGCGGCCGTCGTCGTCCAGCGCGGCGACGAATCCGGCCTTCTCGTACATCGTGACCTCGGCCACGGGCACCTCGCTCGGCTTCGGCGTGTCGGCCTTCTCCATCGTGACCGCGGGCTTCGGGTTCGTCACCGCCGGCGCGGGCGCGGGGCGGACCATCACCGCGAGGTAGGCGTCGACCGTCTCCGTGTCGGGGCCCTTGACCGTCATCCGCATCGGTCCCGCCAGGGGCCGCGTGATGCACTTCGCGGGTTCGCCCGTCTTCCGGAACTCGGCGAGGTCCCTCGATCCCTTGCGGAAGACCCAGATGCGGCCGTCGCGGACGAAGGTCGCGAAGCCGTCGTTCGCGACGACGTACGCGGCGATCGTCTCGCTGTCGGGGGCCTTGACGGTCACGCCGCCGGGGCCCGCGCCGATCTTCGTCACGTGCTTCGCGAGCTCGCCCTGCTTCTCGAACTCCGCGAGCTCCTTGCTGCCCGCGCGGAAGACCCAGAGGCGGCTGTCCTCGCACCGGGTCACGAACCCCTCCTTCGCGCAGAGGTACTCCGTCACGGTGTCCACGTCCGGGCCCTTGACCGTCATGCGCATGGGGCCGGCGAGGGGCCGCGTGATGCACTTGGCGGGCTCGCCGGACTTCTCGAACTCCGCGAGATCCTTCGTGCCGGGTCGGAAGACCCAGATGCGGTTCTCGCGGACGAAGGTGACGAAGCCGTCGCGCGCGGCCGCGTACGCGACGATCGTCTCGGCATCCGCGGAGCGCACCGTCATGCCCCCGGGACCGGCCCCGGGGCGGGTGACGAATTTCACGAGCTCGCCCTTCTGCTGGAACTCGGCGAGCTCCTTGCTGCCCGTGCGGAAGACCCAGATCCGGTTGTCCGCCGCGGGAACGGCGGTGAACCCGGGCTTCCCGTACGGCGACGTGGCCATCGCCTCGCCGCCGCCGCTCTCGTCCGTCTTCTCGCCGCCCGACTTGCAGCCGGGGGCGGCAGCGGCCG
Organism: Planctomycetota bacterium; assembly: GCA_036273915.1. GTDB lineage: Bacteria > Planctomycetota > PLA2 > PLA2 > PLA2 > PLA2. Next base: position 23,481 of record DASUGR010000260.1, on the reverse strand, counting down.
CGATCGCAAAGAAAAGGATGAACCGTCTCATTCCCTCGTCTCCTCCTACATCTGGGATACCAGGAAGCGGCGGCGCAGTCGCGTGCGGACCATGACGGCCACCACGTTCAGTGTCAGGATGATGCCGATCAGCAGCAGCGTCGTCGTGAACACCATGGGCTTCGCGGCCTCGCTGTTCTGGGACTGGAAGGCGAGGTCGTAGATGTGGAACCCGAGGTGCATGAAGCTGCGCTGGGCGTGCACGTACGGAAAGACCCCGTCGATCGGGAGCTCGGGGGCGAGCTTCACCGCGCCGACGAGCATCAGCGGGGCGACCTCGCCGGCGCCGCGGGCGATCGCGAGGATCGTGCCCGTCATGATGCCGGGCATGGCGCGCGGGAGGACGATCCGCCGGATCGTCTGCCACTGGCTGGCCCCGCACGCGAACGACCCCTCGCGCATCGAGCGGGGGACCGCGGCGAGCGCCTCCTCCGTCGCCACGATGACGACCGGGAGCGTGAGGAGCGCGAGCGTGAACGAGGCCCACAGGAGCCCGCCGGTGCCGAAGGTCGGGTTCGGCAGCCGCTCCTTGTAGAAGAGGCCGTCGATCCCGCCGCCGATCGCGTAGCAGAAGAAGCCGAGGCCGAACACGCCGAAGACGATGCTCGGGACGCCGGCCAGGTTGTTGATCGCGATGCGCACGATGCTGACGATCGTCCCGGCCTTCGCGTACTCGCGCAGGTAGAGCGCCGCCAGGACGCCGAACGGCACCACCAGGATCGCCATGATCAGCGTCATGGCGACCGTGCCGAAGATCGCCGGGAACACGCCGCCCTCGCTGTTCGCCTCGCGCGGCTCGTCCCAGAGGTACTCGCCCCACCGGGAGAAGTAGACCCCGAGCTTCTCGCCGAAGCCGAGCCGGTTGGCGGGGTAGGCGCGGACGATGTCGGCGAGCGGGATCGTCTTCTCGACGCCCTTGGCGGTCGTGAGCACCACCCCGTAGCGGGCGTTCTCCCTGTTGAGTTCGTTGATGCTCCGGCGGACCTCCTTGGACTCCTCGCCGAGGCTCGCCGACAGCGCGTCGAACTCCTCCTTCCGCCGCCGCCACTCCGGCGAGTCCTTGCCCGACTCCATCTCGACCCGCTTGAGCTCGAGGCGTCCTTCCTCCTGCCGCCGGCTGATGTCGCCGATCTCGTCCTTCTCGAGACGCCTGCGCTCCTCGTAGCGGTCGCGCGCCTCCCCGTGGCGCCGCTCGTACTCCGCCCACACCTCCGCGGGGGTCTCCGCGACCGGCTTCTTGTCCACGAGGAACGCCTTCGGAATGCCGTAGAAGCGGCCCCACGCGAGGCGCTCGATCACCATCGCCCAGTCGGGGCGCGATTCGCTCTTCACCGCGTAGTCGGCGACCCACTGGAAGTGGGTCCCTTCGAGGTCGAAATTGCCCGTCCGGAACAGGTGGCGCGCGTCCCTGCCGCCGCGCTCCTGGATCCTCTTCCACACCGCCGCCTTGTCCTCCTGGGCCACGCCCTCGAGGAGCGACTGCTCCGGGTGGTAGGTCTCCTCGCGCGTGAGCTCGCCCATGCAGACCTTGCCGTCGAGCGTCTCGATCCGCACGACGGGTCCCGGCCAGAACGTCCCCGCGCCGAAGCGGACCACCAGGATGACGAGGCCGACGATCATGAGGACGCACAGCGCGAACGCGCCGCCCGTGAGCCACACCATCGTCTCGCCGTGCGCGAAGAGCGGGGTCACGCGCCGGCGCCTCGGCGGGGGCTGGGGGGGGGCCGCGGGGGGGGGAGGGGGGGCGGCGATGGTCACAGCTCGTAGGCCCTCTTCCGGACGCGGAGGCGCACGGCTTCCGCCACGGTGTTGACGAGGAAGGTCAGGGCGAAGAGGACGAGCGCCGCCAGGTAGAGCGTCCGGTAGTGCGTGCTCTGCTGCACCGCCTCGGGCATCTCGACGGCGATGTTCGCCGACAGCGTCCGGAAGCCCTCGAAGACGTTCCACTTGGTGACCGGCGTGTTGCCGGCGGCCATCAGCACGATCATCGTCTCGCCCACCGCGCGGCCGAAGCCGATCATCAGCGCGGAGAAGATGCCGCTGAGCGCGGTCGGGATGATGATCCGGATGGCGGTCTGCCACTGCGTGGCCCCGGAGGCGAGCGAGGCGGCCCGCAGGTGCTCCGGGACGCCGGACAGCGCGTCCTCGGAGATCGTGTAGATGATCGGGATGATCGCGAACCCCATCACGAACCCGACGATCAGCGCGTTGCGCTGCACGTAGGTCGACACGAACGTCCCGCGGGGGTCCCAGCCGAACCAGTTGAGGGTCGACGAGAGGAGGTACGCGAGGACGATGACCGCCACGAAGCCCGCGACGAACTTCCCGAGCTCCACGCGCGCCATCTTCCCGGCGTCCCAGTCGCGGGAGATGCGGCGCACCGCCGGGTTGACGAACAGGGCCATGGCGACCCCGACGATGAGGGCCGACATCGGGACCAGCAGGAACATCCACGCGCCGGTCCCGGTGCCTCTCTGCCCGTCGAGCCAGAGCTTGATGTCGCCCGCGAACAGCCAATCCTGGACCCACGGCCCGACCTCGAAGCCGAGCCACACGCCCAGGATGCTCATGACGAACAGGAAGACGATGCGCCAGGCGCGCAGGGCACCGCGGCGCCCCTGTCCCGGAAGCGCCTGCCAGAGGTTCGCCCCGAGGAGCAGCGCGAAGGGGAGCGTGACGAAGGAGGAGAGGATCTCCGGGACGATGTCCTCCACGTAATGGGCGATGACGATCGCCGCGAGGAACCCGAGCACGACGCTCGGGAGGCTCGCCATCGTCTCGATCACGGGTTTCACGCGCGATTTCGTCTTGCCCGAGAGGAACTCGCTCGTGAACAGCGCCGCGAGCAGGGCGAGCGGCGCGCCGAAGAGCATCGAGTAGAACGTCGCCTTGATCGTCCCGAAGACGAGGGGCCACAGTCCGAGCTTCGCCTCGAACGCGTCCGTGCCGCTCGACGACTGCCACGACGTTTCCGGCTTCGTGTAGCCCTCGTACCAGACCGGGAGGAAGAGCGAGGCGAGCGTGATGTCGGCGTGCGGCGCGTTCACGCGCCAGACGAAGACGCGCTTGCCGTTCGTCCCGATGATCCCGTCATCCTTGGGCGCCATCGCGAGGCACTGCAGCGGTGTCCCCGCGTCGGTCCCCAGCTCCGCGACCGTGTTCTCGGTCGTCATCTGGAAGAGCCGTGCGCTGCCGTCCGCATAGGCGGCGGCGAGCAGCCGCGAGCGCTGCGACGTCGCGACGGCGGTCACCGCGCCCTTGCCGGGCTCGAGCTCGTGCGCCATCGTGAAGTTGGCGCCGTCCCTCGTCCCCGCATCCTCGGGCTTGATGCAGAACCACCCGCGGACGTTGCCCGACGAGTCGCCGACGACCATGGTCGTCCGGCCGATCAGGAAGGCGACGGCGGTCACCGTTCCGCCCCCTTCCGGCACCACGTCGAGCACCTCCGCGACCTGGGGCGCCGTGGGGTCGCGCGTGTCGACGCGGACCGTCCTGCCGTCCGCCCAGATCAGGTAGGTCGAGTCGCCGACGCCAGAGATCTTCACGTAGCGCGGCGGCGGTCCGGTCTTGAGCTGCGGGAGCCGGATCTCCCCGCCGCTGTACGTGCGGGTGATCTCGCCCGTCAACATGTTCGGCTGCTCGCGCGCCGTCTCGAGCACGAGCCGACCGTCCTCGGTCACGGCGGCGAAACGCGCCTCGTCGCCGTGGTGGGAGAAGTCGACGAGCAGGATCCTCGACGGGGGATCGACCGCGACCGGCTCCTCGGCCTTCACGTCGAGCGCCGTCATCCGGAACTGGCCCTCCGCCGCGTGCGCGACGACGCCCCCGTCGTGCGTGGCGTGCTCGCCGACCGCGAGCTGCCGGATCGGCTCGGGGAGGCCATCCGGGCTGACGCTGCGTCCGGTGACGCCGACCTTCGCGAAGCGGAGGGTCCCGTCGGCGAACCCGAACAGCCCTTCCTGGTCGCGGGCGGAGAGCGAGAACGCGGTCGGCGCCGGGCCATCGAACACGCGGCGGCTGGCGAGCGCCTCGCCGGTGTCGAGACGGAACGAGTCGACCGTGCCGTCGGCGTGGTAGGCCCAGCCGACGAGGAGATGGTCGTCGGACCCTATCGCCTCGGGCGCCGCCTTGGCCCACGAGCCCGCGGCCGCGACGGGCGGACGCTCCTCCGACTTCGCCGGGAGGAACAGGGGCACGACCACCCAGACGAGGAAGACGAGGACCAGCGAGACCGCCACGATCGTGCCGAGGCCGCCCGCCGTGATCAGGTAGCGGGAGAGACGCTCGAACACGAACACCGAGGGTCGCGTCGCGCGGCGTCGGGGGGGACGGGGGCGGGCGGGCTCGTTCAAGGATCGGCGCTCCGGGCGGGGGACATCGGCGGCCCCGGTGACTGTCCCGGGGCCGCCTTGGATTTCAATCGAAGCGGGAGAACGGGACCTAGCCCTGGCCCCCGATCGAGATGCCGATCTTTAGAAGCTCCTCGGCCGCGAGCTTCGCGGGCACGGGGAAGTAGCCGTCCTTGACGACGTCCTTCTGTCCCTGCTTGCTGAAGACGTAGCGCAGGAACTCGCGGCGGACGGGGTCGAGCGCCTCGCCCGGCTTGATGTTCGTGTAGAGGAGGAGGAAGCGCGAGAGCGGGTACTCGCCGGTGTAGGCGTGGTCGGGCGTCGCGGAGATGAACTTGCCCTTCGCGTCGTGGCTCAACGGGACCGCGCGCACGTCCGCCGTCATGTAGCCGATGCCGCTGTAGCCGATGGCGTACTTGTCGCTCGCCACACCCTGGACGACCGAGCTGCTGCCGGCCTGCTCCTTGACCTCGTCCTTGTAGTCGCCGTCGAACAGCGCGTGTTCCTTGAAGTAGCCGTACGTGCCCGAGGCGCTGTTGCGGCCGTAGAGGCTGATCGGCTTGTCCGCCCACTCGCCCGTGAGGCCGAGGTCGCCCCAGGTGCGGATGTCCTTGTCGTAGCCGCCCTTGCGCGTCTTCGAGAAGATCGCGTCGATCTGCTGGAAGGTGAGGCCCTTGATCGGGTTGTCCTTGTGGACGTAGACCGCGAGCATGTCGATGCTCGTGCGGAACATCGTCGGCTTGTAGCCGAACGTCTTCTCGAACTCATCCACTTCCTTCGACTTCATCGGGCGGCTCATCGGGCCGAACTGGGACGTGCCCGCGATCAGCGCCGGCGGCGCCGTGCCCGACCCCTTGCCCTCGATCTCGATCTGGACGTTGGGGTACATGCCCTGGAACCCCTCGGCCCAGAGGGTCATCTCGTTGTTCATCGTGTCGGACCCGATGCTCTTCAGGTTGCCCGAGACGCCCTCGCCCTGGCGGTACTCCGGCAGCCCGGGGTCCACGTTCACGGCCTGCGCGAACGCGGCTCCGGCGAGGAGCGCCGCTGCGCCGATGGTCCTCAGAAACAGTCTCATTCTCGTTCTCCTTCGTTCGGGAAAGTCCGTCTACCGATAGCGGAACCGTCCGGGGTGAATCCCCATTCAGCGATCCTTAAAGATCGTGCAAATGCACGTCCGCCCCGTCCGCCGTGGCCTGGCGAGGGCGCCCCCCGGACCCCCCTCGGATCCGCGGCGCCTTGGGCTGCGTGTCATCATGCCGGGCTCCCATGCGGATCGTGATCACCGCCATCGGCAGCGCCGGTGACGTCCACCCGTTCGTCGCCGTGGGGCGCGCGCTCCATGCGCGGGGCCACGAGATCGTCATCCACGCGGGGGCCTGGTACGAGGAGGCGGTGACCCGGGCGGGGCTGGGTTTCGAGCCGATGGACACGCGCGAGCACTACCTCGAGATGACCCGGAGGCCCGAGCTGTGGGACGCGAGGCGCGCCTTCCCGTTCGTCATGCGGGAGGCGGTCCTCGCGACGCTTTCCCCGCTCTACGAAAGGCTCGAGGCGGAGGCACGCGCCGGCTCGCTCCTCGTCGGTTCGTCGCTCGACCTCGCCGGCCGGCTCGTGCAGGAGAAGCGCGGCGCGCCGTTCGTGACCGTGCACGTCTCGCCCGCGATCCTCCGCACCGTCCACCGCATGCCGGTCTTCAAGGGCACGGGGTTCGTCGGGCGCATGCCCCGCTGGTTCAAGCGCGGGTTCTGGTGGTTCTCCGACCGGCTCTTCGACCCCGGATGGCTGCCGCGGCTCAACGGGTTCCGCCGGCGGATCGGCCTGCCCGAGGTCCGGCGGCCGATGAACGGGTGGTGGAGCTCCCCGCATGCGATTCTCGGCCTCTGGCCGGATTGGTTCGCGCCGGTCCAGCCCGATTGGCCGCCCCGCCTCCGGCTCACGGGCTTTCCTTATTATGACAGGGGGTTCGGGGGAGCGTTGGACGCCGAGCTGGCCGACTGGCTGGACGCAGGGGGGCCGCCGGTGGTCTTCACCCACGGCTCCGCGAACGTGCAGGGGGAGCGGTTCTTCCGCGAGTCGCTGGGCGCGTGCGAGCGGCTCGGCATGCGGGCGATCCTCGTGACGGCGAACCGCGCGGACGTGCCGGAGCGCCTGCCCGCCGGCGTCCGCCACGAGTCGTACGTGCCCTTCGGGCTCCTCCTGCCGCGCGCGGCGGCGCTCGTGTCGCACGGCGGGATCGGCACGGTCGCGCAGGGGCTCCGCGCGGGGATCCCGCAACTCGTCGTGGCGATGGCGCACGACCAGCACGACAACGGCTCACGGCTCGAGGACTTGGGCGCGGGCCGGTGCGTCGACGCCGGGGAATACTCCGCGCAGTGCGGGGCGAGCCTCCTGCGCGAGGTGTTGCAGGACGGGCGGACGGCCGGCGGCGCTGTCGCATGCGCGTCGCGCATCGGCCGCGCGGAAAGCGCGGACGTCGCAGCAGGAGCGATTCTGGACGTCGCATCCGCAACGTAACCGTCGCGACGCTTCCGTAGGATTTCGCTCTTCCCGTGTCTCGCCGACCCGGTCCGGACGACGGGCGCGCGCGGAACGTCACTTGCAACTGACGCCTCCTGTGGCGAAGCCGGGAGGATCGAGACTTGCCGGCCGGGCACCCCGCGGGAGCGCGTCGTGAGCGCCGCGCGAATCCCGGTCCGGCTGCCCGATGCCAGATACTGGGCCGACCGCGTTCCCTGCCAGATGGCCTGTCCGGTCCTCACGGACGCGGGCCGCTACGTGCAGCTGATCGCCGAAGGGGACGATCGGACCGCGTTCCTCACGGCCCGCTGCCCGAACCCCCTCGCCTCCGTCTGCGGCCGCGTGTGCGCCGCCCCGTGCGAGGACCGCTGCCGCCGCGGCAAGTTCGACGCGCCCGTCGCCATCCGCGCGCTGAAGCGCTTCGTCACCGAGCGCTTCGGCGTCGAGTCGCGCGAGCCCTTCACGCTCGCCGCGCTCGCGCGGGCCGAGGCGGAGCCGGGCAACAAGTGGGGAGGCCACCAGCCGATCCTCGAGGCCGAGGCGAGGGGTGCGGGGAAGGGCCGGAAGGTCGCGGTCGTCGGCGCCGGGCCGGCGGGCATCGCGTGCGCGCACGACCTCGCGCTGATGGGGTACGCGGTCACGGTGCTCGAGGCGACGCGGCGCGCCGGCGGCATGGCCTTCCACGGGATCCCCGACTTCCGGCTGCCGCCGAGCCTCCTCGACAAGGAGGTCCAGGCCGTCGAGGCGATGGGCGTCGCGTTCCGGTTCGAGAGCCCGCTGACGCGCGAGCGCGGTCTCTCGGCGCTCCGCCGCGAGGGCTTCGAGGCGGTCTTCCTCGCGGTCGGCGCCCAGCGCGGCCGGCTCATGGACTGCCCCGGCAAGGACCTCGACGGCATCGTCAAGGCGATCGACTACCTGATCAACATCAACAACGGCTACCGCGTCCCGCAGGCCGACAGGGTGCTCGTCCTGGGCGGCGGCTTCGTCGCCTTCGACGCGGCGCGCATGGCGCTGCGCGCGATGGGAGCGGAGGCGGTCGAGGAGGCGGGCGGCGGCATGGCGCCCGCGCTCGACGCCGCGCGCATCGCCGCGCGCGCGGGCGCGCAGGTGACGCTCGCGAGCCTCGAGAGCTACGCGGAGATGCCCGTCACGCGCACCGAGCAGGGGCGCGAGGAGTACGAGCAGGCGCTCGAGGAGGGGATCCGCTTCCTGCCGCAGCGCGGCGTCCGGCGGTTCGAGGGCGATGCGCGCGTCCGCCGCGCCCGGCTGATCGGCGTCAAGCGCACCTACGACGAGGCGGGGCGTTTCGCGCCCGTCTTCGACGACACCGTCGACGAGGAGATCGAGGCGGACCTCGTCATCCTCGCGATCGGGCAGCAGCCCGAACTCTCCTTCCTCGCGCCGGAGGACGGCGTGGAGAGCACGCCCGCGGGCACGATCCGCGTCGACCCGGAGACGCTCGCGACGACTGCGGCGTGGGTCTTCGCGGGCGGCGACGCGGCGTTCGGCCCGCGCAACCTGATCGACGCGGTCGCGAACGGCAAGCGCGCCGCGCGCGGCATGCACGCCTACCTCGCGGCGAAGGCCCCCGGAGCCCCCACGTTTCGCTTCCGCTTCGAGAAGGTCCCGACCGACCGTTTCGCGCGCACGCCCGGATACGACCGGATCCGGAGGAAGCCGCCTCCCACGACGGACCTCGGACGGCGCACGGGGATCAGCGAGGTCGAGACGGCCTACGGCGAGGCCGACGCGCGCACGCAGGCGGAGCGCTGTCTCGCATGCCATCTCCAGACGATCTACGACCCCTTGAAGTGCGTCCTCTGCAACCGCTGCGTGGACGTCTGCCCCGAGCACTGCCTGCTCCTCGTCCCGCTCGAGGAGATCGACCTTCCCGAGGGGCAGCTCGCCGCCGCGAGGGAAATGGGGGGGGCCGGGGGGACCGTGCCCGCCTCGGCGATGCTCAAGGACGACGACCGCTGCATCCGCTGCGGGCTCTGCGCGATCCGATGCCCGACGGACGCGATGACGATGGAGCTACTCCACTATGAGCAACGGTCCTGAGCACACCCCTCCCGCCGGCGAGCCGATCGAGCGCCGCGCGCTCCTGGCCCGCGTCGGCGTGGGTCTCGCGGGGGCCGCGATGGCGGCGCCCCTCGTCATGTCCGTGCGCTCGCTGGTGCCGGACGCGCTCTACGAGATGCCGAGGAGGATCAAGGTCGGTCCGCCCGATCACTTCGCCGACGGCCCCACGTTCCTGAAGGAGCAGCGCGTCTTCGTCTTCCGGGCGGGGCCCACCTTCCACTGCCTGAGCGCGGTCTGCACGCACCTCGGGTGCACGGTGCAGCTCGTCCGGAAGGAGCGGACGCAGGGCGGGCAGGGCGTCGAGTTCCACTGCCCGTGCCACGGGAGCAAGTACCGCGAGGACGGGACGAACTTCGCGGGGCCCGCGCCGCGCCCGCTCGACTACCTGCGCCTCGAGCTCGCACCCGACGACGGCCAGCTCGTCGTCGATCTCGCGCAGACGAAGGACAAGGGCTGGCGGTTCACGGTGTAGGAGGAGCGATGGCCGAGGAGACTCTCACCCGCGGGCAGGACGGAAAGCGCCGTCTCTCCCTGCGCGACCTCACGTGGAGCTGGAACCCCGCGACGCCGCGGGAGGCCGGCGACGCCGTCGTGCGCAACTTCCTGCTCCACTGGTTCCCCAACAAGGTGGCGAAGGCGTCGATCGCGAGCCGCTACTCGATGTGGCTCGGCGTGATCTCTCTCTTCCTCTTCCTCAACCTCACGCTCACGGGCGTCGTGCTGATGTTCCTCTACGTGCCCTCCGTCGAGCGGGCCTACGGGTCGATCAAGGACCTCGAGTACGCGGTCAGCTTCGGCCGCTTCCTCCGCGCGTTGCACCGGATCTCCGCACACCTGATGGTGATCGCGGTCTTCCTCCACATGGTCCGCGTGTTCCTGACCGGGGCGTACAAGAACGGCGTCCTCGCGCGTCAGAACCGCCGGCTCAACTGGTGCCTCGGGCTCGCGATGCTCCTCGTCACGCTCCTGCTGAGCTTCACCGGCTACCTGCTGCCCTGGGACCAGCTCGCCTTCTGGGCGGTGACCGTCGGGACCAACATCGCGAAGGCCGTCCCGGTCGCCGGCGAGGCCGTGCGCTTCGTGCTGCTCGGCGGGCACGAGATCAACCAGAACACGCTCATCCGCTTCTACGTCCTGCACTGCGTCTTCCTGCCGATGCTCCTCGCCGGCCTCGCGGCGTGGCACCTCTGGCGCGTGCGCAAGGACGGCGGGCTCGCGGCCCGCGACCGGGTCGCGCTGGGCGAGCGGCAGGAGGCCGCTCCGCCGGTCCCGTCGAAGACCTACATGTTGCTGGGCATCGCCTCCGGGCGCGCACCCGACGTCCAGACGTCGCTCGTCGACCCGGAGCGGCACCTCGTGCCGGCCGTCCCGGGGCTCCTGCGGCGCCTGCTCGTGGTCGCGCTCGTGACGTTCGCGGCGACCTCGGCTCTCGCGATCTGGATGGGCGCGCCGCTCGAGGCGCCGGCCAACCCGGACGTGACGCCGAACCCGGCCAAGGCACCGTGGTACTTCCTCTGGCTTCAGGAGCTGGTCACGGTCACGACCGTCCGGCTCGGCGGCTGGACGATCAACGGCGCGCTCGTCGGCGGCGTGATCGTGCCCGGCCTCCTGCTCCTCTGGGCGTGCGCCGCGCCCTGGCTCGACCGCTCCGGTCCCGAGGCGACGGGCGTCTGGTTCCACCGCGCGCGGCGCCGCGCGAACGGGATCTTCCTCGCGATCTGCGTCGCGCTCATCGTGCTGACGGTGATCGGCACGTTCCTGCGCGGGCCCTACTGGAACTTCTACTGGCCGTGGGAGGCGTGGCCGGCCCACCCGGCGCGGTACTAGGAGGAAACGCGTGTTCCGCAACGACAGGATCCTGCTCGCGGCCACGGCGCTCCTCGCGCTGATCGTCTGCGTCGTCGTCGCTTGGGAGGACGCGGCGCCCGGATACGAGCGCTACCAAGAGGAGTTCCGCGCCCTGGTCGCGGAGCGGCTCGGTCCCGAGCGGGCCGCGGCCGTCCCGACGGGCCTGCAGCAGATCTGGCTGGAGGAGGCGGCGCGCGTCGACCGCTGCACGTCGTGCCACATGGGCGTCACGTGGAAGGGCCTCGAGGACGCCCCGGAGCCCTTCGCGACCCACCCGGCGGCGCCGCTCGCGCACCACCCGATCGAGCGCTTCGGCTGCACGCTCTGCCACGGCGGGCAGGGATATGCGACGGATCTTCCCGACGCGCACGGGTGGGTCGAGCACTGGGAGGAGCCGCTCATCGACAAGAAGCTCGCGGAGGACTACCGCATCCGCGACCCGTGGGCGTTCCTCCAGTACCGCTGCAACCTCTGCCACCGCTTCGACCGGGAGGTCGCGGGAGCGGACTACCTCAACCGGGGCAAGCGCCTCATCCAGGACAAGGGATGCCGCGCCTGCCACGTGATCAACGGCCGCGGCGGCGCGATCGGCCCCGACCTGACCCGGGTCGCCGAGAAGGGGCCCGAGCAGTACGACTACTCGCGTCTCACGACGCTCCCGACGCTCTTCGGCTGGCACTTGGCCCATCTCCAGAACCCGAAGAGCTACTCGCCGGACACCGTGATGCCCGAGTTCGGCTTCAGCACGGAGGATGCGCAGTCGATCGGCCTCGTCCTGCTGAGCTGGCGCGACACCCGGCTGCCCGCGAGCCTGCTGCCCGGCGCGATCCTCCGCGACGTGCCGACGCCGGAGGAGGCGGAGCGCGAGCGCGTCATGCGTCATGGGGAGGGCAAGTTCTTCGTCGAGAAGGGCTGCTTCATCTGCCACGACGTCTCGAGCTTCGGCATCGTCTCCGCGACGAAGATCGGGCCGGACCTCGCGCTGGCGGTCGAGGACGCCCCGCGGCGCTTCGGCCGGACCGTGGACGATTTCCTGATGAACCCGAGCGGCACGATGGCCGTCGTGCTCGCCAAGCAGATTCCGTTGACGACCGAGGAGCGGCGGCACGCGATCGAGCTCCTCGAGGCCGCCTATCGCAAACACAAAGAGAACCAAGACGGCTCGGCGGGCAAGTAGCCCACGCGACGAGCGGGAAGGACCTATCGATGAGGAACCTGAAGCGATCCGGCACTTGGGGCTGGGCCGCGACCCTCGCGGTTGCGGCAGCCGTGGCCTTGTACGCCTGCGGCAAGGGCGAGGAGGGAGGCAGACGCGGCGCGACCGTTACCGGCGGGGCCGCCAGCGCGGCGGTCCGGACCTACGTCCCGCCGGGCGACCTGGACACGCACTACCTGTTCTATTCCGGCGGCCACTCCGGCAACGTGTACGTGGCGGGCCTCCCGTCGATGCGGCACCTCGCCACGATCCCCGTGTTCGCGGTCTACCCCGCGACCGGGTACGGCTTCGACGACGAGTCGAAGAAGATGCTCGGCGGCTTTACCTGGGGCGACGTGCACCACCCGTCGCTCTCGAAGACCGACGGTGCCTACGACGGCCGCTGGCTCTTCGTGAACGACAACGCCAATGCGCGCATCGCCCGGATCGACCTCCGGGACTTCAAGACGAAGCAGATCTTCGGGCCCATCCCGAACCTGTCCGGCAACCACGGGAGCTCCTTCGTCACGTCGAACAGCGAGATGATCCTCTGCGCGAGCCGCTTCGGCGTGCCGGTGCCGAGCGGAAGCTACGCGGCGATCGGCGAGTACGCGGTCAAGTACAAGGGCGTCGTCGGTGCGCTGGGCATCGATCCGAAGACCGGCGAGCTCTCCATGGGGTTCGAGATCCTGACGCCCCCGTTCGACTGGGACCTGGGGTCGACCGGCCGCGGCCCGTCCGCGGACTGGGCGGTCTGGACCTGCTACAACTCCGAGCGCGCCACCGGCCAGCTCGAGAAGACCGCCAGCGAGCACGACCGCGACTACGCGATCCTCGTGAACTGGCGGGAGGCCCGGAAGGCGGCGGAGGCCGGCAAGGGCGGCGCGGTGGGCGGCGTCGCGATGCTCGACCCGAAGAAGGTGCCCGGCCTCTGCTACCTCCTGCCGGTGGCCAAGAGCCCGCACGGCGTCGACTTCAGTCCCGACGGGACGTTCTTCGTGACGAGCGGCAAGCTCGAGGCGATCACGACGGTCTACAGCTTCTCGCGCGCGATGGCGGCGATCCAGAACAAGGACTTCACGGGCGACGAGGACGGCATCCCCGTGCTCAAGTACGAGTCCGTGATGGAGCGCGAGGTCCAGATCGGCCTCGGGCCGCTGCACACCCAGTACGACGACAAGGGGAACGCCTACACGAGCCTCTTCATCGACAGCGCGGTCGCGAAGTGGAACCCGAAGACGGGCGAGGTGCTCGACACCGTTCCCGTGAGCTACAACATCGGGCACCTGCTCGTGCCGGGCGGCGACTCGACGAAGCCCACCGGCGAGTACCTGATCGCGCTCAACAAGCTGTCGCACGGGCGGCACCTCAACGTGGGCCCGAGCCAGCCGGAGTCGACCCAGCTCATCGATATCAGCGGCGAGAAGATGAAGCTCCTCTACGACGCGTTCACGGAGCCGGAGCCGCACTACGCGCAGGCCTGCCTCGCGACGCTCCTCCACCCGATCGAGGTCTACCCGATCGCCGAGAACAGGGACCCGAACGCGATCTTCGACGTGAAGGACGCGAGGGTGGAGCGCTCGGGGAACAAGGTCGACGTCAAGATGGCGGCCGTGCGGTCCACGCTCTGGCCGACGGCGATCGAGGTCAACCGGGGGGACACGGTCACCATCCACCTGACGAACATCGAGCAGACGACGGACGAGCTGCACGGGCTCGGCATCAACCGGTACAACATCAACCTCGTCGTCGACCCGGGCGAGACGAAGCACGTGACGTTCGTCGCGGACAAGCCCGGCGTCTACCCCTACTACTGCACCAACTTCTGCTCCGCGCTCCACCAGGAGATGCAGGGCTACCTGCTCGTGAAGGAATAGGCCGTACGGACGCGAAGCGGGGGGGACCCCGGAGCCCCCCCGGTTTCCGCGCCGCCAGGAGGTCCGATGGGAAAGCGGCTCGAGGCCTACCAGACCCTGCTCGCGCGGCCGTTGTCGATCTCCGCGAGGATCCTCCTCGCCGTGGCCGTGCTCATGATCCCGCTCGTCTACCGGTTCCCCCTCTGGACGATGGCGTTCCAGTCGAACCAGTACCCCGACCCCCTGCGGCTCGCGATCCGGATCGACAGCCTCGAAGGGCAGAAGACGGCCGACCGCGACGACCTGCGCGAGATCAACTCGCTCAACCACTACATCGGGATGCGGCCGCTGCTCGACAGCGACTTCTCCGAGTTCCTCTGGATGCCGTTCGCGATGGGGTTCTTCGGCCTGCTCTTCCTGCGGGCCGTCGTGATCGGGAGCCTCAAGGACCTCACGGACGTGAGCGTGCTCTTCGCCTACTTCGCGATCTTCTCCGCGTGGAACTTCTACCACCGGCTCTACCTGTACGGGCACAACCTGGACCCCGAGGCGCCGATCAAGGTCGATCCGTTCACGCCGCCCATGTACGGCCGCGTGAAGATCGCGAACTTCCACGTCGAGAGCTACCCGGGCGGCGCCGCGATCGTCGTGGGGATCGTCGGCGCGCTGCTGCTCTCGGCGCTCGTCCTCTCGCACGTCGAGGCGCGCCGCCTGCGCGCGGGAGGAAGCGGTTGAGGGCCGCCGCCGCGACGCTCTGGCTCGCGTCCGCCGTCGCGGCGCAGCCCGCAACGACGCGCTTCGTCGAGCCCGGCGGGCCCGCCACGCTGCGCGCCGCTCTCGACGCCTCCGCGCCGGGCGACACGATCGTCGTCCGGGGCGGCGTGCACGCGGGCGGCCTCGTCGTCGACCGTCCCGTGAAGCTCGTGGGCGAGGGCTGGCCGCGGCTCGAGGGCGGCTATCGCGGGGACGTCGTCGTCGTACGGGCGGACGACGTGGAGGTGCGCGGCTTCGAGGTGGCGCAGTCGGGACGCGACATGATGGTCAGCGACGCGGGGATCAAGGTGCGGGGGAGAAGGGCGAGGATCGCCGGCAACCGCATCGTCGACAACCTGTTCGGGGTCTATCTGAGGGGGGCCGGGGGGACGGTGGTCGAGGACAACGTGATCCGCGGCCGCGCGGAAGACCCGCTCGGCCTCCGCGGCGCCGGGATCCACCTCTACGACTCCCGGGAGAGCCTGATCCGGGGGAACCGGGTCAACGACGTGCGCGACGGCGTCTACTTCGACCACTCCGACGACAACCGGGTCGAGGGGAACGAGTTCTTCGACCTCCGGTACGGCATCCACTACATGTTCTGCAAGGCCAACACGTTCACGGGCAACCTCTTCCGCGACAGCATGGGCGGCGCCGCGGTGATGTACACGGACCACGTCGTCTTCCGCGACAACCGGATCGTCAACAACCGGAAGGGGCCCAACGCGTTCGGCCTGCTCTTCAAGGACTGCCTCGACTCGGTCGCCGAGCGCAACGCGATCGTCAACAACACGCGCGGCATCTTCGTCGACAACTCGCACAGGAACGTCGTGCGGGAAAACCTGGTCGCGTGGAACGACGTGGGCGTCACGCTCTACGCGAGCGCGCTCGAGAACCGGTTCGCGAGGAACGACTTCATCGGCAACCTCACCATGCTGCTCACCGTGGGGCGCGCGGACGCGGACTGGAGCCCCGGCGGCGAGGGCAACTACTACTCCGACTACGCGGGCTACGACCTCGACGGCGACGGCGACGGGGACGTGGAGCATCGGCTCCAGGACGCGTTCGAGTGCCTCGTCGGGAACCGGCCGCTCCTGCGCCTGTTCCTCAACAGCGCGGCGGCCGACGCGCTCGCCGCGGCCGAGAGGAGCTTCCCGATCGTGCCTACGAGCGACGAGCGCGATCGCGCCCCCTTCCTCCACCCGGTCAGCGGCATCACGGTCGACGCGGGGGCGGGGCGCCGCGGGTCGCCGGCCGCGGCAGTCGTGTCCGCGCTCGCCCTCGGCCTCCTCGGCTGGATCTTCGCGAGGGGCCGCGCATGATCGAGGTCGAACGTCTCGCGAAGTCGTACGACGGCGTACGGGCCGCAGGCGGCGTGTCGTTCACCGTGGCGGCGGGGGAGGCGGTTGCGCTCATGGGCCCGAACGGGAGCGGCAAGACGACGATCCTCCGCTGCATCGCGGGCCTGCTGCGGCCCGACGAGGGGACGATCCGGGTCGACGGCCTCGACCTGCGGCGGGAGGGGAGGGCGGCGCACGCGCGGATGGCGTTCCTGCCGCAGCAGCCCGCGTTCGCGCCGTCGCTCACGCCGCGCGAGATCGCGGAGTTCCACGCGCGGCTGCGCGGCCTGCCGCGGGAGCGGGCGGTCGCCGCGCTGCGCGAGACGGGGCTCGCCCCCGACGCGGGTCCGGCCGGCACGCTCTCCGGCGGCATGCGCCAGCGGCTGGCCCTCGCCGTCGCGAGCCTCGCCCCGGTGCGGGCCATGCTGCTCGACGAGCCCACGGCGAGCCTCGACCCGGAGGCCGCGATCGACCTGCGCCGCCGTGCGCGGCGCTGGCGGGAAGAGGGGCGCGCGCTCCTCTTCGCGACGCACGTGCTGGACGACGTCGCCGAGGTCGCCGACCGGGTCGTCGTGCTCGTCGCCGGCCGCAAGGTCGCGGAGGAGAGGGTCGCGGACCTGCTCGGGCGGATGCGCGGCCTCGCGGTCCTGAAGGTCGACGTGGAGCGGCCCGCGCCCGTCCACGTCGAGGCGGCGCTCGCCGCCGGCGCGACGCGCGCGCGGCTGAACGGCCACGCGGTGATCGTCACCGCCCCGATCGAGCGCCGCTACGCGATCCTGCGGCGCCTCGGCGAGGTCGGCCCCGTGGGCGCGTTCGAGACGCACGCGCCGTCCGTCGAGGAGATGTACCTCGCCTACCTCCGGGAGGGCCGCGATGAAGGGGCATGAGGCGCTCCTCGTCCTGCTGCTTGCGCTGGGCTGCGGCGGCGCGCTTAGGCCCGTGGAGATCGCCCTCAACGAGGAGGAGTGCAGCCTCTGCCGCATGGCGATCTCCCGCCGGTCGTTCGCCGCGGAAGCGGTGACGACGTCGGGCGCCGCGGACTTCTTCGACGACATCGGGTGCCTCGTGCGGTGGGCGGCGGAGCGTCCGCCGCCCGAGGGGACGGCGCTCTTCGTCGTGGACTTCCGCGACGGGAGCTGGCTCGACGCGACCCGCGCGCACTTCGTGCGGGCCGCCTCGCTGGAGACGCCGATGGGGTCCGGCCTCGCTGCCTTCGGTTCGGCCGAGACCGCCGGGGAGGAGGCGCGTCGTCTCGGCGGACAGGTCCTGGATTGGGGGGGGCTCCGGGGGCAGGAGCCGGAATGAACGCGCTGCCGCGTGGCCGCATCCTCCTCGCACTGGCGCGACAGGAACTCCGCATCGTGCTCAGGGCACGTTGGGTGGCCGCATACGTGGTGGTCTTCGCCGCCCTGACCCTCGCGGTCAGCTACTTCGGGCTCGCCGTCATCGAGGTCGCCGGGTTCCAGGAGTTCGACCGGACCGCCGTCAGCCTCCTGAACCTCGTGCTGTACGTCGTCCCGCTGGCCGTCATGCTCATGGCGGTGCAGGGGTTCCGGGAGGAGGGGGGCGCGACCGACCAGCTCTTCACGGAGCCCGTCGCGCGCACGGAGATCGTGCTCGGCAAGCTGCTGGGGCTCGGCGCGGCGCACACCCTCGCGACGCTCCTCGGATTCGGCTTCACGGGCGTGCTCGTGGCGCTGAAGGTCGGCACGCAGGGGCTCGAGAGCTATCTCGTCCTCGTCGGGTTCACGATCCTCGCCGGCGCCGTCTTCCTGCCGCTCGGCGCGCTCCTGACCGTCCTCTCGGGCCGCCGCACGCGCTCCTATGCCGTCGTCCTCGTCGCCTGGTTCCTGATGGTCCTCCTCTTCGACCTCGTCGCGATCGGTCTCGCCTTCGTCCTGCCGGACGCGTGGGGGAACCGCGTCGCATTCCTCTGCGTCTTCCTGAACCCGGCGGACGCGACCCGCGTCGGCGCCATGCTGGCGATCTCGGGGAAGGAGACGTTCGGTCCGGCAGGCGCCCAGCTGGTCCGGGGGCTCGGGGGCGAGGCGCGCGCCGTCGCGCTTCTCGTCGGGACGCTCCTCGCGTGGGCCGCCGCCACGTCCGCCGGCGCCGCGGCCGCGCTCAGGCGCCAGGACCTGCACTCCGGCGCGTGAGAAGCGCCCCCTGTGGCGGGAACTCGCGCTTCTCGTCGCCGCCCGTGCGAGGGCTTCCGGACCCATCGCTCAGCGCGTGACGCGGATCGGCCGGCGCGCGAGCACCTTGCGGCCTTGGTTGGCGACGTAGCGGAGCTCGTAGTCGCCAGCCTCCTTCGGGGCCGAAAGCTTCGCCGGGGACCCCGCGCTCACGTCGGCGTAGCTGCCGTACTGCCCGTCCGCGGCGCCGACCGGCACGATCGTCACGTAGTCGCCGGAGTAGGCGGGACCGGTCCACTCGACCGTGAACGCCGCGACGGCCGCGACCTCGTCCGCCGCGGAGAGCGTCGCCGCGGGGACCGTGAGCCGGATCGTCCGCCGCCCGAGCACGCGGCGGTCCTGGCCGCCGACGTAGCGCAGCTCGTGCTCGCCGTCCTCGATGGGCATGAGGAGCGCGAGCGGCGAGCCCTTGGTCGTCTCGACGTAGTTGCCGTACTCGGCGTCGCGCGCGGCGGGCAGGACGACCGTCACGTAGTCGCCCTTGTTGTCGGGGCCCGTCCACTCCACGGAGATCGTCGTGCCGCCGACCGCCTCGTCCGGCGCGGTGAGCGACACGTCCGCGGGGAGGACGCGCAGCGGCCGGCGCGCGAGCACGCGGTGGCCCTTCCCGGTGACGTAGCGCACCTCGGCATCCCCCGGCGTCGCCGGCGCGGTGACGTCGAGCGGCGAGCCCTCTTTCGTCTCCGTGTAGTTGCCGTAGGCGGCGTCGGGCGTCCCCTGCATCACGATCGTGACGTAGTCGCCCGGATCGTTCGGCCCGGACCAGGAGATCGTCACGGGCTTGCCGAGCACGATCCCGGCCGGCGCCTCGAGCGTGGCCTCGGCGGCGGTCACGGCCACCGTGGTGCGCGCGAGCACCGTGCGCGAGCCGCCCGTGACGTAGCGCACCTCGCACGCGCCGGGCGCGACCGGCGCAGTCAGCTCGACCTCGTGCCCTTCCTTCGTCTCGCGATAGCTCCCGTACTCCGCGTCCTTCGCGTCCTTGGCGACGATCGTGACGTAGTCCTTCGGGTTGTCGGGTCCGGTCCACTTCACGAGAAACGTCGCGCCCGCGCGCACCTCGGCGGGGGCGGCGAGCGTCGCGGGTGTGAGGACCTCGGCCGACGGCTCCGCGGCCCGCGGCGCTTCCGTGGTGCTCGCCGCGTTGCCGCCGCGGTCGTCGGGCGGAGCGGGCTCGCGCCGCGCGCAGCGCCGCAACCCGAACAGGCCGAGGAGCAGGAGCAGGAGCAGGAGCAGAAGGATCCACACGTCCCGTCGCCGACGCTCATGCTCCATGGGCGAGAAGTGTAGCGACGGGGGGCCGTGGTCACCCTAGGAATCCGGGGGGGTGCAGGGGGCGCCCGGGTGCCCTGACTGAGGACGGATCTAGTCGCCCGTCCCCAGCTCCTCGTCGGGCAGCGAGGGGGACGGCGGCTGGAACTCGCGCTTCTCGCCGTCGTGCGTGCAGAGGAACGACACCGGGTCGCCGTCCCGGTCGAAGACGGGCCCCGCGCAGTACTCGCACTTCACGTGCTCCTCGATCGGCAGCCACTTCTCCTGGCGGCGGCAGAAGACCACGGGGACGGCGTTCGCATCCCGCGACCGGCGGTACTCCGTCATGCTTGCCTCCTTGCCGTCCCCCGCGGGCGGAGTCGGACGAACGTCGCACGAGCAAAGCCCGCGCCTGCCCCGAGGAACGCCCGCGCGCGCCGCGGCCATCCCCCGGCGTGAGCTTTCGCGCGCCAATTGCCCCGTTTTCGACGGAGCCGCCCGGCCGCCGCACAACCCCTGCGCTGCGCCGGAACGCATCGGATCCGGCAGCGGCGGGCAAGCCCGCCGGGAGCCGGCCGGGTTGGTGCGGTACTTGCGATTCCGGCCCCCGGAGCCCCCTCACATCGCTGCCCCGTCACTATGAGCACAACCCTACCGACCCCTCCCCGCGCCTCCGTCGTGCGCCTTAGGGAGCACATCCTCGAGGTCGTCTCCGACTCCGGCGAAGGCGCGCAGAAGTGCGGCCAGAGCTTCGGCGCCGTCTCCGCCAAGATGGGCAACGGCGCCTGGACGGTCGAGATCATCCCCGCCGAGATCCAGCCGCCGCCGCGCACCCCCGGGAGCGCGAGCGGCGTCCGGATCCGCATCGGCGAGCGCGAGGTGACGAACTGGGGCGACGAGGCCGACCTCGTCGTGGCGTTCAACGAGCAGGTCCTCCTCTCGCGGCACCGCCTGGGCGCGCTCAAGGAGGACGCCACGATCCTCGTCGAGAACATGTGGGCGACCCACGACGACCCGCTCGTCCGGACCGCGTGGGAGGAGGCGATGGAGGAGCTCTCGGGCCGCTCCTACAGGATCGTCGGCGTGCCCATGGAGGAGCAGTGCCTCGCCGTCACCGACAACCCGCGGCGCGGCAAGAACATGTTCGCGCTGGGGCTGCTCGCGTGGATCTACGGCCGCGACATGGAGAGGGTCCGGGAGCAGATCGCGCTCCAGTTCCGCAAGAAGTCCCCGGAGGTCTCGCGGAACAACATCGAACTGATGGAGCTCGGCGCGCGCTGGGCGGAGGGAAACCTCGACTTCCGGGTCGATGTGAAGGCGGCCCCGCCCTCGGTGCCCATGGTGGTCATGAACGGCAATCAGGCGCTCGGCATGGGGGCCATGGCCGCGGGCCTCGACCTCTGCGCGATGTACCCGATCACGCCCGCGACGTCGGTCTCGCACTACCTGGGCGACGTCTTCGAGAGCGTGGGGGGGATCGTCCACCAGGCGGAGGACGAGATCGCGGCGATCGGCGCGGCGATCGGCGCCTCCTACGCGGGGAAGGTCGCCTTCACGGTCACGTCGGGGCCGGGGCTCGCGTTGAAGACGGAGTTCATCGGCCTCGCCGTCATGACGGAGACGCCGCTCGTCATCGTCGACGTGCAGCGCGGCGGCCCGAGCACCGGGCTCCCGACCAAGGTGGAGCAGAGCGACCTCCTGGCCGCGATGTTCGGCCAGCCGGGCGACGCCCCCAAGGTGGTCCTCGCGCCCGCGACGATCGAGGAGTGCTTCCACTGCATGGTGACCGCGCGGCGCATCGCGGAGTCGCTCCGCGCCGTCGTCCTCGTCCTCTCGGACGCGAACCTCGCGACCGGCGTGCAGCCCTTCCCGCGCCCGAAGCTCGACCCGCGCTGGCAGGCCGCAGAGCCCGACCCGGCGCCGGTGCCCGAGGGCACGCGGCCCTACGAGTGGGACGAGCGGCTCGGGCTCAGCCGGCGCTTCATCCCCGGCCAGCCCAATGGCATGTTCGTCGCGACGGGCCTCTGCCACGACCAGGGGAGCAGGGTCACCTACGCGCCCGAGGTCAACCAGAGGGGCTGCGAGATGCGGAGCCGGAAGATCGCGGTCTTCCAGCAGACGCTCCTGCCGCCGCCCGTCGCGGGGCCCGACGAGGGGGACCTCCTCCTGCTCGGGTGGGGGAGCACGAAGGGGGCGATCGAGGAGGCGGCCGAGCGCGCGCGCGACGAGGGGCTCAAGGTCTCCTCCGCGCACCTGACCTTCCTCTCGCCGCTCCAGCCGGGTCTTCCCGACCTCTGTCGCCGCTTCAAGCAGGTGATGACGGTCGAGATCAACTACAGCGACCGCGCGGACGCGCCGTTCGTCGCCCCGGAGAGCCGCCGCCTCGGGCAGCTCGCCTACCTCCTGCGCGGCCAGCTCCTGCTCGACGTGGACTGCTGGACGCGCGTCCCCGGCGAACCGCTGCGCCCGGGGCGGATCCTCGAGGCGATCCGGGAGAAGCTCTCGAAAGGAGTCGCGCGATGAGCACCGGCTGCTCGCTCCTCGGCTGCGGGATCGACGAGGAAGAGGCCTACGAGCAATCCGCGTACGAGGGGCCGCTCGCCCGCTGGTGCCCCGGCTGCGGCGACCACATGATCCTCGCGGTCACGCAGCGGCTGCTCTTCGAGGAGCAGCTCCGCCCGGAGCAGGTCGTGTTCGTGTCGGGCATCGGCTGCTCGAGCCGCTTCCCGCACTACATGAAGACCTACGGGTTCCACGGCATCCACGGGCGCGCGTTGCCCGTCGCCACCGGCATCAAGCTGACGCGCCCCGACCTCCACGTCTTCACCGTGATGGGCGACGGCGACTGCTGCTCGATCGGAGCCGCGCACTGGATCCACGCGATCCGCTACAACGTCAACATGGTCGCGATGCTCCTCGACAACAACATCTACGGCCTCACGAAGAACCAGACGTCGCCGACCACGCCGAAGGGGCACCCGAGCAACACGCAGCCGCGCGGCAGCTACCTCCCGGCGCTGAACCCGCTCACCGCGACGCTGGGCGTGACCAACGCGTCGTTCGTGGCGCAGACCGCCGACTGGGCGCCCGGCCACCTGCACGCCACGCTACAGGCCGCGTACCGCCACAAGGGGTTCGCGTTCGTGCGGATCCTCCAGCGCTGCCCGGTCTGGACGCCGGCGATCTTCCGCGACGCGGCGCAGGACCCGAGGCGGAACGAGATCCTCGTGCACGAGAAGGGCATCCGCGACGCCGACACCGAGAAGCTCGGGGGGAAGATCGTCCCGCACGACCCGTCCGACCTGCACGCCGCGCGGCGGCTCGCCGAGGAGCCGGGCGCCGTGCGCCTCGGGCTCTTCTACCGGGACGAATCGAAACCGCGCTACGACGAGACGCGCCACCAGCCGGTCTTCGCCGCCGAGGAGCGGATCCGCGTGCTCGACGAGGAGTTCGATCGCTATGCCGTCTGACGAGACGTCCGACCTCATCCACGCGAGCCTCGAGGGCCCGTTCCGCGCCTTCCGCTCCGCGCTCGCGCTCACGATCGGGCAGATCCGCGGGTTTCTCGCCACGCAGCAGGCCGCCGAGGGGCCGGAAGGCCCGGCGGAGAAGGCGATGCTCGGCGCGTTCGCGGCGGGCCGCATCGACTTCGAGCGCTTCGGCTCGCTGCTCGCGCGCGCGCCGGCGGTCGACGCGTTCTCGCTCGGCCGGATCGAGGACGCCTGCGAGGTGCTGCGCGAGGTCGAGCTGGCGCCGATCGGGGAGGTGCACGCGGAACCCGGCGGCGACCTGCGCGGCACCGTGGCCCGCGCGCTCGGGACGGTCGGCCGCGCCTTCGGCGCCGCGCGCGTCTTCGAGCTCGCGCGCACCGGCCGCTACCGCGAGGCCGATCACGGCTCCTTCCTCGACGTCTTCCCGTTCGCGCGCTGGAGCCGCGCGGAGCGGCTGCTCGCGCCGCCGCTCGTCGTCCGGGTCGAGGGGCGCGGGCTCTTCGCGGAGCCGCTGGCCGAGTTCCTCGACGGCGCGGTGAAGATCGTCCTCGTCGTCGCGGGC